>PMMO01000044.1 GCA_003162215.1 Ignavibacteriota bacterium
GACGGGAGTAGTTTTCGATGCCGGAGCAATATCCCACCTCTCTCATCATTTCGAGGTCGAACCGGGTGCGTTGTTCGAGCCGTTGTGCTTCAACGAGTTTGTTAAGTGCCCGGAGTTCCGCAAGTCGCTCCTCAAGTTCGATCTCAATACCCTTGATTGATCGATCAATCGTCTCCCGCGAAGTCACAAATTGCTTGGCCGGATAGATAACTTCATAGTCCGTTTCTCCAAGCACCTTCCCGTCAAGTTTGTTGATATACGAAATGCGCTCGATTTCATCCCCGAAGAACGATATCCGAACGGCTTCTTCGTTCTCATAGGCCGGGATGACCTCCACCACATCNNACACGCATGGTGCCGCGAACGAACTCAAAGTCGTTCCGCATGTAGAAGATGTTCAGCAATTTCCGCAGGAGGGAGTTCCTGTCAATCTTCTCCCCTTTTCGCACCACCACAATCTGGCTCGCCCATTCCTCCGGAGCGCCAATACCGTAGATGCAACTCACCGAAGCCACAACGATCACGTTGCGGTCGCCACTCAGCAGCGCGCTCGTGGCCCGCAACCTGAGCCGGTCGATCTCATCGTTGATCGACGCATCCTTCGCAATGTAGGTGTCCGTGGAGGGTACGTACGCCTCCGGCTGGTAGTANNCTGGTAGTAGTCGTAGTAGCTGATGAAGAATTCCACCCGGTCGCGTGGAAAGAAGTTCTTGAACTCTCCGTACAGTTGCGCCGCCAGCGTCTTATTGTGCGATAGCACAAGAACCGGCTTGTTGATCTCTGCAATAACGTTGGAGACGGTAAACGTCTTCCCGCTCCCGGTCACCCCCAGAAGCGTCTGGTGCTTGTCACCCCGCACCACACCTTCTCTGAGCTGCCGGATTGCCTCCGGCTGGTCTCCTGAGGGTGAATAGTCAGAAATCAGGGAAAACGGCATTGCATTCGGCTCCCCGGCTACACTGCTTTTGTCGTTATCGTCTCAAGACCATGCGCATTCGACCCGGTCTCGCGCCGACGCAGAATGGGATGTTTCGTCCAAGGATTTTCTTCCGTCAGAAGGGAATGGCATGGTTATGCAATGTACATATTCCCTTTCTGGAAAAAAAGCAGCGGCAGGCTTTCCCTCTCGCAAAACTCATGGGAATTGAGTACCTATAGAGTGAAGGAGGTCGTCTATGGATATCCTGCTCCGCAAGACTCTCAATCTCGAGCACCAAATTGACGATTATCTCGATTTGGTGATTCGGGGCGCTCTTCTCTTCAAAGAAGGCCTCAAATGCTACTGCACCGGAGACATCGAACACTTTACTGCGCATTTGCGGGATCTCGGTGCTATCGAAAGCAGCGCCGATGCGCTGCGTCGCGCGATCGAGACCCGGCTCTATTCTGAGACCTTGATCCCCGAATCGCGGGGCGACGTTCTTGGCCTCCTCGAAAGCATTGACCGCGTGTTGAACCGCACCGCCGAAACACTGACGCAATTCGATGTCGAAATGCCCGACCTCATCGAGGAACTCAAACCCCTCTTCATGGAACTGACGGAAGCTTCCATGGCAGCGGTGGAATCCATGGTCAGTGCCGGGCGTTCGTACTTCCGCGACCCGGAGCGCGTCCGGGACTACATTAACAAGACCATGTTCTATGAGCATGAGGCGGACAACCGGGGTGATCAAATTAAGCGCAAAGTCTTCAGAATGAATATCGATCTCAGCTGGAAGGTCCACATGCGATACTTCGCCTATCACATCGAAACCATCTCCGATGAAGCCGAAGACGTGTGCGATCGCCTGGCCATCGCCACTATCAAGCGCAGTCTGTAGGCCGTCCGATGATCGAATGGCTGTTCATCAGTACCGGACTCTTCCTCGGTTGGTCCCTGGGTGCCAACCACGCGGTGAACGTCTTCGGATCCGCAGTCTCCTCACGGATGGTGCGATTCCGCACAGCGGCCATTGTAGCGGGAGTCTTTGTAGTTCTTGGAGCGGTGGTCAGCGGAGGCGGGACGACGAGAACACTAACGACCCTCGGCGCCGTCAATGCACTGGCTGGATGCTTCACCGTCGCCCTGGCAGTCGGCCTGACGATTGCCTGGATGACGAAGATCCGACTGCCCGTCAGCACCTCCCAGGCCGTCGTCGGCGGCATCGTCGGGTGGAACCTTTTCACGGGATCACCGACGGATACCTACTCCCTCTCGCGCATCGTCACCACCTGGCTCGCCGGCCCCCTCCTCGCCGCGGTGTTCGCCTTTGCTGCATTCAAGATCGTGACTGCTCTCCTGCGTGGCAGGCGCATGCACATCCTGACACTCGACGCATATACGCGCACGGGATTGCTTGCGTTCGGAGCACTGGCGTCGTACCTGCTCGGAGCAAATAACATCGGAAAC
The DNA here is from genome assembly GCA_003162215.1 of Ignavibacteriota bacterium. Taxonomy (GTDB): domain Bacteria; phylum Bacteroidota; class Ignavibacteria; order UBA10030; family UBA6906; genus Fen-1255. Next base: position 2,390 of record PMMO01000044.1, read on the forward strand.
GTCATGGGCATGTTTGTTCCGGCTGTCCCTTTTGGCGATGTCTCTCTTGGCGGGTTGCTGACAGTGGGCGGTACGAGGGTGCTCTTTTTCCTCGGAGGTCTTGCCATTGCCGTCGGCATCCTTACCTATGGCAAACAGGTCATGACCACGGTAGGCCGTGACCTTTACAAGATCACACCCCTGGCGGGTCTGGTCGTCGTATTTGCGGAAGTTCTCGTCCTTTTTCTCTTCACATCTGAAACACTCGAAGCCCTCTTGTTGCAGGCAGGACTCCCCACAATTCCCCTTGTGCCCCTCTCGAGTACGCAGGTTGTTATCGGCGCGGTTATTGGTGTCGGCCTCGCCAAGGGCGGCAAAGGGATCAGATACAATGTCCTCGGAAGGATTGCAGGCGGATGGGTTGTTGCACCGATCGTCGCCGGGGTGAGCTGTTACATCGCACTCTTCATAGTGCAGAATGTCTTTGCACTTGAAGTGGTGAGAACCTCAAGCTACGTCATAACCCCTGAGGTTCGTAGTGAGCTGTCGCAGCGAGGGCTCGACAGCCAACCTCTTGCGCAACTGGACGGGAAGAAGATCATCGGCTCGGCCCAATTCCGCCAAACCCTCCAACGGATCCAGCCCTGGTCCGAGAAACAGATGGTACTCCTGTTCGATTGTGCCGACCTTGACACACTGGTGGTGGATACGGTGCAAGCCTTCACGCAACGCGAGCCCCTGCCCCTCTCGCCCCAACAACACCGTTCGCTCGCCGCCTTCCATGGCGCCACGTTTGAACACCGGTGGACACTGGATCAAGCTCTGGCCCGGGCGGACAGCAGCTGGCGGGAACCGACCGGCACACTCCCCCGGAAACATGTGATTGCATTTCTTCAGCTTCGGGAGCGATTATATGAAATCTTTCGCATCCGCCCGTAGCCCCGGAGCAATTCTGTAGCCCCGGAGCAATCCTGTAGCCCCGAAGCAATCAAAGATGGAAGATCGAGGATTGGAAACTGATCAGCAATCCTCGATCTTCGATTCCCGATCTTCAATTGACTTTCTTCTTCCCGTACACCATTGCCACGACGATTCCCATGATCACATATTGTACAATGCCGAATAGGAACCACTTCAACGCAAGAGCGTACGGAATCGCGATCATCGCGTAGGTGCCATAGGCCATGCCCATGCTGAGCCAGATGCCAATGTACAGGCCGTAACGAACCCCCTCCATCACTCCCTTCCCCTCGTACCCTTTGGCGAAAATAAACGTGAAGAAGAATGCACCAAACACCATGAGCACGTGATAGATCCACAAGAGCGACATCATATTGGGCCGCCAGAGGCTCTGAGTCGCCTGGTAATCCGGCATAAGGAGAAGACCATTCACGAGGAAATTGACAATTTCCACGGTCACGAACACCGCAATGAAACCCAACCAGAGCTTCTTATTCATGGTTCTATCCTCCTGCATGTGGTGAATGGATAACAACAACGCCCGGAGCCTCCGCCCCAGGCGTTATGTGGACTGCCGTTGCCTTCACTACTGCCGACCTCACATGGTCGGTCTACTTGGCGTTCTTTAGAATACCCAACAGAAACTGCCAGTACGTATCCACGGTGTCGATAAAGATCTTTTCGTCGGGGGAGTGTACGCTCTCGAGAGTCGGCCCGAACGAAAGCATGTCCATATCGGGAAAGCGCTCACCAATGATTCCACATTCGAGTCCGGCGTGAATCGCCTTGACCTCCGGGAATTTGTGGTAAAGTGCCTGATAGGTGTTCTTGGCAAGCGCCAGGACCGGGGAGTCCAGATTGGGTTTCCAGCCGGGATACCCATCGCTGTGGTTCACATTGGCACCGCCGAGCTCGAAAATCATCCATACCGTTTGACAGATGTCCGCATTCTCCGATGCCACGGAACTGCGTTGACTGGTCGCCATCTCTACTGCTTTCTTCGTGGTGGTGATGGTTGCAACGTTGGTTGACGTCTCCACCAGTCCCGGTATCTCTGAACTCATTTTGATGACGCCGTGCGGCAACGCGCTGATAGTCTGCAGGATTTTCTTCTGCAGAGCTTTTTTTATGACCTTGCCACGTTTCGTTCCCTTCTTTTCGATCAATGTGATCGAAAGGTCAGGATCCACCTTGCCAAGCTCCGCTTTCACGATCTCTTCGCACGCCGTCACGGTCTTGGCGGCATTGCCCCATGCCTTTTTCGGGATATAGACAATCGCCGTCGCCTCACGGGGAATTGCATTATGTTTATTGCCTCCCGCAATCGAAGCCAGACGAACACCGAGGAGAGACAGTGGCTGAAGCACTCTGGTGATGATCTTGATGGAGTTTCCTCGATTCTTGTCGATCTCCAGGCCGGAATGCCCGCCCTTCAAGCCGGCCACTTTGAGTTCCGCCGGGACCAACCCGGCGCCGGCAGGATCCGTTGCCAGCTTCCAGGAGGCAAGCGTGTTGCGGCCCCCCGAACAACCGACGTAGAGATGGCCTTCCTCTTCCGAATCCAGGTTGAGGAGCGTCCTGCTTGTCAGGAAGTCGCTTGCGAGATTGCTGGCACCGGTGAGCCCGGTTTCTTCGTCAACGGTGAAGAGAAACTCCAGCGGGCCGTGCTGCAGCGAACGGTCTTCCATGATGGCGAGATTCGTGGCAACGGCAATACCATTATCCGCGCCAAGTGTTGTACCATTGGCCATGATGATGTTGTCTTTCCGGACAAGCTCGATGGGATCCTTCGAAAAGTCATGCACCTTGTCATTATTCTTCTCGCAGACCATGTCGAGATGTCCCTGCAACACAATGCTCCCGACGTGTTCACGTCCGGGGAAAGCCGGTTTCCGAACGACGACGTTCCCGAATTTGTCTGATTTCGCCTCGAGGCCGAGCTTCTTGGCTGTTTCGATGACGTACTTCACAATTGCTCCCTCGTACTTGGAGCAGCGCGGAATCTTGGCAACTTCCGCGAAATACTTCCAGACCAGCACTGGTTTCAATCCTTCAATGGCGTTGGACATTTCTTTTCTCCTTATGAGACTCGTGTGGGGATATTAGGCGTTGGGCACGAGGCACTAGGTCAGAGGTCTGATCCCCTCGTGCCTATTGCCCAGTGCCCATTGCCTGCTCTTCTCACATCATCGCACTGGGTGGTGCGGGTTCATCCGGGCTGCCGGCCTTCGACAGCGGCACACGAATCAGGTATGCGGCAAGAACACCAAAGACCAGGAGTGCGAGCCACGGACCGATGGTCTCAAATCCCGGAATGATCCAGAACTCCGCCTTCTCACCCATCTGATCGCGCGCAAAGACCACAACGGCGATAAACAATCCGACAAGCGCTTCCCCGGCGATCAAACCGGATGCACTCAGGATGCCCGCGTTCTCAACGCGTGCCTTCTGCGCGTCGTTGAAACCCCGCTTCTTCGCCGTCTTGTCGACGATGCCGCGGATGACACCGCCCACAAATATCGCAAAGGTTGTTTCGAGCGGCAGGTACATACCCACGGAGAATAGCATGGGGCTCCGTACCTTTATCAGAATAAGGGAAACACCCATGGCGATACCAACGACGACAAGCGGCCAGGCCATTTCGCCACCGACAATTCCCTGAGAGAGTGCCGCCATGAGCCCGGCCTGCGGGGCAGGGAGCGCCTTTCCACCGAACCCACCGGCGGGGTTGGATGCCAGATCGGAATTATGCAATACGTACAACGGGAAGAACATCACGAGGCCCGCAAGAATGACGCCGAGGATATCGCCTATCTGCATCTTGCGCGGCGTACCACCCAGGATGTGCCCCACTTTGAGATCCTGCAGCATCTCGCCCGCAACAGCAGAGGAAACGCACACCACAGCTGCAACTCCGAGGACAGCAGCTACACCTGACGGCCCGTTTACCCCGATAATGACCATGGTCAGCGCTGCAACGACTGTTGTCGCAAGAGTCAGACCGGAAATCGGGTTGTTTGANNAAGAAGAATCCGGCAATGAGCATCACCACGGCAGCGAGGATTGCCCCGAGGACCATCCCGGTAAAATAGAAGTAGACGGCGATCATCAATCCAAATACGATGGTAATGACAAACAACACCAGCTTGAACGGAAGATCCTCCTCCGTCCGGTTCGCAGCACTTGTGGTGCTCGCCGATTTCCTGACATCCGCCATGCCGCGCTTGATCCCCAGAATCAGGTTCTTGCGCATTTTCCAAAGGGTGTAGGTTGCACCGACAAGCATGCCACCCACGGCAATCGGGCGAACAATATACCGGTACAGATGTCCGGCGAGAGCAGCCCAGGCAGCATCATNNTTGCCGTTGTTGTTCAAGAGATACTTGTCGATTTCCGAAGGGCCGATGAAAAAGACGAGGAGCGGGACGAAGAGACCCCACGCCAGCAAGCCCCCGGCGAAGTTCAAGGCGCCGAGTTCGGGACCAATAATATACCCGACGCCGATATAGGCTGGTGTTGCCGCCGGAGCAGAGATCGTCGTAACGCCGCCGGCAGCGACTTTTTCTGCCTTGTCGGTGAGCCCCAGCTTGACAAAACTCTCCTTCACACGCCCAACCATCACCTGGAAGTCGTTGGACGACTGGAACACCTTGAAACCATCAAGCAACTTNNATCTCTGCAGCAGCCACCGACTCAGGAAACGGCAGCGTCTTGTCTTCCACCATGACACGGCGCAGAACCGTCACGAACATGATGCCGAGGATCCCGCCCAGGATCATGAGCGCGGAAGCTGTAAGGTATTCGGTCCACATTGTCTCCGGACTGAATTTCCAGAGCCCGAGCACAACGAATGCGGGGATCGTGAAGACAGCGCCGGCAGCCACTGATTCACCTATCGACCCGACCGTACGTGCAAAGTTCTCTTCGAGGATGCTTCCCTTCCAGAGACGCAGCAACGCCATGCCGATCACCGCGGCCGGGTATGTGGCAGCAATCGTCATCCCCGCCCTCAGGCCGAGATACGCATTTGCAGCACCGAGCACGACACACATCACCAACCCGATGATGAGGGCGCGGAAGGTGAACTCTTTCATGTCCGTGTCCGGAGGGACATAGGGCTTATGAGCGGGTTCCGCCATTGTGGCTCCTTGCTAAGGTTGAGGTTCCTGTTGACTTTCAGGTCGAGGGCTAGGCGTTACGGGTGAACAGGGCTTTGAACACATAACCGGCCATTGCGGGATTCTCTTTGAATCGCCGCGTTGAATATCCGTACCAATGCTCTCCGTAGGGGATGTAGAGCCGCACTTTGTGCCCATCACGTGCCAGTTTCTTGCGAAGTTCAGGCCGCACACCAAGCAGCATCTGAAATTCGTACCGGTCCTTCTGCAATCCCAACTTCTTGATCAATGCCACCGCACCATCAACGAGAACGCTGTCGTGCGTGGCAATGCCGACATAGCTTCCGCCGACCAACATTTGTTCCAGCAGCTTCATGTAGTTCTTCTGTACCTCTTCGCGTTGTTGGAAGGCGATATCCGCGGGCTCTCTGTAGATGCCTTTGCACAAACGGAATCCCGACCCCTCCTTCACCAATCCCCGCACATCCTCTTCCGTCCGGAAGAGATATGCCTGAACCACGATGCCCACATTCGCAAACTCGCGGTGAACAGATCGAAACGCATCAATCGTGTCGGTCGTGCAGCTGGAATCCTCCATATCAATTCTGACGAAATTCTTATATTGGAGGGCAACGGTGAGTATGTCACGAACATTCTCGACACAAAACTGCTTGTCGATTTTCAAACCGAGAGAGGTCAGCTTGATGGAGAGATTCGAATCGAGTTTTTCCTTCGCGATGGTATGCAGTACGACAACGGATTGGTCTTTGGAAGCGATAGCCTCGGCGCGGGTGGTGATATCCTCGCCGAGAACGTCCATCGTCGCGCACACTCCCTCGCTGTTGAGTTGCCGGACACAACGGATGGCATCATCGAGCGTTTCGCCGGCAATGTAACGGCCGGCGAAAAATCGTATGATACGGCGCGGGACGAGCGGGATTGTTGCAGCAACCATCTTGTTCGGAAAGTGCATGGAATGGTCTCAAAAAGTGTTGAAATCGAAGCCTTTTCGGGCAAGCCTGGGAATCAGGTGAGAATGGACAGGAAGAAGCAGCTTATGTCCCTAATATACCCACGGTGCCCCTGAAACGCAAGAAACCGATTGGCCCCTCTCAACGGAAAAGGAGATTCACAATCCATACCGCGGCAAGCATACCCGCAACATCTGCAATAATGCCTGTAGGTACCGCATGGCGTGTATTCTTTATGGACACGGTGCCAAAGTAGACCGCCAGCACATAGAATGTGGTCTCTGAACTCCCGTACATCGTCGATGCCATGATGCCAATCAAAGAATCCGGGCCGTGTACTTTCATAAGCTCTGTCATGATACCAAGAGAACCGCTTCCCGACAACGGCCGCATAAGTGCCATCGGAAGCGTTTCAGGAGGCATCCCGATCAACCCCGTGACCGGTGCCAGAACGGTAATCAGCAACTCCATCGCACCGCTGGCCCGGAAGATCCCTATTGCTGCCAGCATGGCCACGAGATATGGGATAATGCGGATTGCCACATTGAAGCCGTCTTTAGCTCCTTCGACAAAGACTTCGTACACTTTCACCTTTTTGATCAATCCCCAACCGAGGAACAGAAGAAACATGAGGGGGATCGCAATGAAGGAAATAACCTCGACGAGATTCTTCAGGAATTCGCCCATGTCAAACCTCCATCGCTTTCTTGTACCGGGGTAGCCGTTGCAGCAGTTTTGAGGCTGCAATGCCGGCAATCGTCGCACATCCTGCACCGACGATGGAAGTCCCGATAATGATGCCGGGATTCGATGACCCTGCCGCCGCGCGGACGGCTATGGCCGTCGCAGGGAGCAGAATCAATCCACCGGTGTTAATAGCAAGAAATGTCACCATCGCATTCGTGGCGGTTCCCACTTTGGGGTTGAGTTTATTCAACTCCTCCATCGCCTTAAGGCCAAGCGGAGTTGCTGCATTGCTGAGGCCGAGCATGTTCGCGGCGATGTTCATGATGATCGCCCCCACCGCCGGGTGGTCCGGTGGTACATCCGGGAAGAGCCGCTTCGTTACGGGCGTCAGGATCCGGGTCAGCACTTGCAGCAGACCGGCCTCCTCAGCCACCTTCATCATGCCGAGCCAGAGCGCCATGATGCCGATCAGGCCAAGCGCGATGTTCACCGCAATTGCGGCATAGTCCAGCGCCGCCTGTGTTACGGCTTTCAGCTTGACAAATCGTATCGATTCAAAGACTACCTGCACGCGTGCAGATGTTTGGTCTTCGGAGACGCTGAACTCCACGACTCTTCCGAGCAAGCGCTCTTTGCTGCCTGCCGATTTTGCCATCTCGCGCCACCAGGCGGGAGAGGCGTCGGTGATGTTCATCGTCAGCGAGGCGGTTCCGTCCGCACTCTTGGAGATTACCGCAGGCTGGCGAATCGGTTCCTGGGTGCGTTGTGTTCCGTAAAAGCCATTGAAGTAGTCCGGCGGCGCCACGAGATCTCCTTCCCATGTCTGCCGAATTCCTGAAGGTGCTTTCTTGAGCAGCACGGTTGAGACAAACGGCTCTCCGTTGCGATACGGATTCTGCACTTCGTCGATAATGTCATTGCCGACGGCTACGAACAATCCTATGAGAATCAAGCCAATCCAGATATAGTTCAGCATTGCGACTCCAGCTGTGGAGAGAACATACTATGAAATGTTACCACACAACACGCAACGAAAGTCCGACATTCCCCTGCGGCCCGCGCAATGAAAGGGTAGGACTCACATCGAAACCGTACAGGCTCGCATCCACGTACGCATCGACGATATTCAACACATAGACAATCACAAAGTACCAGACGTTTGCATCACGCAAGTTCTTGTAGTCCTCACGCTTTGTCTGGTATGCCGGAATGGCAACCGTTGAAAGAGATGCGAGGTACAGTTGTCGGTAGTCGTCTGCATACCTATTGTACCGCATGAACTCTGAAATGAAATACATACTGAGGCCAAGCACCAGTGGGGCCTTCCAATACGACTCGTTGTACACTTGACCCGCTCCCGGGAGAATCGCGGAGAACAACATTGCCGTGCCCGTCGATTTGTACGGTGGTGCGGGAAGGTGAAGCGTATCGGCGGCAAGAATGCGCTGCCCGGCAACAGTGGAATCCCGCACCGCAGTCGTGTCACCCGGCACAATCTGCGCGTGACAGGCACTCCACGCGATCACCAACAGCGTGCACAACGTCGGGAGGGACCGGTCCACGGAACGTTATCCTGCAACAATTGCAATGGCGTCAATTTCCACTCGGGCATCACGCGGGAGCCGTGATATTTCAACGGTCGTTCTGGCCGGCGGGGCATCCTTGAAGAACGTTGCATACACGGCATTCATAGCCGCAAAATCACCCAGATCTTTGAGATAGACCGTCGTCTTAACGACGTTCGAGAGACTCGAACCGGCGGTTTCGAGAATGGCTTTCAGATTCTCCAGCACTTGCCGGGTCTGTGACTCGATGTCCGCGGCGACAATTTCTCCTGTCGCAGGCATGAGACCAACCTGACCGGCTGTAAATACAAAGCCGCCCGAAACCTTGATCGCCTGGCTGTAGGGACCGATAGCGCCGGGCGCGTTTTTCGTAGCGACGACTGAGCGTTCCATGGTCTTCTGGTATCCTTCATTCAAAGTGTTATGCCTGGACATTTTCGAACAACTCGAGCAGCCGTTCCAGGTCGTCTGCCGAGTAGAACTCCACAACGATCTCTCCCTTCCCACCGTGCTGTTGCCGAACGTGCACACGCGTGGAAAGGAGTCTGCGGAGACGGTCTTCAACCGCGGGAATTGAGCCGGCGGATTCTTGTATTGATTTTCCTCTCTTCGCTGCAGCTTTTTCTCCACGCTCGCGGACAAGCCGTTCGAGTTGACGTACGGAGAGCCCCCTAACGATCGCCTTTTTGAATATGGCAAGCTGCGAAGCAGTGTCCTCCAAACCTGCAATCGCCCGCGCATGCCCCCCACTCAGTTCCCCCTTGCGCACCGCGTTCTGAATGGTCTCGGGGAGCTTGAGCAGGCGCAACATGTTGGTGACGGTTGAACGGTCTTTCCCGATCCGCTGGGAGACTTCTTCCTGCGTGAAGCTGCACTCTTCGATAAGGCGCCGGTAGGAGATGGCAATCTCGATTGGATTCAGGTGCTCGCGCTGGAGATTCTCAATAAGTGCGAGTTCCAGCATCTCCTCGTTGGTGGCAACACGGATGATGTAAGCGGGGATTTTCTGCAGGCCCGCACTCCGGGCTGCGCGCATACGGCGCTCGCCCGATATGAGCTGGTACCCGCCCGCAATGCGGCGGACGGTGATGGGCTGGATGATGCCCCTTTCCTGGATCGAGCGTTTCAGCTCATCAAGCGCTACCGGGTCGAAATCCGCCCGGGGTTGGTAAGGATTGCGCTCAATTTTGTCAAGAGCTACATGCACAATCACCTGATCTGCGGAGCCATCGTCGGTCATCTGCTGGATGGGTTCCGGCGATTGCGGCACAGGGCGGGGAATCAGCGATGCGAGTCCACGACCCAGGGCGAGCTTGTTCTTTGACATGCAGGAGAGTCCTTATTCCGATCGGCTGGCACCTGCTCCCGGTACGAGAGTGTGGTTGTTGCGCGAAAGCACCTCCCCGGCAAGGTCCATGTAGTGCCTCGTGCCGGAAGAGATTGCATCATACAGAATGATAGGCTTGCCGAAACTCGGCGCTTCGCTCAGGCGCACGTTGCGCGCGATAACGGTCTTGTAGACTTTTTCACCGAAGTATTTCCGGACTTCCTCAACGATCTGGTTCGAAAGCCGCAGACGGCTGTCGTACATGGTCATCAACACACCTTCGATATCCAGCCGCTCGTTCATTTGCTTTTTCACCATATTGATGGTGTTCAGCAGTTGACCCAGCCCTTCGAGCGCAAAGTACTCACACTGCACGGGGATAAGGACGGAATCTGCTGCCGTAAGGGCATTCAGCGTGAGGAGTCCGAGAGACGGTGGGCAATCGACGAAAATGAAGTCGAACTGGTCTTTGATGGACTCGAGCCCCATCTGCAGCCGCCGCTCGCGATGCTCCACATTCACTAACTCTACTTCTGCTCCAACCAGATTGATGTGGGAAGGAAGGATCGAAAGATGCGGCATCTGTGTCTGACATAGGATCTCTTCTGCAGTACGCTCGCCCACGAGCATTTCATACGTGCTTAGACCTTCAGCCGGCGATTGCACACCCACGCCGCTCGTAGCGTTGGCCTGAGGATCGGCATCAACAAGGAGGGTTTTGTGCTCCGCCGCAGCGATGCATGCGGCAAGGTTGATCGCTGTGGTGGTCTTCCCCACTCCCCCTTTTTGATTTGCAATTGTAATGATTTTGCCCAAAAGCGTGGAACCCCGTGGAACGTGTGTGGTCTGTTATAATAATGCTTTATCAGGGGAGAAGCAAAGGAGGCTGTGTTGGGTTGGGTTGGGTTGAGGTCGGCGTGAGGTTAAGACAGGATGTTAAATGAAATGGCAACCTCAGCGAGATCAAGATTCATATCGAGGGTGGTGCGGCGATAGATTATTCAAAGCAATCCCCCGAGGTCACCGTATATCCGCGGAGGAGTTCTCGAGCACTCATTCTCCGGTGTCCTTCCTGCTGCAATTCAAGAATTTCGATGACACCATCGGCAGAGGCAACTGAAAGGGTTTGGCCGCTCACGCACACGGTTCCCGACGGTCCATCGGCACGCCGTGGCGTCACGCGTGTCTTGTAGACTTTCAACAGTCGCCCCTGATGGATGGTCCAGGCAGCCGGATGCGGAGAGAGTCCTCGCACGAAATTGTGAATCTGATGTGCGGAGGCTTTCCAGTTGATGCGGCACTGCTCCCGGAAAATCTTCGGAGCCGGGGAAGCGACGCTATTGTCTTGCGGCTGCGGAACGATCGTCCCTGCTTCAATCTGTTGCACAGTCTCAACCACCAGCCGGGCACCAAGCAACGCAAGACGATCATGAACGGTTCCGGCATCGTCATCCGGTCCGACCTGAAGGCGTGACTGAAGCAGCAGATTTCCCGTGTCGACCGCTTCTTCGAGAAAGAACGTCGTGACGCCCGTCTCACGGACACCGTGTATCAACGCCCAGTTGATGGGTGCCGCCCCGCGATAGCGCGGAAGAAGCGATGCGTGGAGATTGAACGTTCCGCGGGAGGGGATGGCAAACACTTCGCGGGGAAGAATGCGGAACGCAACAACGACAGCAAGATCTGGCGCACATGCACGCAGCGCCGAAGCAAACTCGGGATCCTTGACATGGGATGGTTGCAGCAGCGGGATGTTGTGGCGAAGGGCAACTTCTTTTACCGGAGTGGGCGTGAGATGCTGACCCCGTCCCCGCGGTTTATCAACGCCCGTGACAACGGCAGCAATGGGATACCCTGCCGAGATCACGGCCTCCAGACTTGGCACCGCGAAGTCCGGTGTCCCCATGAACACGAGCCTGAGCAACGCCTATCCGATCACTTTGGACTTGTTTGGTATAACATCATACTCCACTTCGAGTTCACCACGATCGATCTTGTTGAGGCGGCCACGGTGGAGGTTGCGTTTGATCACACTGAGGCGATCGACAAACAGCACACCGTTGAGGTGGTCCACTTCGTGGAGAATGACGCGGCTCAGCATGCCCGTGGCCTCGAGTTCCCGCGCGTCGAAATTCCGATCGCGGTACCTCACGCGAATCCGTTCCGCACGCTGGACTTCATCCCGAAGATCAGGGAGGCTCAGGCATCCTTCTTCCAAGGCCCACTTCCCTTCTTCATCAACGACCTCAGGATTGAACATGGCGAGAGGCTCGAACTCCTCCACTCCTTCACTGCCGGTCATGTCAACCACAATAAGACGCTGCAACAGTCCAACCTGATTGGAGGCAAGGCCGATACCATTCGCTTTGCGCATCGTCTCCAGCATATCGTCAGCAGTCCGTACAAGATCTGCCGTCGGATGTTTGATGGTCCGTGCCTTTTTCCTGAGAACAGGATGATTAAAAGTATAGATAGCCAGCAGTGCCACGTTGTACTCCACGAAAGATCTTTATGAAGGAAGATCAATGAGACGATGACTGCGCCACGGGACTCACTACCCGCCGCGCACCCACGAACCGCTTCCGATAGTACGTACTCTCCAGCGATGACAGGGTCACTCCCTTGCTCACACTGGCGTGAGCGAACAGGTCGTCTTCAATGTAAATGCCGACATGCGACGGCCGGCGGCCGGTGGTATTAAAAAACACCAGGTCGCCAAACTCCAGGTTGCTCTTTGTCACGGGGGAGCCAACCGAGAACTGCTCCCGTGCAGATCGCGGAAGCTGCTGTTTTGCGCCGCTTTCATACACTCTGGCCGTAAAACCAGAACAATCAATACCCTCCTTTGTGTTCCCTCCGTATACGTACGGCGTACCGAGGTAGGAAACAACGTCGATCAGGAGCCGATCGCGGTCCAATCCCCCAGGTGTGCGGTTGGAGTACCGCGGTGAGGGCGCGGTTCTGGAGGCCAGCCGCGTACGAACCTTGTCGACATCCACTTTCCGGTCGTCCTCACGCTCCTCTTCGGCGCGGATGCGCGTGGCAAAGCGCATCTCGTCTTCTTCCTCGACCCGGGCGCGCAGTGTTTCGCCGGAACGGAAGCGGGGACTGGAAGACGAGCATCCTGCGAGAAACAGCGGGGCGATGGCAAAGAGCAGTGCCACCGCCCCACTCAGAACCAACTCTCGATCACTCCACGGGGTCTGCATGCCGTGCCGGTATCAACCCAGATATGCACGCAACTGCTTGCTCCGCGAAGCGTGACGCAGGCGGCGGATAGCCTTTTCTTTGATTTGCCGCACGCGTTCGCGCGTCAGCTTGAATTTTTCTCCGATCTCCTCCAGTGTCAGCGAGTGTTCGCGCCCGAGCCCAAAGTACAACCGGATAACCTCCGCTTCTCGCTCGCTGAGCGTCGACAGCGCACGTTCCACTTCACGGCTGAGCGATTCCTTCATCAACTCGCTGTCCGGTGCCGGCTGACGCTCGTCCTGAATGACGTCGAGTAACCGGTTGTCCTCCCCCTGTGCGAACGGCGCATCCATCGACAAATGCCGCCCCGAAATCTTCAGGGTATCCGACACTTCGAAGAGTGACATGTCAAGCTCTTCAGCGAGCTCGCTGGCACTCGGCTCGCGCTCGAATTCCTGCTCCAGAGAACTGAACGCCTTGCCGATCTTGTTCAGTGCTCCAACGCGGTTCAACGGCAAACGCACAATACGCGACTGCTCTGCAAGAGCCTGAAGAATGGACTGCCGGATCCACCAGACCGCATAGGAGATGAACTTGAAGCCACGGGTTTCGTCGAACCGCTTCGCAGCCTTGATCAGGCCAAGGTTTCCTTCATTGATGAGATCGCCGAGCGAGAGTCCCTGATTCTGATACTGCTTTGCCACACTCACAACAAACCGGAGATTGGCCTTGGTCAGTTTTTCCAGGGCCCCTTGATCCCCTTTCTTGATGCGTCGGGCAAGATCAATCTCTTCATCTGACTTGAGCAGCTCGACCTTGCCTATTTCCTGCAGATACTTATCGAGCGACTGGCTTTCTCGATTCGTATACTGCTTGGTAATTTTCACCATGCATACCTCATGTCCGGTTGCTTCTTTAGTATACGGCCGCTACGCCGGAGCGTTGCGGCACACTACCGCACTTGCGACAGAAAGCTGGTTCCTGCCAACGAATTGCGTATGCCGAAATAGTCGGCGGCTGTTGCAGCCACATCCGCAAATGTTGAGCGTGTACCGAGGGTCGTCCCCCCTTCCCGCCCTCCGACGACACAGAGCAACGGTACGTATTCCCGGGAATGGTCGGTACTCGGGGTGAGAGGGTCGTTGCCATGGTCCGCCGTAAGTATCAACAGATCTCCGGTTCTAACAGTTTCCAGCAGGCGCGGAAGCATTGCATCGAAAGACTCCAGCGCGGCAGCAAATCCCTTCGGGTCGTTCCGGTGACCATAGAGTGTATCGAAATCCCCGAGGTTGGCAATGATCAAACCACGTCGCATTTCGCTTGATCGTGCCACAAGTTCGTCCATACCCTCTGCATTCGTCCGGGTGTGTCGTGACCGTGCCAGGCCACGATTCGCAAACAGATCGTCGATCTTGCCAACACCAACGGTCTCTATCCTGTGAGATGCCAGAAGGTCGAGCAAGGTGTCAGCCGGCGGATCGAGCGAGAAATCCTTCCTGTTCGTGGTGCGGACGTACGCGCCATCTGTTCCCACAAACGGCCGTGCAATGACGCGCCCAACCGAAGCCGCACCCGTACACACCTCATCACGGGTCTGCCGGCAGATCCTGTAGAGCTGCTCGAGGGGAATGATCTCTTCGTGTGCCGCAATCTGGAAGACCGAATCGGCAGAGGTGTACACAATGGGTTGCCCCGTTCGCACGTGCTCTGTCCCGAGTTCCTGAATAATCGCTGTACCCGAGGCCGTCCTGTTGCCGAGAAACCCTGTGCATCCGGTGATCAAGAGGAACCGGTTCATCAGATCCGGTGGGAACCCCTTTGGGTAGGTGGGAAACTCGTGCTCAAGAACAAGTCCCCCCAACTCCCAGTGTCCCGTTGTGCTGTCTTTCCCGCGCGATTTCTCCGCCATGCGGCCGAAAAACGCTTTTGGCTTCCCTGCCGCAGCGACGCCGCGAATCTCTGCAATATTGCCAAGCCCGAGCGCCCCCAGAACCGGGAGATGCAACCCTCCAACCGCCTCGGCGGTGTGGGCAAGCGTGTTGCTTCCCTCATCGCCGTACTGGCCGGCATCGGGAAGTTCGCCTACTCCGACCCCATCAAGTACCACCAGAACGACCTTCCCGTCGATCAGGAGTACACCTTTTTCTCATTGCACTTGCACACCTGAACACGGCGCTCATTGAACTTCCACGAACCGCTCTGGGAGGACTTCTCGGACGTCACCATCAGAATAGGCTGAAAGATTTCGCCGCATGCGGGGCACTTCGACCCCTTCATCATCGCAGCTTTGGCTGCTTTATCAGCAAAGGTCTGCTGTTTTGCCATGATCCGTACTTCCTTTCGTTGCAGTCATGTTGATCAATACACCCGAACGCCATTGCCACCGGCGGTCGCCACCTTGGCGTGGACCTGGCCGGCATTTGTCATCAACTCGCGCGACCTCATCCCTTCACTCAATCCACAGACACCCATACTTGCGGTGACGGAAAAGTTCTTGCTTCCATACGAAATCACGTGGCTCGCAATATTTTTCCGGGCTTTCTCGGCCCAGAGATACGCGTTGCTTGCGGTCATGTTCGCGAGCACGACTCCTAACGTCTGTTGCTCCATCGTGCCCACAGCGTCGTAGGCACGCAACTGCGCTTTCACCAGCGACGTCACTTCGCGGTAGATCACATCGGTGACTTCGCGCCCGTACCGTCGTACGTGCTCGTCGAGTCCATCGACCGTCAAGACCACGTAAGCGAGTTCACCGTTCATGTCTTCTGCGCGCTGCACCTCTTCCTCAATCCGACGCAGGAAGAATTTCGTCGTTATCAATCCGGTCAGGTGGTCGACCGAGAGATACTCTTTCACCACCTCGTTCATGAACCCGACTTCAAGAACGGCGGCAGCATTTTCCACCAGACGGTACAGCATCTCCACCTCCTGCCCCGAGAAGCTCGAATTCTTCTGGCTTTCCACCGCGACCGCTCCGTAGCAGCGGTTATACGAGCTGATCGGCACACAGACAAACCCGCCTTCCTTGGGGAGTTGTTCTCCACGGTGGTACCGTGGCCGCTCCTCCGCGGCGAGATCGGGTATTACCTCCACTCTGTTGCTGGCAATGACTTCACCAACCAGGCTTTGCGCAACGTCGACCAGTTGGGACGGAAGCACCGTTGCATGTCCCGAGGGGTTGACCACCTTCTGCACCGTCCAACCACGCACATCGTCGTTGTACATCGTTACGGTCAGCACCGCAGGATTGACGAGGCGACCGACTTCCTCCACCAGGGCATTCATGACCGCGAGTTCAGAGTGATCGGCTTTCAGGCGATCCTGCAATCGCCGGATTGAACCGAGCAGTTCGGAGTCAAGCATAAGATCATACTTGTCTGTGTAGCTTTTGATGAGTGCGGAGATGAGCTTCGTGAACCGTCCAAGCAGGTCCACCGTCTCCTGCCCAAAAGCATCCTCCGCCGTGCTGTCGGCAACCAGCACACCTACAGTCTCGATTTCGCGGATGCCGCTTCTGAAGAACACCGGTACTGCCACCGCAGACCGGACACCGGCTGCTGCTTCGTAGTACCGCAGCATCTCCGTTTCCGCTGCCGGGTTGACTTCGGACAATATCTGCGGCTTGCCGCTCGTCGCAACCGTACTGAGGAGATCGGTGCCAATGTCAAACCGACGAACTTTGGCAAATGCCTCGCTGTCAGTGGCAACTCCTTCCAGAACAATCTGATTGCGCTCAGGATTCTTCCAGAAGAATGCCGCGCTGTGGGCAAACAGCGTGTTCTTCACCACAATAAGAGTCTTGTCGACAAGTCCGTGAAACTCCACCCGCGGCTCGCTTTCCCGTCCCGTTGCCTCGGTGTCAAGATCAAAAAAATCCACGATCTCCGTCTCACGCAACGCAGGTGCGCCCGCATCAATGATCGGCTTCGCCGACTTTGACGACGGAACGACGTGCGGCTCATCGTTCGGGTTCTTCACGACATACTCCCGCCTGTCAGGCTGATAGTCGTCGAAGAGCATCCGCGTCTGCTGCGATTCCGGCTTTTCGGGATCCACTGCGTGGTCCTCAGTTGTGTCTTCTTGTTTCCCTGCCGCTTCGNNTCGCTTCGTGCCTTCTCCAGGGCGCGAAAGCAAAAAAACCCGCTCCCGCTAATGCTCCGTACAGGAACAGGCTCGTGCCCCCGAGAAGATAGTGAACGTGGTTGTGCAATTTGGGTCAGACGACACAATATCGTTAAAATCTAACAAAAACCGCCGGAAAAGTCAAGAAAAACGGAAGATAATCGAGGCAAGAGGATAGAATTGAACAAGTCCAACGGAACAGCGTTATCGTGACGGATAGTGGAAGAACTTCATGCACTCCTTCAAGAAGCCTGAGTTTTCGGCATTCCACTCGTCTTCGAGATGCACAGGGTTTCCTCCTTTCTCCAGAAAGCCGGCCACAGATCCTTTCCCCAATAGCTTCCCCAACCAACGATAGTTCAACTTCACCACACCGGGCCGCTGGCGAAGAAGTTCGGAGATCACCACAAGCCCGGTGAGCACCGGGCGGAAGACGGAACGGTCATGCATTTCTATTTTGACGCCATGGCACATTTCCCCGGCATGCTTCGATGATGCCGGCGTGAAATGCGAAGGCACAAAACTCACTCCCGGCAAATGGCGAGTGTTGAGTGCCGCAGAAAGGGAATCCCCATCAAGGAATGGCGCCCCCAGTAAGAAAAATGGAGCCGCCGTACCCCTCCCTTCACTGACGTTTGTTGCTTCCAGAAAACAGGTGGCAGGATACACCACTGCTGTCTCGGGAGTCGGAATGTTCGGCGAAGGGGCAACCCAGGGGAGTCCGGTTGCACTCCAGTCCATTGTCCTCTTCCATCCTTCCATCCATATCACCCTGAGATCCGCCTTCCTTCCTCCATCCAGCCAACCCGATGTGTTCATGAAGGTCGCCAGTTCACCGCACGTCATTCCATATACTNNAAAATGATCGAAGAGAATCTTCGAGCAATGGTCCATCCACACCAGCCCCGAGGGGATTGGGTCTGTCGAGGACCACAAACGGTATCTGATGCTCCGCGGCGACATCCATGCAGAGTTTCAACGTGCTGATGTACGTGTAGAACCGTGCCCCCACATCCTGAATATCGTATAAGAGGAGATCGACATTCTTCAACATCTCCGCGGTAGGCTTGTTCTGTTCACCGTACAACGAAAAAACAGGAACTCCCGACCTGGCATCGACACCATCGCTTACCTTCTCACCGGCACCGGCTGCACCGCGAATCCCATGCTCGGGTCCGAACAGTGCAGTCACGATAATACCCGCATTCTGCAAGCTGTCGAGCAGCAACTCACCGGAATAGAGTCTGCTGGTGTTGTTGCNNTGATGATCATGCCGACCCGCAGGCCCTTCAACATCTGGAGGTGCCGTGCAACCAGGCAATCGGCACCCGTAGTCACCGTGGGCCGGTTCGAGGCACTACCGGTAGCGGTAATGAGCAAGGAAATAATGGCAAGGTGTTTGAGCATGGGAGTTATTCACACAAGCCCTTTTTCGCGTGCGATGCACCACGCAGCGATACTCATCCCGTCCCAAATCTCCCCTTCCCGGATTTTGCCGCTGATCTCTCCGGGCAACATGTGCACGAGTTCGAATTGTTCGGTCTCGTCGGGCGACGCACACACACTGCGAAGATCTCGCGCAACGTACACCCGGCAAAGTTCATCGGTAACACCGTTGTAGGGATTGAATTCCCCTATGCACGCAAGCGAGACGGCCGTGTAGCCCGTCTCCTCAGCAAGCTCGTGCCATGCCGTCTGTTCGTGGGTGTCGCCCTCCTTCACCGCACCACAGGGAAACTCCAGACTCTCCCTCCCACCGAGATATCGAAACTGGTTCACGAGAAGGATCGTACCATCGCCTGCAATCGGAATCACACACGCCGATCCGAGAGAATGAACATAGTGATACTCTCCTTCTTTGCCCGAAGGAAGGACAACAGTATCACGCCCATAGCTCCACCAGGGGTTCTTGAATTGAACGGAACGGGACAGTGTCTTCCAGATATTGAGGGCCATACCGATTGTGGATTGTGGATCGACAATCCACGATTGTGGATCGACAATCCACCATTGTGGATTGGATGAGCGGCTATCTGTTTTCCGCCAGTTCTTTCTCCGAGAAGAAAAACCCTACTTCGATTCTTCCGTTTTCTGCTGAGTCGGAGCCGTGGACAATATTTTCGCCTTTGCTGTCTGCGTAGAGCTTGCGGATTGTGCCGGGGGCCGCCTCGGCAGGATCAGTCTTGCCGATCAGCATGCGGAAGTCCTCGACCGCATTCACTTTCTCCAGCGCGATAGGCATGCATGCCCCACTGCACATGAACTCAACGAGTCCCGTGAAGAAAGAACGCCCTGTGTGAACGGCATAGAAGGCGCCAGCACTGATCGGGGTCAGCCGCACCATCTTCATTCCGAGGATCTTGAATCCCGATTTCTGAATGCGGGCGATAACTTCGCCCTGGAGGTTCTTGCGGACACAGTCGGGCTTGAGAATCGCAAGTGTGCGTTCGATGGCCATGGGGTGAGATTAAGATTACGTTTAAGGTGAAGAAGTCTGCGAGAGAGACTACCATTGAGATTGAGGAGTGAAGGAATGCAGCGTGATCTCAGCCTCGATCTCAATCTTCAAGAGCTATCTCTTCGCATGTGTCTTTGTGCGCTTCGTTGCTTTCTTTGCTATGGGTTTCGCACGCGCGATTTTCTTCTTTGCAGCCTTTGCGGCTTTTAGTCCGCCCTTCTTCAATGCACGGGCCATTGTTTCGCCGATAAGGGCGGGACTCTCGACCACGTGAATCCCCGCCTTCTTCATTGCGTCCATCTTTTCCTGCGCAGTCCCCTTGCCCCCGGAGATGATTGCACCCGCATGACCCATGCGCCGCCCGGGAGGAGCCGTGCGACCGGCGATAAAACCGACAACCGGCTTCTTCATAAACTTGCGAACGTACGCCGCAGCCTCTTCCTCAGCCGTACCGCCAATCTCACCGATCATCACAACACCGGCGGTTCCAGGGTCTTCGTTGAACAGCTTCAATGCGTCAAGAAACCGTGTCCCGATCACCGGATCGCCGCCGATCCCTATGCACGTCGACTGACCGATGCCGAGCTCGGTCAACTGCCAGACTGCCTCGTAGGTGAGTGTCCCACTTCTCGACACCACTCCCACCGTCCCTTTCTTGTGGATAAACCCCGGCATGATACCCACCTTGGCCTGACCGGGAGATATGATACCGGGGCAGTTTGGGCCGATCATGCGCACCCCGCGTTTCGTCACATATTCGTAGGCAGTCAACATGTCGCGTGTCGGGATGCCTTCGGTAATGCAGACGATCAGGTCCAGGCCGGCATCCGCAGCCTCGATGATGGCATCTTCTGCAAATGCCGCAGGGACAAAGATCACTGAAGTATTGGCGCCGGTTGCCTTGACGGCCTCGGACACGGTATTGAATACCGACACCTCTTGGGGGAACGGGTCCTTCTCCGTTCCGCCGTAGTTCGTTCCACCTTTGCCTGGAGTGACGCCGGCGACCACTTTCGTCCCGTATTCCATCATCTGTTTTGTATGAAACGTCCCTTCACCGCCCGTGATGCCTTGCACGACAAGGCGAGTGTTCCTGTTGACGAGGATGCTCATGAGTTGAGGTTGAGGTTGAGGTTAGGGTTGAGGAAAAGGTTTAACGCTCTGTGAAATTGAGATTAAGACCAGGATCGAGGTTGGGATCCAAGTTTCAGAAGATTTTCCACGGCGTCCGCGACGCGCAGGACTGTAGGTTCGTCAAACTGCTTGCCGATGAATTGGACACCGATAGGCAGCCCCTGGCGGTCAGCGCCGCACGGGATGCTGATCGCCGGCACACCCGCCAGATTCGCCGATACTGTGTACACATCTGACAAATACATCGCGAGCGGATCATCAATCTTCTCGCCCAACTTGAATGCCGTTGTGGGAGTCGTGGGCATCAAAACGCAATCCACATCCCGGAATGCCGCAAAGAAATCATTCTGAATGAGGCGCCGGACTTTTTGCGCTTTCCGGTAGTAGGCGTCATAATAACCGGCGGAAAGCACGTAAGTACCCAGCATGATCCTTCGCTTCACTTCAGCACCAAAGCCCTCGCTCCGTGAACGCACGTACATCTCCGTCAGGTCACGGGGGGCGGAAGCACGGTAGCCGTAGCGTGCACCGTCGTACCGCGCAAGATTGGAGGATGCCTCTGCAGTCATCAAGATATAGTAGGTCGAGATCGTGTATCGTGAGTGCGGCAATGTGACATTTTGGATGATTGCCCCTTCCCGGCGCAGCGCATCGACCGTCTTTTCAATCGCTGTGTGGACTTCTTCGTTCAACCCTTCAGTGAATGCTTCACGCGGCAGCCCTATCCGAAGTCCCCGCACATCACGGGTCAATGATGCCTCGTATTCGGGAACGGGCACCGTGGCAGAGGTAGAATCCCGGGGATCATGCCCTGCGATGACCTGCAGGACGCGGGCCGCATCAGCCACGGAGTTGGCAAACGGGCCGATTTGTTCGAAGGACGACGAGAGAGCAACGAGTCCGTACCGCGACACCCTGCCGTAGGTGGGTTTCAACCCGACCACGCCGCAGAATGCCGCCGGTTGCCTGATGGAACCGCCGGTGTCGGTACCCAGTGCTGTGTGTGCCATACCCGCAGCAACAGCAACGCAGGAACCGCCGCTGGAGCCGCCGGGGACACGCGACTCGTCAACAGGATTGCGCACCGGACCGAACGCGGAATTTTCGGTGGACGAACCCATCGCGAACTCATCAAGATTCGTCTTGCCGATGATGATGGCATCTTCCTGTTCGAGACGCGCGACGGCCGTCGCGTCATACAATGACACGAAGTGCTCGAGCATCCGGGAGGCACAGGTGACACGCTCCTGTTTCATGCACAGGGCGTCTTTAATGCCGACGATCATGCCCACCAGCCTGCCGGATCGTCCTTCCGCACGTTTTCGGTCGATGTCGCGCGCGCGCATGAGGGCCTGCTCGCCGAATACTGAAAGGAAGGCGTTCAATCCGCTCTTCCGTTCGATCGTCGCAAGATACTCCTGCGTCGTCGCTTCGCATGTCGTGGTACCTGAGTCCAACGCGCGACGTGTGCGGTCATATGTGGCGGGTCCCGGAATCAGCGTGGTCTCATGCGGCGTGACACTAGGGGTCGATGCGTGTCGATTTCTCCAGGTCCTCTTTCACACCGCGCATGGCGCTCTTGAATTCGCGCATAGCTTTGCCGATGCTCTTCCCCATCTCCGGGAACTTCTTCGGCCCGAAGAAAATGAAGACCACGAGCATGACGACCAACAGCTCTGAACCGCCAATGTTGTCGAAAAACACGTTCGACTATCCTTTCTGCTCTGGAGTCTTGCTGTCGATTTTTTTTGTTTCCGTATCGTTGTCATCCTGGATTTCGCGCGACGCTTTGCGGAACTCGCGGATGCCCTTGCCTAGTCCCTGTGCGAGTTCGGGGATTTTCTTCGCACCAAAGAACAGAAAGAGCACGGCGATGATCAGGATGAGTTCGGTTGTGCCGATATTACCCATTACCTTTTCCTCCTCACTTACTTTTGTTGAACAAACGTGCCTTCTGCGAAACTTGTCGGCACGACGCGTGACATCACATGATCAAGGATCGAGTCGAAGAGTCGCCGTCCGTCAGTGTACCCCAGGAGGGGGTCGGATGCCCGTTCTGGATGCGGCATCATTCCCAGTACATTGCCCTCCGCATTGACGATCCCGGCGACATTGGCCAAAGATCCATTGGGATTCGCTTCGGGGGTGACTGCACCGGTGGCGTCACAATAGCGGAAAACAACCTGTCCGTTCGCCTCCAGCTCCCGCAAGGTCCTCTCATCCACAAAGTAGTTGCCGTCGCCGTGCGCGATGGGAATGGTCAACACTTCTCCCGGCGCGTATTCCCCGGTAAACGGGGTAAAGGCGTTGTCGACACGCAGGTGCACATGCCGGCAGACAAAACGCAGCGAATCATTTCGCAACAGGACCCCGGGAAGAAGTCCCGCCTCGACGAGGATCTGGAATCCATTACAGATACCGATGACCAGCCCGCCATCCGCCGCGAATGCCGCCACCTCCTGCATGACCGGCGAGAAACGCGCTATTGCTCCGCAACGTAAATAGTCGCCATAGGAAAATCCTCCGGGCAGGATCACCACATCCGCCGCCTGCAGCGAGTGCTCCTTGTGCCACAAAAAGACCGCGTCCTGTCCGAGGATCTTCTTGCACACCTGATACGCATCATGGTCACAATTCGACCCCGGGAACACCACCACGCCGAATCGGACCGTCGCGTTTTTCACCCTTCGTTCTCCACTTCAAATCGATAGTCTTCCATCACCGGATTCGCCAGGAGTTTCCTGCAAATCTCTTCGGTCGCGGCGCGCGCAGCAGCAACATCGTTCCCTTCAAATGTCACTTCAACATACTTCCCCATCCGCACGGTACTCACGCCGGCAATACCCAGCGTCCCGATCGCATGCGACACCGCTTTGCCCTGCGGATCAAGGATTGACGGACGTAACGTGACATGGATCCGGGAATGAATCATAGCGCCTCTTTCAGGAATCCACCCGTGGATGACCAATGCGCTCTTCATCATAATGCGATCCGATGTGCGCCAATCGTTTCACCAACCCGCCAACGTACCGGATCAGTCCTATGACAATGAACAACAGAAACAACGGAAAAATTGCATTCCCCGCGGTAACAAATCCCACGATCACCGCAAGCGTGAGGAATATGAACTTCCATGGCTCTTTCCGTATTGAGCGCGCGGAAACCTTCGGGAGCGTGTCGTACCGGACTTTGCTGACCATCAGCAATGCCAGCACAATGCTCAACCACGGAAGCACATCAGACGCATAACTCCGGAAGGGCTCGGTGCCATTCACGGCATTGAAGATGAACGATGCAGCGGTGATGGCACTGACGGGGACCGGCAGGCCGACAAAATGGTCTTTGTCAAATCCGACAAGCTGCACATTGAACCGTGCGAGCCGCAGGCCCGCAAAGATCATCAGAAGCGAGCTGAGGAAAACCCCCAGTCCATCGAGCGAATGGAGGGAAAACTGATAGACCAGAAAAGCCGGGGCTGCGCCGAATGATACCACGTCCGAGAGCGAATCGATCTCAACGCCGAACTGCGACGTGGATTTCGTGATGCGTGCCATGATGCCATCGAGGGCATCAAATCCCGCCGCGAGGATGATGAACCAACAGGCGGGGATGAATTCATTGCGGCTTGAATGAATAACGGACATAAAGCCGGAGAACATATTCAGCACGGTGAAGAGACTGGGAACTACCGCACGTGTGATTCTCATTGACTTATCCGGGCGTGGAAAAATGTGCAAGCACCATCTCTCCTGCCACTGTACTCTCCCCAGCCTTGACGTGAACGGTAACGGACCGCGGAAGAATGACGTCAACACGCGAACCGAATTTGATCATCCCGAACCTGGCTCCGGCAACTGCGGCATCACCTTCGCGCACCTCGGCGATAATGCGCCGCGCAATGAACCCCGCTATTTGCTTGAAGAGCACCCGCCCCCGCGGGTGCGCAAT
Organism: Ignavibacteriota bacterium; assembly: GCA_003162215.1. Classification (GTDB taxonomy): domain Bacteria; phylum Bacteroidota; class Ignavibacteria; order UBA10030; family UBA6906; genus Fen-1255. Next base: position 26,848 of record PMMO01000044.1, read on the forward strand.
ACCGATATGTGTGCGCTCGTTTCGCAAAGAAGCCTTTTCATCGAACGCCACCAGATATTCTCCCGGAAAATGCCTGAAGTACTCCACGGTGCCGCTCACCGGGTATCGATTGACGTGCACGTTTAGCGGGGACATGAAAATGCTGATCTGAACCGCAGCTCCATGAAGGTACTCGGCCTCCGTGACATCACGGACAAACAGTACCTTGCCATCAGCCGGGGCAACCACCAGATCGCCACCGCTCGGTGTGTTCCGTTCCGGATCACGGAAAAAAAAGAGCGTAAACGCAAGGAGCAACACCAGCATAACTGTAATAGAGGTTCTGACAATGCGATCGTCCAACAGAAGCCATGAAACGAGGGTTCCGACGAGAAAAAGCACCACCACCACGCCGACCACATCGTAGCCGTAGCGTGTGATCACCGGCGAGTTTCCTGTTGGGAAACGAAGTTTGGAGAGTAGTTCATCGTACCAAAGTACCAAAAGGTAGGCAGAAAGTCAAAAACCACGCTCCCCCGGCCGGAGGGCGACCGGCCGGGGGGCGAGTAGTGAGGGAATCATTTGACGTGGAATTCGATACGCCGGTTTTGTGCGCGGCCATCGGACGTGGCATTGGAAGCAACGGGATCGCGGAGGCCGTATCCCTTTGTCGTGAGCCGACTTCCGGGGATGCCTTTTGCAATGAGCCATGAGCGGACTGCGTCAGCACGCCGCTGCGAGAGCTGTTCGTTGCTGATTCGGGATCCAACGTTGTCAGTGTATCCGGCGACTTCGACCTTCAAATCGCTACTTGTGAGGAGGGCCGCATAGGCCCGTTCCAGCATGTTTTCCGAATCCCGGGTCAAAGTTGCGCTACCGCTTAGGAATTTGATCCCCTGGAGAACGACTGCTTTGCCACGCTCCAGGATGATCGCATCCTTTAAGACGTCATCCGTGGGATCCAACGGGTTCGTCCCGCGGATGATCTCCGCCCCATCGATCAACCCACCGCCATCCGTGTCGGCTTTGAGCGGATCGGTATGGTACTTCATTACCTCTTCACCGTCCATAAGCCCATCACCATCGGTGTCCGGATTCAGAGGATCCGTGTGATAGACCTTGACTTCGTCACGGTCGGAAAGACCATCGCCGTCAGTGTCCACTTTCAGCGGATCAGTATGATACCTGAGCACTTCGTCGCCATCGGTCAGGCCGTCACCGTCGGTGTCCGGTTTCAAAGGGTCGGTATGATATTTCAGAACTTCGTCGCCGTCGGAGAGTCCATCGCCATCAGTATCGTATTTTGTCGGATCAGTGTGGTATTTCAGCACCTCTTCGCCGTCGGTCAGACCGTCACCATCTGTATCCGCACGGAGGGGATTTGTATGGTACTTTCGAACCTCGTCCCCATCGGACAGCCCGTCGCCGTCGGTATCCGGGTTGAGCGGATTGGTACCCAATCTGCGTTCCTGACCGTTCGTCAACCCATCATTGTCATCGTCGTCCGCATCGCTTCTGCCGGGGAACCAGTGGAAACCGACTTTCGCAGACAGGGAGCCGTCAGGAGAACCGTTTTCCCGAAGGTCCAACGCATCGGTGAAGTTTGTGGCTCCGAGGTCGAAGTCAATGGCAAAATTGCTCGAAGTAAATGCCTCAATGCCCAGGCCAAAGGGAATGATATACGCTGTATGTTGTCGATCATCAGGTGCAGGAGCTCCACCGGCCGTCTTGCGTGTGTAGAACATCATCCCACCGCCGAAACGGAAGTAGGGAGAGAGGGCGGAATTGGGGTAAAAGCGGAAATACCCCTGAAGCGCAACCGGGTAAGCGTCGACATGCAGGTACGGGTAGCTCAATCCAGGGAGAGGAGGATCCTGACTCGATTTCAGCACCTCGTATCCGCCCATGAGACCAATGGAGAAGACCGGGCTGATTCCGTAACGGATACTGAAAAGGCCGCCCAGGCCGATTTTCGTTTGACTGAGGTCGTTGACCCAAATGTTCCCGCCACCCAGCACACCTATCGCCCAGCGGCCGTCAACATTTTGTGCAGTCGCACCTCCCGAGACCAGGAGGGCGCAAAGGGAGACTCCGAGTAGTAGTATGAACAGCCTATGCATGGGCAACCTCCCTCGCTATGAATTAACAGAATCATATTAAAGTAACGTATAGTCTTGGGAAAGTCAAGGTACAGACATCGGTGACAGTTCACGCAGGGCTCTTCACGGAGAAGTTGACAATTTCGGGGGGAAAATATATATTTGAATGCTTTATACGATTGCCCCGTCGTCTAATGGCAAGACAGCAGACTCTGGATCTGCTTATCGAGGTTCGAATCCTTGCGGGGCAGCGCAACAATTGTGGAATGTGGATCCACAATTCACAATTGCCAACCGGCCTTATCGTCTAACGGTTTAGGACGCGGCCCTCTCAAGGCCGAAATACGGGTTCGATCCCCGTTAAGGCTACACTCTCCAAGAATCAGTACCAGCATCTTTTTCGTAGACACAAACTCTCCTGCTTGCATCCGAGAGAAGTACACCCCGCATCCGTCGATGGCTGGATCATCTTTCATNNAGACTTCCCATAGAGTTCTCGCGCGCAATCCGGACAGAGGCCATCGTCAAGCCGCATGAGAAGGTGTTTTTCCAGATAGACTTCCACCTCTGCCCAATTCCCGTTGCCTTCCCGCACTCGCCCGCAAGAAGAACATAAAGGTAGCAATGTTTTCAATCTCGTCAGGTCGGCGCGAGTATTCTCCAGCTCAGGAATCAAACGCGCATTCGCCGCTTCCATTTCTTCACGATTGCGAATTTGCTCGAGCAGTTCTTTGTAGCGTCTCCAGGCATAAAATGCAATCGCGAACACGAGGTAAATGGCGACCGTGAACAATTCATCGAGCTGCCAAGTGTCATACTGGTAGATCCATGCGATGATCTTGTTGAAGATGTCGAACGTTGCGGAGATGATAAAGACGGCAACAGCAACGAGCGCGATAGTAAGGAGGTCTGAGAACGCCTTGGGTTTGTTTTTCATTTTCCTCCGCCGCACAACCCACCATGAAACCACAGGCGCATGCGTCGCCAGGTCCTCACATAGACCTACCCCGGCTCACGTCGTGTTCCCATCAACACAATCCAGCAAAGCTTCTTCGATGATCAGCGCTTCACCGGCGGCGGCCACCCGTTGTACCTCGGCCAAACCCATGAGAAGTGGACATCGCTCCGCGCGAACGGAAATGGCTGTACGGCGCATACGCACGGTACCCATAGTAAGGTCGGTAGTACCCCCCCGAAAAGGCAAGTGAATAGTACGGATCCCACGGATACCAGTACGGATAGCCCCAATCCCAGTAGGAGGGCGAGTAATAGGCGAACGAACGGGAAACCCTTCCCCATGAACCTGTCTGAGGACCCAAAATCATGGCGTTGATCACCGAATCGCTCACTCCAGAATCCGCGAGCTCAACAACATCGCGCGCATACATCGGGAAGAACGAGTTGGAAGCATGCAGCAGATTTATGATGACATCGTCACCAATACCTGCTCTCTTCATTTCAACGACATCGCGTTTCACGGTCACAGCAAGGGAATCATTTTCCCCGCGAGCCATATCCCGGCGATAACTCATGGCGCGTTCGGTGGTGCACCCAGTCCACGCAAAGGAACACGCCACTACCACGGCAATGACACTAGTTCGAACCATATTTCCTCCTCTTCTGATCATCTGCACATTGGACAACGCACCGTCCTTTGAGGTTTAAACATCCGTTGGACCCTCAGCGTTCCTTTGCCAATCCCGTAAGAAACCTTCGGCTCATCGGATCAGGGTTGATCGACGATAGCAGTTTCAGCCCACTCGGGAGTTCGGATCTGAGGGGGGCCTTCTTCACCCGAATGTCTTTCTTGAAGTGAAGAGAATCAATAGGATACTCGGCGCGGTGTTTCTAAGGCAGAACCAGTTCAACCACTATTTCTGAGGCAGTCATCACACAGCGCACTCTCTGATCGCTGCAACAAGCCGCTGCCGGAACAGTTGATCGTTCTCCAGATACCACAAACGCGCATTTTTCCCCATTTGCCTCCGCTCCGTCATATTCATCTGGCCGAGACCATCAACCGCTCTCTCAATCGCCGCTTCATCGACCTGATAGCTTGTGCCAAGACGCATCGCCCACTCCCTGACGTGCGGAACCAGAATGCCCCGTTCGGGCCTAACGATTTCATTCATCGGAGGCGCGTCTGTTGCGAACACGAGTGCCTGGCAACTCATGGCTTCTACGATGTAATGACCAAACCCTTCAGCCACCGACAAACAGAAATGCACACTATGACTGTTCTGAAGTCTGCGGAGCATCTCTTCACCAACAGAAGCCGTCATCCATTGAATATTGGCGGCAGGAGTAGGTGTGATCCCTTCAGCGTGCCAAAGGATTTTCAGGTGAGGCCATTCAGGATGGTTTAACCAGCTCTGGAGCAAAATCTCGGTACCCTTGAGCATGCTGTTGCCGGCAATATGTATGAAGCTGTCATAGTCATGTGATACTTTGTCGTCGATCCTGTCAAAGCTGGTGAACCCGATGTAGCGTGCGCGGTACCCGAGTCGGCCAAAGATCCCCTCTGCGTGTTTGNNTGAAAGAACTGCCATCGTGCCTTCCCGCACCCATTCCTGATTTGGAATAAGGCAGTTGATGCGGGCGAGACGAAACCAGCTGGGTTGCGCTGATTCAACGAAGATATTGACGTCATAGAGCGGCCGGCGCAACACAGAACCGCCAAGTTTCCTGATCGCCCGATCCATGCGTGACGTGAAGTTGCCCCGAAACAACGTCACTGTCACTTTGAAACCGGATTCATGTAAAATTGCTGCAAGGATGGCTGTAGTCCTGCGCAACCCGATTCCATGAATCGGTGAAAGGATATGAATATGCAGTGGTGCGAAGATACTACTCGTCATCCACACCTACAAGAAGTCCGAAGAGTTCGGCGAACATGGACCTTTCGGCACGGCCAAAGGNNAGGTTGAAACGCATGGGAATGTGCACCAATATACGCCTTTCCGCAAAGCCTTGCCAGGGTTGATCGCCACAAGCACGAAAGATGAAACGCGCAACGAAACGAGAAATGAGTCAACAGAGGGATGTACAATCTTCAACCCATTTAGGAACGATTCCCCCCCTGACGCACAACAGTCTCTTCCTTCTGGCGCATCAGATTCAGGTAACGGAAGAACAACATGACGAATGCCGCGTAGACACCCAGAACAAGCCCGACAACAGGCAAGAATTCCATGACGACCCCTTTCAAGTGTGATAACATGTTCAAGATAGTGTGCGACACGCCGCATTGCCGTGAGCGGGAGCATGACTGAACATGGTCTACACCGTCGGGGAGATTCCGATTGCTTTGATTTCCGGTTTGTTGGCGGCTGACGTACGTGTTGCCCACCCGGGTCACTCGAGTCGCATTCTTCCCCTATTTCATTGGATGCAGGTGGTCCCGGATAGAACCACCTGCACGAAGCGCTCATACGCGTCGTCGGATTCCAGAGTGTCGGGTGGGGGGTATGATTGTATCGGGAAGGAATTTCGAACGAGCGAGCGCATCTCTCCGACGCTTCTGAGTTCTCCGCAGGCGTGAAGTTGCATCAGAATATTCCCAATGGCTGTGGCTTCCGATGGTCCCGCGAATACCGGTCTGCCAATGGCATCTGCGGTGAGGCGGTTGAGCAGATGATTGCGTGTTCCGCCTCCGACGATGTACAGAGAACTCATGCGTGCACCCACCAAGTGATCAAGACGCTCAATCACGAATCGATACTTGAAAGCGAGACTGGTGAGAATGCAGCGGACGATGGCGCCTTCGGATTCAGGAGGTTTCTGTCCGGTGTTCTCGCAGAATGACCTGACCCGTTGTTCCATATTGCCCGGCGAATAGAACATGGCGTGATCAGGATCGATAACCGCACCATTGCTCTCGCTGGCTTCTGCAAGCGCGACAAGATCAGCGTATGATCGTGTACTTCCTGCGGCTGTCCAATGACGCTGGCATTCTTGCAGTATCCAGAGTCCCATGACGTTCTGTAGCAGCCGGTAGGTCCCCCCCACTCCGCCTTCGTTAGTGAAGTTCCACCCCATCACTTCGGGTCCGAGCCGCGGGCTGTCAATTTCTGCACCGAGGAGGGACCATGTCCCACTACTGAGAAACGCGCTTCCTGGGCCGTCGAGTGGAGTTGCAACCACAGCTGAAGCCGTGTCGTGACCGGCAACGGCGATCACCGGAAAAGGTGCGATGCCGAGGTCGTCCGAGAGAGAGGACAAGAGCATTCCCCGGGTCGCACCGGGGGCCGAAGGGACTCCGAAGAGATGCTCGGGAAAATCCATAGTCTTGAGGAGCTGCGCGTTCCACGTCCGCGCAGTTGCATCGAGCATCTGTGTAGTGCTTGCGTCGGTGTATTCTGTACCCTTTTCCCCCGTCAGCAAATAGGCAAGCAGATCAGGCATCATGAGAACGTTTGATGCATTCTCCAGAATCTCCGGGGCTTCGAGGCGTGTTGCGAGCAACTGATAGAGCGTATTGAAAGGTTGAAACGCCACGCCTGTGAGAGCAAAAATCTGCTCCCGTGGCATTCTCCGAAAGGCCTCCGCAAACATCCCGTCCGTCCGGGAGTCGCGGTAATGGTAAGGATTCCCGATCAATTCTCCCCGGCTATCCAACAATCCAAAATCGANNCAAAATCGACACCCCACGTATCGATACCCATCGACGCAATCGGTCCGCCGGCTTCCCTGACTGCCTTCCGGATGCCTTCCTGAATCTCTGTGACAAACCGGAGGACATCCCAGAACATGTGACCTGCACAGTAGACGGGCCCGTTGGCGAATTGATGAACGGGTTCAACAGTCAGCTGCTGACCGTCGTATCGTCCGAGGATCGCGCGGACACTACTTGCACCAAAATCGAAACCAAGAATATTCAGGGAGTTATTGCGCGGCATCACGCAGGGGTTTGGGAAAGGAAAAACCGAACACGCCGGGGTTTTCACCGATACATGCGGCTGAAAAGATCATGAACACGTAATCATACGTCTGCTTGGGGATCCTCCCTTTGAACGCAGCAAGGAATTTCCAGAAATTGCGTTCCCGTGGATTTTCCGGAAGCTGGCGGACGAGCTTTTTGACGGCGTTGTGCCCCCAATTGTAGGAGGCCATGACGAGCAGGCCGGACGCCTGGGCTTCAGTATTATAAATGTCACGTATGTACCTCGCTGCAGCGAGATTTGCCTTGTTGACTCTGTGCCGCTCATCGCGGGGGTCGGCCCGTGCAAACTCTTTCAGCGGCCCGGTTTTCAGCCCGTACTGCGTTGCTGTGGTAGGAATGAATTGCCACATCCCCTTTGCGATGCCAAATTGCGTCGGAGGCCCCACAGCAGAACTGTCGAATTCGCTCTCCTGCAGTGCGAGGTAGAAAAACTGCGGAGGCATGTGCTCATCCATCAGTGACTTGGTAATCGACACCGTGTATCCGTGTTCCTCCGCCCGATCGAGCGAACGCGCGAGCCGGCTGGAGAGCTTCCAGAGGCCTATGTAGTGCTTTACCTCTCCGACGAAATCCGGGGGCATGGCCAGTTCGCATTCACCAAACACCCTCGCCACGTGGAGAATCGTACGGTCACCTTCATCCATTCCTTCCTTGTAAACACCGAGCTCTTCGATGTACTTATCGTAGCTCGCATTCAATTGGGATAAACGGGAACGCGAGGCCTGCAATTCGGCGCTGGAAAGCGTGTCACCCCGGTCGGTCATGCGCTGTTCGAGCCGCGAGAGCGCAAGTTCGAAGTCTTTCATCTCATAAAAGACGTCTTGCGCAAGCGCTTGTTGTTTTTCAACCTGCCGGTGTTTGATGTACGCATAGCCGGCCGCACCTGCGGCAACAAGCGCAAGCACACCGATGATCCAACCATATTTCTTCGCCTGTTGGTGGAGAAACCGCTTAAGCAGCCGATGCGTCGCCATCCGGTACTCTCCCACTGGGACGTACCCGCTCGAACGAAACGCCTGCCGTACGGCCTTGGTCAGGACATGGTGAGGCATTTCACGGACATCAAGAATCAACATCTGGCCGCCCATTCCGAACAGGACCTCGGTCTCCCCCTCCAGTTCGGCGGTGTCTACCGGCTGACCGTTGATGTACGTTTCTCCCTTGCCACTTCGATCCCGAAGCCACCAACTTCCCTTCTCGAACCACACTTCGGCGTGGACCGGACTCACATCGGTGTCTTCGAGCACGACCTCGCACTCTTCGGAATTGCCGATGAGAAAACTATCGCGGAACTTCAGCGTAAGCTCGGGAACACCGTCGCGAATGAGGGTCACATGTATCGCCGGGCGGACGACGGCACTCAGAGGATTTGAGCCAGATTTGTCCATTGGTTTAATGTACAAAAACGTCTCACAACCATCAAGGCCTCGAATCACTCTGTTTCTCCCATCGGTTTCTCCCGCCTGTTTCTCTCTTCTTGTGTTTCTCTCTCCCCCTTGCTATACTCCATATGCTTCAGCCTGACATTCAACCACGGCAGGAAATCCCATGAAGTATCGCCGTCTTGGCAGGACAAACATCCAGATTTCAGAAATCGGCTTTGGCGCCTGGGGTATCGGCGGATCGATGTGGCAAGGGGCACGCGATGACGAGTCAATGCGCGCCCTCCGTCGCGCAGCCGATCTGGGTGTCAATTTCATCGACACAGCCTATGTCTACGGAGATGGCCACAGCGAAGAGCTTGTCGGTCGATTCTTGCGGGAACGCAATGGAGAGATATTCGTGGCAACGAAGATCCCTCCCAAAAATATGACCTGGCCTGCAAAACCCGGCAGCCGACTGAGCGAGACCTTCCCTCATGGCCACGTTATCAAATGCACAGAGCAGAGTCTGAAGCGCCTGGGAACCGATACCATTGACCTTCAGCAACTGCACGTCTGGCAGGACGACTGGATAGATGATGCCGAATGGTATGAAGCCATCAGCACGTTGAAAGCAGAAGGCAAGATCCGCTTCGTGGGGATCTCCATCAACGATCATCAACCCGACAATGCACTCCAGACCGTCCGGTCGGGAAAAATCGACACCGTGCAGGTGCTCTACAACATTTTCGACCAGACCCCCGAACAATCGTTGCTGCCACTCTGCCTGGAGCAGAATGTTGGAGTTATTGCGAGAGTGCCATTCGACGAGGGGGCCCTGACCGGTGCCATCACACCCGACACAACATTCCCGCGGGACGATTTCCGGAATAGGTATTTCCGCGGTGACCGCAAGAAACAGGTGTTTGAGCGGGTGGAACGGCTGAAGACGCATCTCGGCAATGAAGCGGCATCCCTCCCGGAACTCGCACTCCGTTTCTGTCTCCACCATCCCGCAGTCTCCACGGTGATTCCCGGCATGCGGAGTACAACGCACGTTGAATGGAATTGTGCTGTTTCCAATGGTCGACGGCTATCTCCTGCCATGATCGCGCTGTTACGCGAGCATGCATGGGAGAAGAATTTCTACTGAAGAGTCCCCATGTGTTCTCTCACTCGCGATAGTTCGAACATCACGTTGTTGCTTCTCATTTCTGCAGCCATTCTCTCAGGCTGCATCACGACGCATCCGACTACCGAGGAATACCGCCGTGCGTTCGGCGAAGCAATCCAGAAACAGGAATTGCCCTTTCCCATCCCTCCCGGAACGAAGATTGATTCCATAGCGGTTGACGACACGTCTCGCACCCTGAGCGTTTCACTCAGTCCGGAGTTTTCCTATATGCCCTTCCGCCAGGAGAATGTAGAGCACGTCTATGCAGGAATGCGGAGTTTCTTCGGCGATCGGTATAAGGGGTATCACCTCAGCATCCACACGCTCCGTACACCCATCGAGGAACTTGTCCCGAACTTCTTCAGAACCGATCCTGCCCGGTACGATAAAAAGCGCATCCCCATAACACGCACTCCCCGTGTCGAACCGGTGGTCTCGAACACAAGTCGTCTCTCCACACCCGTCCGGGGCCTGCTCAATCGCAATATTTCCCTCTGGCCGAGCCACGGATGGTACTACAACAACACCGAAGCGCGCTGGGAGTGGCAACGACCCCGACTCTTCCAATCTGTGGAAGACCTCGGTCCTCTCTCATTTACGATTCCCTACCTTATCCCGATGTTGGAGAATGCCGGTGCGCACGTCTTTGTACCGCGTGAACGCGACATACAGACCCACGAGGCGATCGTCGACAACGATTCGCTCTCCTCATCCTACGTCGAGCTGCACAACGACGCGTCGCATGCATGGAAGAGCATCACTCCAGGCTTCAGGACAGCCAGAACGATTTCAGGAAACGCGAACCCTTTTCGGATGGGAACAGCGCGCAGGGTGGCAAGTGACTCTCGAGGAACTGCGGAAGTTCATTGGATTCCCGCCATTCCTGAAACCGGCAACTATGCGGTGTATATCTCTTTCGCCTTGGCCGACAGCAACGTTTCCGATGCAGAATACACAGTTCACCATGCAGGCGGTGCCACAACCTTTCGCGTGAACCAGCAGATCGGCGGCGGAACCTGGCAGTATCTCGGAGTTTTTAGATTCCGCGCCGGCACGCATCCGGACAGTGGTCAAGTTGTCCTCACCAACAAGAGTGCGCAGACGGGCAGATACGTTACCGCGGATGCAGTGCGCTTCGGAGGAGGCATGGGCGTCATTGAACGGGGAGGCGCCTCCAGCGGCCGCCCGAAATTCACAGAGGGTGCGCGTTACTACTTGCAGTTTGCAGGAATGCCGGACACGCTCATCTACAGTCTCAACAATGACGCCAATGACTACAAAGACGATTACCAGAGCCGCGCGGAGTACGGCAACTATCTTTACGGTGCTCCGTTCGGTCCAAACAAAAATAGAATGGTCCCGGGTCTCGGTATTCCAATGGACCTATCGCTCGCCTTCCACACCGATGCCGGCATCACCACAAATGACACGACCGTCGGTACATTGTCGATCTACAGCATCGAAGCCTTCGATTCATCGTTAACCTTTCCCGATGGCGTCTCACGGCTTGCCAACAGGGATATCGCGGACATCCTGCAGACGCAGATTGTCAACGACCTCCGTGTATTGCACGATCCTGCATGGCGGCGCAGGGAGCTTAAGAACGCCGACTACAGCGAATCCGTCCGCCCGAATTTCCCGGGAGTCCTTCTCGAGCTGTTATCGCATCAGAATTTCCTCGATATGAAGTTCATGCAGGATCCCCAATTCCGGTTCGACGTTTCCCGGGCAATCTACAAATCCATGCTCCGGTTCCTTTCAGTGCCGGAGAACCCCGACTACGTCGTACAGCCCTTGCCCGTTTCCCATGTCGTCGCGGAGCTGACCTCCAACGGCGATGTGCTGTTGCGCTGGCAACCTGTTGCCGATCCGCTCGAGCCGACCGCCATTCCTGACAACTACATCGTGTACACGCGTTTCGGTGACGGAGGGTTCGACAACGGGAAACTCGTCAATACACCGACATGCACACTCCACGATATCCCGACCGGTGTGCTCGTAAGCTTCAAAGTGACAGGTGTTAATGCCGGAGGTGAGAGTTTCCCATCGGAAATTCTTGCAGTGTGCAGGGCACGGGCAGGTGCCCCCGCGGCCATCGTGGTGAATGGTTTCCACAGGGTCGCCGCGCCGGGAGTAATTGAAACCGAGGGATACAGTGGGTTCGTCAATATGCAGGATGCCGGCGTCCCGGACCACATCGACTACAACTTTACCGGGCAGCAGTATGATCTAGATCCGAAGTCACCCTTCCGGTCGAATGACAGTCCAGGTCACGGGGCCAGCATGGCCGACGATGAGACGCACACCATCGCCGGGAACACACTCGACTACGCGTCCATCCATGGTGCTTCGCTGAGTGCAGCAGGTTTTGCAGTCAGTTCATGCAGCGCCGAGGCTGTCCAGGATTCGATGATAGATCTCCGATCATATGCGTTGATGGATGTGATACTTGGAAAACAGAAGAGCACGCCCCGTGTGCGGCCGAGCCTCGACTCGCTTCGCGGAATCCGGTTCGCCGGGTTCCCGCAACGACTCCGTGATGCAATCCGCGCATTTGTTGAAGCGCGAGGATCGCTATTCATCTCCGGCAGCTATGTGGGAACGGACCTCTATTCCACACTCCCCCGCGACAGTTCCGGAATGCGGTTTGCCCGTGAAGTGTTGAAATGCTCATGGGTAACAGGCCACGCATCGCACACCGGCGGCGTCATACCGGTCGCGGCTCCATTTATGGACCTCGATGTTCCTGTCAGTTTTTCCGTCGACCTCAATGACCGGATCTACCCCGTCGAATCTCCTGATGCGCTGGCACCCGTGAAAGGTGGATCGATGTTGCTCAGGTACAGGGAGAATCTCTTCGGTGCAGCTGTCGGCTTTAGAGGAACGGCAAATGTCGTCGTAATGGGCTTCCCGTTTGAGACCATTACTTCGCAGGCAGCCCGGGATGCACTGATGAAGAATGTGGTGAGTTTTCTGCAGGGGCAATAGGTGTTTGGTTTCCTCCTATTTCTGCGCCACCTGCAGCGGTGTCCACGTTTCCACGCGGTTCTTTACCGGGGGGACCGTACGTAAGTACGCATAAATCGCTCCCAGGTCCTCCTCTGTCATCCCCGCAAGCAAGGTCCACGGCATGATTGACTGACGGCCCATCCGTTCAAGGTTCAACTTGGTGGTGTCGGCATTCTCCCACTCTTTGAACTTGGCAACAAAGATATCCTTCGTCCAAAGGCCGATGCCGGTCTCCTCTTCGGGAGTGATATTGGCTGAACGTACGACACCGTTGGGAAGTTGTGCCTCCCACCCACCGGCGTATTCCATTCCCTTCACATTCTCTCCCTTGACCTTCTGTGTATGACATTCAATACACTGCGCCGCGTTGACGAGATACTTGCCGTACTCATACGGATTGTTCCTGTTGGGTTCAGGCTGGGATGTGTAAGGCCGAGGAATCGTGCGAACGATAAGATTGAGCGGGAAGTTGAGTTGATGATCGGGAACCGTGTTCTCGATTGGTTTCAGTGTTCGCACATACGCTATGATCGCATAAAGGTCTTCCTTGGAGAGGTTTGCATATGACCTGTACCCCATCAGAGGGAAGAGAGGTTTGTCGTTGTGATCCACACCCCCTGCTATCGCCCGCAGTAGCACACCATCGCTTACTTTGCCAAGCGCTGCAGGAGTGATGTTCTTCGAGTAAACCGTTCCGGGAATGCCGATGTTGGAAGAGAACAGCTCACCCCCCCTGCCCTCGGTCCCTGGCGTCACAGGCCCCGAGAAATACGCCCAGTTGCGCGTTGAGTGGCAATCGATGCAGCCAGCAACGTGATTGAAGAGGTATTTACCCCTCTGGAGCCGCTCCGGTGTCGCCGAGACGGTCAGCACGGAAGTGGGACCTGCATCAGGTAGCATGAAGAAGAGATATGCAAGCACCCCAAGAATACCTACTACCACAACGCCGGCAGCTATGCCAATCACTTTAAGCGTACGCTTCATGGAAACCCTCCCTACAAGTATGTGGTGGAATGCATCGCCTCCGGTGGAAACCCTTCCCGGACGAGATTGGATATGTCAATGAACGGCTGCTGTATCATCCAATAGGGTTCTGATACGATTAACCCCCCTGAAAGCTGAATTGTTCCCGACGATGGACTGCGGTTCGTCGACGAAATCTGCAATTCATTATGAATATTGCCTCCGGTTTCACACTGCGCGCCGGAGAGCCGCTCGAACACACGATCACGGAAGGATCTGCTCATCGTGCGCCGTGTGCCATCGTGCAACATTTGAAACAACGGATAATAGGTAAAACAGCCATGGAATAGGGTTGATTCTGGAGGAATATTCGTGCATCTTGCGGAATGATGACTCCACGTGAACGTTGGCTGGCCCTTCTCCATAGAGATAAACCCGATCGCATCCCCACTGACTATTGGGCCACTGACGAAGTGACCGGGCGCCTCCTGCGCGAACTGCGTTGCGCCGACAAAGAAGAGCTCTACACAGCGCTGAGGATCGACGGCGTCACCGAGGTGAAACCAGTGCGAACCGTTGAGCACTTCCCTACGGATCCCCTGGCGGATATGTGGGGAGTGCGGCGAAAAGCGATCAGTTACGGGTCAGGCAGTTATGATGAGTTCGACAATCATCCGCTCGAGCAGGTGAGTTCCGTTGAAGAGATCCACGCATATGCATGGCCCCGTGTGGAAGACAATGACTTTGAACGGTTTGCACACGACGTCGCCTCCGCACCGCGCCATCGCATCCTTTGCGCCGGCAACTACGAGCCGTTCCTGCTGTATTGTGCCCTGCGTGGCATGGAATTGGCCATGATGGATCTCAAGGTCGAACCCGAAATAGTCGATGCTGCCCTCGAACACATCTTCCAGTACCACTACCAGCTCAATGCCCGGCTCTTCGAAATCGGGAAAGGCCGGATTGACATGACCTATGTGGCGGAGGACCTTGGCGGCCAGACTTCTCTCCTGTTCGGTGTGCCGGAGATACGGAAATATATCCTTCCACGGCAAAAAAAGATGGCTGAACTTGCCCGCAGTTTTGGTGTTCATCTGTTCTATCATACGGATGGGGCAGCTCGCGAAATCATACCGGATCTACTCGATGTCACGGGTATCGAAATCCTCAATCCCATTCAATGGCGATGCCCCGGGATGGAGCGGGAGGGCCTCGTGCGGGATTTTGGCAAAAGGGTGATTTTCCACGGGGCTGTGGACAACCAGTTCACGATTCCGTTCGGCACAGCAGCGGACGTGCGGAATGAAGTAATGGACAATATTCGCATCTTCAGCGGCAGCCGCTGGATCTGCGCCCCCTGCCACAACCTCCAGCCGGTGACGCCGACGGTCAATATTTCTACCTTGTACGAAACGATTTACGAACACGGAGTGTAACGCACTCCCGGACACTTCAATAAGAAGGAGACCGACTTCCATGGAAGATTTGAAAAAGATGTACGACGCAATCCTCAACGGCAATTTCAAAGCTGCCAGGGAAATCACCCAGCAGGCACTCGCAGCTGGTGTGGATCCGCAGGTGCTTGTGCAGGAACAGATGATCCCTGCAATGGACGAGGTGGGTCGCCGTTATGAGGCCAATGAGTACTTCGTGCCG
This sequence comes from Ignavibacteriota bacterium, assembly GCA_003162215.1. Taxonomy (GTDB): domain Bacteria; phylum Bacteroidota; class Ignavibacteria; order UBA10030; family UBA6906; genus Fen-1255. The sequence goes on from PMMO01000044.1 coordinate 42,031, forward strand.
GAACTGCTGATTTCAGCTCGCGCGATGAAGGCATCCCTTGAGTTCATCCGTCCGCTTCTTACGGCAAGAGGCGCCGAACCGGCAGGTCGCGTGGTTATCGGAACAGTCAAGGGCGATTTGCATGACATCGGGAAGAACCTGGTGGCCGCAATGCTTGAGGGCGCGGGCTTCGAAGTGATCGATCTCGGCGTGGACGTTTCTCCGGAAAAATTCATCACTGCACTGAACGAACGGCATGCCGGCCTCATCGCGATGTCCGCCCTGCTTACGACAACCATGAATTCCATGAAAACGACGGTTGAGGCGCTCAAGGCGGCCGGAGTGCGGAACAAGGTGAAAATTATGATCGGCGGCGCTCCCGTGACACAGAAGTACGCTGACGAAATCGGTGCTGACGGCTACAGCAACAACGCCAATGCGGCGGTCGCACTCGCCCGGAAGCTTGTCGCGGCCTAGGAGATTTTCATGACCTCTCTGCTCGCTCAACTGCTCAGCCCCGGTCCCGTCATAACCGACGGGGCATGGGGTACCCAACTGCAGGCAATGGGCTTGCCTGCCGGCGAATGTCCTGACCTGTGGAATCTCACCAACCCCGATCGCGTCCGCCAGGTCGCTCAAAGCTATGTGGACGCCGGCAGCAAGGTGATCCTTACCAACACTTTCCGGAGCAACAGGATAACGCTTGCCGGCCACGGACTGGCCGACCGCGTCGTCGAGATCAATCGCGTAGGTGTGGAAATCTCCCGCGCTGCTGCGGGCACACACGCCAAAGTGTTCGGTTCAATAGGACCAACCGGCAAGATGTTGATGATGGGAGAAGTCACTGAGGAAGAAGTGTTCGGGGCGTTTGCCGAACAGGCAGCGGCACTCGGCACATCGGATGCGCTTGTCATCGAAACGATGACCGATCTCGAAGAAGCACGAATCGCCGTCCGTGCAGCCAAAACCATCGGTCTCCCGGTTGTTGTGTCAATGGTCTTCGATTCGGGCAAAGCCAGAGATCGCACAATGATGGGATCTACACCGGAGCAGGCCGCCGAAACACTTGCGGAAGCCGGAGCGGATGTGATCGGTGCAAACTGCGGATTGGGCATGGACGGGTACATCCCGATTGCGAAACGCCTTCGCGCAGCAACCGCACTGCCTATCTGGATCAAACCGAATGCTGGCCTCCCCGAACTTGTCGACGGGCACATCGTCTATCGTACCACTCCAGCAGAGTTTGCCCACCAGGCACAGGCTCTGCGTGAAGCCGGTGTGGCATTCGTCGGCGGGTGCTGCGGCACCTCTCCGGAATTCATCTATGCACTGCGCACGGCGCTGCGGCTGTAACCCGCAGCGCCCGTCGCAGAACTCCCGTGAAACTCAAACTCGTAGCGTGTGAAGTATTCTACCGCGAGTTGTGCGCCCTCGTTGCCCGCTCGCCGCATCAGGTCGACTTCGCGTTTCTTCCGAAAGGCCTTCATGACATCGGGGCATCAGGTATGGCCGCCCGTCTGCAGGCTGCTGTGGACGCCGCTGACACTCCGGGGTACGATGCCCTGCTCATGGGCTATGCCCTCTGCAACAACGGCATCTGCGGACTCCGCGCCCGGACGCTCCCCCTCATCATCCCGCGTGGCCATGATTGTATGACGCTTTTCCTGGGAAGCCGCCAGCGCTACCAGCAATACTTCGAGGACAATCCCGGCACGTATTTTCTTACCTCCGGATGGATCGAGCGCGGAGAG
>PMMO01000141.1:0-3626 GCA_003162215.1 Ignavibacteriota bacterium
TCCTTGAGAGCAACAACGAGCGTATAAAGATTCGGATGCTCTGCGGACCATTTCAGCGGATTTCCCACCGCAGTGCTATTAGACAACTCGATCTCCTTCCCAGAGGTGAACGTCACCGTTCCCAATGAGAGCGACGTCATCTGACTTCCATCGGGGGCGATCACTGTTGCTTCCACGGAATAGCCGGTCGGAGCGGATGGAGAAAAGTACTTGACGCTCGCCTTCACTGTCAGTGTGGCACTCGCGTAGCTTCCGTCGAGAGCGGTCGTATAACGAAAATCGGAGATGTGCACGGGGGGTGTGGAAAACAAACCCATGTCCCTGACGATACCGCTCAGGCGGATCATATCTTGATCTTCGAGCCAACTGCCGTCGGACCAGCGGTATACTTCGACGGAGATGTTATTCGTGCCACTGCGGAGGAACGGCGTGACATCATAGTCCTTCGGAGTGAAGGTGTCTTCGCCGTACCCGACGTACAGTCCGTTCACCCAGACGTAGAACGCAGACCCGATACCTTGAAACTCGAGAAAGATCTCTCTGCCGTCCCATCCAGCGGGAACAGTGAAATCCCTGCGGTACGCACCTACCGGATTATACACAGTAGGTGCCACCGGAGGCGCCGGGTTCTCGTATCCGGTCCAGGGATATGTGACGTTGGTATAGATAGGATAATCGANNCAGGTGAAATTTCCACGTTCCGTTCAGGGAATAGTAGTACGGTGATCCTGCCCTGTTGCCGAGAATCGCGGATGCCACGTCGCCGTATGGTACCAGCGTTGCATGCGCGGGGAGACGGCTTACCTGAAACACATCGGGTTTGTTATTCCATTCGTTGTTTGGCTGCGCGTCGACCCTTGGCAAGCCAAGACAGAGGAGTCCGGCGGCAAGAAGCAGTGAAGTTGTTCTTGTTCTCATTGAGTGCATGCAGTCAGCTCCATCGTAGGACGGTTGTGCGCTCATTTGATCAGCACCATTTGCTTTGTCCGTGCGATTCCATCNNCCATCCGCCTGCAATCGGTAGAAATACACTCCGCTTGAGAGGTGGGAGGCATCAAACGAGACATCATGAGCGCCGGCGGCAAGGCTCTCGTGGTCAACGAGCGTCACGACCTCCCGACCCAACAGGTCGCACACTTGAAGCGTGACATGACCCGTCTGCGGGAGCGTGAATGTGATAGTAGTCTGCGGGTTAAACGGATTCGGGTAGTTCTGCAACAGCTCGAACCCATGAGTAAGCCCTGCGGCATTGCCTTCCTCTACAGATAAAATATTCTGACCGGGTTCAAGCAACACAAATTCGACCGTTCGGGCCGGTGTGGAGATTCTGATCTGGTTTGTAGTCGGATACGCCATCGCCGGCACATTTCCCAGACTGTCAAGCGGTCCCCACGCTGCGCCGGTCGGACCATAGCCATTCACCGCGACGGCTTCAGGGAACTCGCCTTCGCCGACGCCGGTCAGCGTATAGACATAATATCGACTCCCGACTCCCATGTTTTGCGGCGAGAGTCGCACGGTCAGGTTTACTGACGATTTGTTCATCAGCACGACTCCCACGTAACCATTGCTGAACGTCGTCGCCCAGCAGTGTACGTCGGTGCTCCCGGTGACGGTTGAGCTCAGCATGTGGTCACCGGTGAATCGCTGTAAATAGTACAGATAGTAGAAGTCTGGACGGGGATTCCACTTGGGTATGGTCGTTGAGTTGCCGTCGAGGAAATAGAACATGCCGTCTTTGTCCCAGTTGGCAACCAGCCATCGGGCAGACATGCCGAAACCGGTTCTCATCATCTCGCAACACAGCATCACTGCCTGCATGCCGTTTGCAATGGAGACCTTGGCAGTATCCGGGCCGCCACAATTCCATTCGGTGAGGGCAACCGGTTTGGGCGAGGCATGTTTGCTGAGGATGTCCGAGTGGATGAATGTAATATTGGAGTTGATCGTCATGCGTGCACTCTCCACCTGATTTCTCAAGGTGAGGAAACCGCCTCCGAAATAGTTGTGCATCACGTAGAAATCCGCTGCGTCCCCTAATGCGCTGAATACACCCGCGTTCCAGTCATGGTTGGCAACATTCCAGTCTGTGGTACCGTCGAAATGCAGAATCTGCGCGCCGATGTAAATCGTAACGCCGATTTCCGCGGCGGCGGCTCTCATCGAATCGGCAAANNGCCGCCCGTTCCGCCGGCTTCGCACCGAGGCCGTACCGGGCATATCCGTAATTGACAGTGATCAATCCTTGAGAGCCTATTGAATTCCGCAAATCATAGTAACTTGCCGGCTTGATCGAGACGCTCGGGCCAAAATGAGGGCCGAGTGCTGCCGGCACGCCGCCGTTCTGCCCGTCGGGGATCATGGCTGGCAAGTCACCGGGATTTGCATTCCAAAAGAACACATCGGACCAGCTTCCACCGGGGTAACGGAGAAGTGTGGGAGAGAGCTTTTTGAGATGATCTACGAGAACGGGTGTGTTCACATTTTCCGAGACCCAAACTGCCACAGCATTCCCAAAAATATACTTTGAGACTTTTGCAAGAGTATCGGCAGCGTTAATCTTCACCACAATGTTGGGGGATGCCGTCGTCTGGAGGGTGTCGACATAACGAGTTGGGACAGTGGCCGCCTTGGGCGCATAATCCCAAAGGAAGCAATTTGTGCTGTCTTGTCCGAGAGCGGGGAGTGCTATAAGGACGCATAGTGTGCAAAGAACTACAAAGCGATCGTTTTTCACCTCCACCTCTCTTCAGGCTTTGCAGCGTAGCAGTGTTTGCTCCAGGGTCATCTTCTCGTGCAACTTGCCGGTCTCAGCGGTCGATACAATATGATGCCAGACTCGTTGCTTCCTCAGTGCGCTGTTGCCGTATTGAAACAACGCACCTGTGTCAGTAAATGGAAGGAACACGAGGAAGGAGAGAAAACCTGCACCCAACCATCGATCTCTGATCCTTCCAGACAGTATGACAATATGAAACGTTTCATTTCGAAACGATGACACTCATCACGTGGCCAAAGATATGCCGGATTGGCGCGTTTGTTCTCGTTTTGATGCACACAGATAGGTGTCTCCCGGGAAGACCGTCAAAACGACAATGTCAAAGTACGGATTCCAGGGAGGCCGGTAGTAACGAGTGGTCTACAAAGATAATCAAAATAATGGAAACGTCCACCTGTGTAAGAAATAAACTTCGTGGCGAGGCCCCACGTTTCTTCATACGTCGAGCTCGAGGAAGTTCTCAAGTTGCGATTCGCCGCTCGTTCCTCGGAACATANNTTCCAGGCATTTCAAGCGAGTAGTTCCCCTCGTGATTGGAGATCCTCAGTCTGTCTCCTGCCAGCAGTGTCATGTTCTTCGCGGAAAGGTTCAGCGTAAACCTTGCCGACACGACCTTCTCACCCGGGTTGAACACGGCAAGGACCACGTCCTTGTCGGCGGCCCGGACGAAAATGAAAGGGTACGTATTGCTGTCGGCCAGTACAGGCACAAATTCGGCGTAACCGGCCAATGAAGGTTCATTCTTCCGTAATTGGATCAGTCGGCGAACGTGATTCAGCAATGAATTTGGGTTGAGTTGCTGTTCTTCCACCGTAGGCGCATCTGGCGATGAATCCACAGGCAGGTA
>PMMO01000141.1:3675-4296 GCA_003162215.1 Ignavibacteriota bacterium
GGATATAGCCTTTGTCCTTCGTCTTGGCATACTGTTCCAGATAGCGATCGAGAAAATTCCTAATGTTCCCTTTTCCCTCTCTGTCGAAAAAGCTGTGACCTTCGGAGTACCCGTTAAGAATGCGCCAACTCTCCTTCTGCAGAAGGTCGTTGTAGCCAGCAAACCAATGGAAAAAGTCGGCATGAAACCCTGCGTCCAGCGAAGATTCAGGATATGACCATTCCGACACCATGAACCCCGCCGGGTAATTGGCATCCATGATTTGCCGTATCTCCCGCCAAAACCGTTTTGTCGGCTCGTCCCGCATCGCAAATGAAGAATCGCCTTCCCCGACGTGAGCATTTTTCACGAGCGCCCCGGCCATATCCGCCCGGAAGCCATCTGCTCCCATGTCCATCCAGAATCTCATGACCTTCTTCATTTCCTCACGCATGGCAAGCACGTCGGGATGATCGATGGGTAACTGCCACGGTTCCTGGGGATGGACAAACCCAAAGTTCAAAGCAGGTTGGGACCAGAAGAAATTGCGCATGTACTGGCCGTTGCGGCGTCCATAGCCTTTGATGAAGAGACCATCGTATGCCTTTGGCGGATCCACCCAGACGTTGTCTGTCCAGATGT
>PMMO01000116.1 GCA_003162215.1 Ignavibacteriota bacterium
GTGAATGCGCCACCCATACCCATGGCACGCGAGCCGACGCCGATCTTCAGGAAAGGGGCCGCGGTAGTGCCGGTTTTGGTAACGTTCTGGGACAGGGCGACCGATGCCATCAGGCAGAGAAGCGCGATGCTTCCCAGCACAATCATCGTGTGCCTGCGGTCATACAATTTCATAACACCTCCATAGGCAATTTCAAATTCATCATTTGATCAACGCGAATTTCAGGATCTTTTCACCGACCCCGGGAGCATCGATATGTGCGACATACACGCCGTACGCCACGCTGAATCCATCCCGATTGAGCAGGTTCCAGTATTCGCGCGCGTTTTCCATACCTGTATCGTGCTGCAGCGTCTGTACAAGATCGCCGTTGATGGTGAAGATTCTGATGGCGCAGTGCGATGGGAGGTTCTCAAAATAGATTCTCCGCTCGCCACGCGTAGCGCCCGGCAGCCAGTTTGTGGGTTCGATGACGCTAAACCCGACATACGGATTGGGAACAACGTAGATCTGGTCCATCCGTGAACCGGCAAGCTGCAGATCCATTTTCGCCGCGTTGGTCTTCAGCGTAAACTGATCGGTGTTGTCAAACGGCCGTTGGGTCTTGATGAGCAATTCATCGCCGTCCGTTGGCACATGCGTGGTAATCGTTGTGTCCGCAGGCTTCGTAATGATCACACCCCATGTTGTCGTATCGGTGCCGGTTCCCTGTGACCCGGGCCGGAACAGTACGATTTCCTCTCCCGGATCCCACTGGCTGTTACGGCTTGAGACGTTTTCCACGAGGAATGACAGGATGCGTTGCGGTGTACCTCGCGTGATATCACTGACGCTATAACGTACGGGGATCTTTTTGAGACCGTTGCTTTGAATCATTGCGGAGTCGATGTTCTGCGCGGAAAACTTGAATAAATAATCCGCAGGCCACAATTTCCGACGGGTCCCGAGATTTGTGAGACGCGCTGTGAATGTGTACTTGCTATTCCCGGACACCCATTGGGAGCGTGCCGAGTCGAACGCAAGCACAGGGTTGTCGGCGATGCGCAACTGCACACCATCAAACACAGGATTGGAATCCTCGGATTTCAGAGCCTGGCTCTCGAATACGGGATAGTAGCGGTATTGAATTTCGAATTGACCGTTGTTCGGCATGCTGCTTGCACCGGTCCGTCGAATGGACCCGCGGTCCAGGTTCAGCACGTAGTCTTTTCCCGAGACGTACACTGTGCCACCGTTCCCCGTGACTTTCAGATAGCTGTCGTTTGCCAGGTGGGAATGCATCAGTGCGGAGTAATTTGTGTCGAACGGAGAGAACGTTTCCTGGGTCGCCGCAAGATCCAACACCGAGAAGTTCTTGGCTGCCTCCTTCTTTCCGCTCACAAGAACGGAATCGCCGAACGAAACCTGATACTGTCCCCCTTCCCGGATTATAGGATCGTTCAGAATCCGGAAACTCACGTCGCCCGTCCCAATACCGTTGTCGTGCGTGACGTTTTGAGTGGTGATGGCGGGAGGAATGTACCCGCTTGCCCGTGGGCCGGGAACTACCATCGCTGTGTTCACATCGAGTTTGTACTGTGAGGTGATGGGGTCCACTGTGACCTTCTTCGTGCATTCCGTCGGCGGAATGGCGATGGAGTCGCCATGATCGTACGAAACCACCGCATAGAAATACGTCTGGCCGTTGATCACGTTGTTTGAATCAACGTAGCTGTGCACCAGACCGGTGTTGTTGCCCAGATAATAGTGTATGCCACGGTCTTGGTACGCCACTGGCGAGTAGCCTTTCCACGTGTCTTCCACAAGATCCCACACGCCATCCTTGTTGATATCCTGGAATGGCTCGCCCGCATCATACTTGCCGTTGTGGTTTACATCGGTAAACGGTTCGCCCCGCAGTGCGATATCGAATTTGGCCTCTTTGCCGTTCGCATCTTTGAGGGGCTCCGTCAGGAAGCTCGAACCCTTGCCATCGGTGACCGTCTGGATATCGTTGAACCCAGGGTCCGTGCTCCTGTAGATCACATAGCCCTCAAAGTCCAAGCCCGTGAGCGGATCCACGCTCTGCTCCGCTGCGGTGTCCCAATACAATGTGACCTTTCGGTCGCCTGCAACTGCAGTCATGTGCGGAGTGATAGGGGGACGGAAGAATTGATAGTTCTTGTTGTAGATCAATTGGACTGTCTTGGCGGTCGTCAGCAGTCCGTCAAGATCCCATGCAAGCAGTAGCGCCATGGAGATGCGTTTTGTTTCGGCGGGCGCGAGAGAAATATATCCCGAACCGAAGATGAACACAATGTCGGAATTCTGCTGGATCGCACCGAAGTTTCTTGGTACTGACCGGTTCCACATCGATTCATCATTCGAGATCTTGTCCGAATTCCATGGCCAGCTGTTGAAGCTGGTCAGGCCGATTTGATCGGACTCGTCGAGGTCGGTCAGTTCAAAGTTCGGTTCGCCGGGATGCAACGGATCCAGCGATCCGTCAGCCAACCGAATGCCCGCATCTGGGACGCCATTGCCTTCACCCTCATCCCCGGTGTTCGGAATGCCGTCAATCCCGACGTCATCAGTGGCGGGATTCCAGTCATGATCGTTGTCAATCCCGTCGTCCTGCCGTTCGTCAATCATCCCATCGCCGTCGTTGTCAATGCCGTCATTGGGATTGCCGGGGCTCTCCAGGAATTTGCAGCCGAGGTATCCGAGGGGAAGCCCGCGGGCTCCCTTCATGTCCGGATCCCAAAAGTAGACCATGCTGCGGGAGTAGACCGGCACATCTTTGATGGCACCCGTCGAATCGTACGGTGGTATAAAGTATCCGTTGTCATCGGTGTTTTCAGGAGATGGTCCGCCGAGGTCGGGATCCCCATAGATCCCAAAGAAAACACTATCGAGGTTTTTGGGACTGACATTGGTAATCGTGTACACAAAGAATATTGTGTTCTCGGCCAGCGCATTACTCCACTGAAAGGCACGCCCATCCACCTCCACACCGATTCCCTTCCGCGTTGAGTCGTTCGGAAAGGGATAGTACGGGAACTCCATATTGAACCGGTCATCCATCGCCCAGAACACTTCCAGGTCGGCACTCGGAGAGTCCTGCGATAGGTATCCGGGCCACACGTACTTGCCCAGGACAGGGTTGTACCACGACTGGGGCCAGCTGTCCGGCTTCCCGTCGCCGTTCTTGTCGTCAGCAGGGTTGGACGCCATGTATGGTTGATCGGGATCGGCGTATCCAGGCAGAGGCTGCCATTGCCAGAGCGTATCTCCCGTTGGGTTCACTTCGCGAAGAGCCGGGTAATCCCACAAACCGTCGGAGATGATGTGAAGACGTTTGGATGGAATGCGTGCATCGGGCACCGATGCACCCACGATCGGGCAGAACTGGAAGACATAGTCCAGATTATGCCAGACCACGTTGTTTACACCGCGGAGCAAATCATAGCCCGGTGCGATGCCACCGTAGTTGAAGAGTTGCGTTGCGATTCTGTTGCCATTCATAAAGAAGGACTTGCGATCCTTCTGTGCCTCGATCGCGCTGGTCTTGGGTAATGGTCCGAACGAGCCCTTGGTCATTTGACCTGCTGACGCGGGCAGAGCGGAGGGTTGGGCAGTTGATGCCATCCCGTGAGTCACGTAGGCCTTCACTGCCTGATGATCCCGTTGATCTTTGTCATCGGGTACGCCGCCCCGGGCGACCACGGCCAGAATGACCAGCACCGACACCGCAGCCCATCGGTGAACCATCGTTCGCGTCATCATGCGCAGTTCTTGTCTTTTCATTCCGTGTTTCCTCTAGAATTCCAGCGACGCGCCGACACGCACTTCGCGCGGCGCGGAATAGTAGCTCGGGTCGACAAACCACTCGCTCGCCGGATGCACGCCGGGTATGGCGGCCGCCAGCTTGTCGGTCGCCTGGGCGGGACCTTGACCCGCCACGAGTGTGTACGTCGCACGACCTGTATCGTCATACACATAGAGTTCGTTCAGGGTATCGAAGAGATTGTACACCTTGAGGAACGCCGTCAGTCGTAGACCCGCAACGGTAAAGGTCTTGTCCGCCAGAATGTCCACACGTGATTGCGAGGGTTTCCGGTTGCTGTTGGTTCTCAGATATACCGTTTTCGAGGTGATTTGCGGCGTATAGGGCAATCCCGTCCCAAGACGTCCGACCACTGTCACGTTCCAATCATTCGCCTCACCCACACTTACCGTTGCATTCAACGTGTGGGACTGATCCCAATCGAGATACACCGGAACTTTTTCGCTCTGTCTGCCGGAAGAAAGATCGACAAAGAATGCATTCACGTTTGTTTCATTCCCCTCGGCAACCTGGAACGTGTAATCCAGTGTCGCACCGAGAATGTCACTCGCCGTCCGCCGCTTGGTGAGGGAGAACGTGATGCCCTTCACGTTGCTGTAGTCTTTGTTGACGTACTTGTAGTACGTCTCTTCCCCGCTGACACGGATCTGCTGAAGCGCCAAAAGGTCGCGCACGTCTTTATAGAACCCGGTGACATTGAAAGAAAGGTTGTCCATCAATTGTTGCTGGAGGCCGAGCTCGTACGTCACCGTTCTCTGGGGATTGAGATCTGCATTGCCGTATGTCGGATCTCCCGTGGCAAAACTGTACTTGAAGAGAGGGTTCGTATAGAGATACGAGAACGGCGGCATCTGGAAGAAATGGCCGTACGAGAAATGGATGATCCCTTTGTCGGTGATCGGGAAAGAAACGCCGATGCGCGGGCTCCACTGGTTCTTCCCCTTGGAATGCGCGAGCAGGGTTGACGGGTCGACCGTCGTCGGCAGCGTGGGACTGTTGGGCGACGGATACAGAATGCTGGTCGAATAGTCCGCGGCTGCGGAGAAGTAATCGTAGCGCAGCCCGACATTCAGGATGATGCTGCTGAACTCCATCTTGTCCTGTACGTATGCCGAAAACTCGACCGGCTTCTTCTTGTATGCGTCATGGTAGGCTGTGCTTGTTGCGGGAATAGTCGGATCGAAATACCTGACAGTGTCACGCAATACGCTGAAGTTCTCGAAGTTCAGCGTGTGCGCCTTAAACTCCGCCCCGGCTTTCACCTCGTGATTGGTCGTCATCTGGCTGGTAATGTCAAATCTTCCGCCGGCGGTAATCGAGCGCTGATAGTAGTGCCCGTTCTGTGTTCCGCCGGAGAGGAATGTATAGGTCGCCGCAGCGACATTCTTGTAGTCGGGTTGGTAGCGGGGATCGGCGTGCAGCGTGCTGATGTCGAGATTCCCTCCCGCCGAATAGGTTACCGCATTCCCATTCGCGTCAAGAAGCGGATAGAGATACTGCTTGTAGTCATTCACGCTGTACGATCCGCGCACCGTGTAGTAGGTCGTGCCGCTGATCGCATGCCGCAGTTCGAGGGAGTTGAGAAGACCCCACTCGTAGTTGTTGTAGTTCGCATCGGGATTGTATTTGTAGCTTTGCGAATATCCCTTCGAGTAGGAATTCGAATAGAGCGCGTCGTACCGGATCTTCATCGTGGGGAACGGCGTGAACGTCAGCTTGCCTGTTCCGCTGAATTCATGGGAGGGGTTCATCGGCACAAATGCGCTATCGCCCGTTGTGATGACCCGCATATCAGCCGGGTCCAGCGGGTTCTTGTATACATAGTCCGTTGGATTGTGCTCGCGTATGCCGTAGAGCCACCCCTGCTCGTTATCATACCGTCCCGACAGAAACACCGTGAGCGCATCAGGCATGATCGGACCATGGAGTGTCATTTCCGTGACAGTGTGACTCAGCGGCTTGATCTGGTCGATATTGGTGAAGATATCCGTATGATTGCTGACGAAGTCACCGGTGTTGAACGAGATGCTGCCTCCGTACGCATTTCCTCCCTCCTTGGTCACCGTATTCACGACACCGCTGAGTGCGTTGCCATACTCGGCGTTGAACGTGCCGCTGACGACGGAGAGTTCCTGAATCGCGTTCGTTGCGATCTGTACTGTGCGGGTATTGTCGAACGGATTGGAAATCGAAACCCCGTTGACGGTATAGGCAATTTCTGTTGATCTGCCGCCCCGAATATGGATTTCGCCTCCGGCACCCTGAACAATGCCGGCCTGGAGGGTCAGAATCTGTGTGACGCTCTCCACCGGCAAGGCCTCAATGGCTGCCGCATCGATGTTCGTATGTGAAGAGGTCAGGTCACGCCGGATCATAGGCGCCTCCGCCTGCACCTCAACAGTTTCCAGCGCAATCACATCTGTGGAGAGCTTGAGATCCAATCGGGTCGTGAAATCCACCGATACCTTGATGTTGGTCACATGTTTCTTCTGGTGTCCAACACCACCGGCGATCACGGAGTACGTCCCCGGGGGTATATTGATGATGACGAAGTCGCCTTCGACGTCTGTGCTGGCACCGGTCGTTGTGCCTTCGATGACAATGCTGATGCCGATAAGGGGCTCGCCGGTTTCGGCGTCCTGTACGTGCCCGGCGATCTTCCCTGTTGTGCCAGCACGGAGCACAACCGGCACCAGGAGCAGCAGGAACGCCGCGAGCATGGAGCGTGAGATCATGAAATCCTCCTGAGGACGAAGCATGCAAAAAGAAGGCCGTGAATACTGCGGTATTCACGGCCCGGTTGTGTCAGAGAACAAGAATCAAAACTTCCTGGCCAAGCATTTCATACACGGTCAGCGAGACCTTGTTGTCAATCGGCAGGGAGAACCTGATCTCTGATCGACCAGTACCCCCATTGGAGCTCGTTGAGGTATATGGAATGTTGATGAAATGAGCGGAAGCGTTGAGCTATGCTGGGGCATACCCGGCCCGTTCCGCACAACCCTCCTTCATTAGTGAAACGGGGTGACGGAGATCCATACGGGAGGGAATACCAACGGATGAAGAACGGAATACAGCGATTCTATAATAGCATTCGCTTCAGGAAATGTCAAGAGTCCCTTGCCTCTTTTGAACCAATTGGCGATTATGAATTGCTTACATTGTAACATCATATTCCCTTCATAACAAGGAGCCGTTCATGCACCATCTCAGACCGCTTCAATGTAGATACGTTGAATGTGACCCTCGATTTCACATTTGCCCAGTGCCTATCGCCTAACGCCTTCTTCTCTATTCCCCCCGCTTCCCCAGCACCGCCAGTCCTCCTCCAATCACCAACGTGGCAATCACCCCGATAAGTGTGAACCATGTCCATGCCACCAGGTGAAGCGCAATGACCGTAACCATCACGAGGATGCCACCCACAAATCCGGCAAGAGCATCTTCCTCTTTCGGGCGCTTGAAGAGCAGGCCGAGAAGAAACGTCCCCAGCAATCCGCCGTAGGTGAACGAGGCAATGCTTAATGCAAGTTCAACCACGGTTTGTGTAGTGTTCATGAAGAAGAAGGCCGAGAGGACCAGCAACACCGCCCAGAGGATTGTGGCAAGGCGCGAGTACAGGACTTCCTTCTCAGGCGTCAGCTGTTTCGTGGCCCGCGGCTTGTAGAGATCGAGCACCATCGAAGAGGCCATAGAGCTGATCGAGCCTCCCAACGTCGAAAGAGCAACTGCCGTGAGACCGGCGATCACAAACCCCGCGATGCCTGTGGGTAATCCCTCAATAATGTATCGGGGAAACACCTCGTCGGCACGCTGGAGACCAAGGGAAGAAACAGAAGCGCCGTTGTAGTAACCATAGAGCATCAGGCCTACGATCATGAAGAGGGCCATTTGAAGAATCACAATGACACCACTTCCAATGAGCGCTTTGCGCCCGGCAGTCAAAGATTTCGTTGCGAGCAAGCGCTGGACAATCAGCTGGTCGGTGCCGTGGGATGCCATCGACAAAAAAGCTCCACCCAGCAACCCCGCAGGAAGCGTGTATGCAGTCCCCCAGAAATTCCCTCCCGCTCCCAAATTGAACAACGAAAATTTCCCTGCTTCTGCGGCAAGCCTGGTAATTCCCTCCCAACCGCCGGGATGACTATTGACAAGCACGATCGCCGCAACAACCGCACCGGTCAGATAAATCACCATCTGCACCGCATCCACCCAGATCACACCACGCGCACCACCCGCAAAGGTGTACAGAAGAGCAACCACAGCCAGCAGAATGATCGCCGTCGGATAGTCTACACCCAGCACAAACTTCAGCGGTATGGCAGCAGCAAACAAGCGCACCCCCTCCGCAGCAACCCGTGTGAAAAGGAATACGACGGAAGCCAGGCTTCGTGTCTTGCTCCCGAACCTCCCCTCCAGAAACGCATACGCGGTCGACAACTCACCCTTGTAGTATGCCGGGAGGAAGAGATAGCTGATCACGATGCGGCCCAGCAGATATCCGAACGTGACCTGCAAAAAGTTGAGATTGGTCAGGTAGGCAAGACCGGGGATGCTGATAAACGTGAGCGTGCTGGTTTCAGCTGCAACAATCGAGAAACAGACCGCCCACCAGGGAATATTGTCGTGACCAAGAAAGTACTCGCGCGCCGACTGCTGCCGACCTCTTCTAAGAATGCCAAAGAGCGCGACGGCGATCAGGTAAACGACGAGGATGACGTAGTCAAGTGTGGCGAAGCCCATGGGTGAGGTGAAGGGTGTTACTTATGAATTGTCGATTTCCTTTTCAATTGGGATCCGCGCAGTGACAGGGTGCCATTCCATGAGAGTCTTGTACAACAACATATTCGTTTCGCGTAAGGGGGGGTCGGCCAAATACAGCTCACCCATCACTTCGCGAAATCGCAGAAGCTCACGGCGTCGACTTGACCATTTAGTATCATAGGTGCAAAGATCCAGCAGCTCCATCGCGCGTTCGTAGCATTCCCGTATCTGCGGCAACATCGAATGACTCAGAAGACTGTGCACACGGCTGAACTCGCACGCGATCATGAGTATCTGTCGATCCATCGGGTAACCCGCCCAACGCTCAGGGGTCATACTTTTGTGCCAGAGGGTTACCATGTCAAATGAATCCATTTCTTCAGCACAACCAACATCCGGCTGCGGATATCCGGGCTGCCCACCGTCAATCCCCGGTTCCCTGCCGCCGGCCGAATATTGATGAGCGATGTGTACTCTACCTCCGGCACTCCGACCCAGGGATGGAGATTGCCACCCCAGAGATCTTCTTGCTTCGATTCCGTCTGCATGAGGGCAGCTTCGGCATCTGCATGCATCTCCCCCCCAAGAGCAATCCGCTCGTTACGGATATCCACGACAAACTTGATCATTCCGTCAAAGGGATTTCCCTGAAATATTCCAAGATCTGACGCAATCAGGGGAGTCTCTGGTATGACAATCGGAGCGTCCATGGGTTGCAAGATAAGCGGTTCCGGTCCCTGTTGCAACATGAACAAACAAAAACGGCGTGCCCCCCAAAGGAACGCGCCGTCGTTTCTCTTCTTCCCCTCTTTAACCTGAACCGTGACCTCTCTGAGGTCTGCCCCCATTGCCTCGTGCCTACTGCCCCGTGGCTCTCTTCATTTCACCAACACCATCCGTTTCATTTCGACCTTCGAACCGCTCTCCAGGCGGTAAAAATATGTTCCACTCGACAACCCCGCCCCGTTAAAGGATACGGTGTAGTACCGACCTGATTCCGCTGGACCGTCAAACAAGGTAGCCACTTCGCGACCCAGAGGATCATACACGGAGAGCCTCACAGCACGTGTTCCGGGTTCAGGGTTCCGGGTGTTTGAAGCCGGGTCCTGTAACCCGATACCCGGGACCCCTGCCTGTCCGGCAGGCAGGCGAAACCCGATCGTGGTAACCGGGTTGAAGGGATTCGGGTAGTTCTGGGCAAGTTCGAATGTGACCGGCGCGGTCCCATTCCCTACTGAAGTCACCCCGGATATCTCCACACGCACGTCCTCGGTCGACGACTCCGTTCCATCCAGATCGACCTGTCGCAACTTGTACAACCACGAACCCGCTGGGACGGACGCATCGTTCAGTAAATATTCATGAGGTGTGATCCCGTTACCCTGCGTCGGGACGAATGCAACCGACTCATACGATGCACCTTCGCTTGAGCGGCGTTCCACATAAAAGCCATAGTTATTGATTTCGCTAACGGTTCGCCACGTCAGCTTCACTCCGTTCGCGTGGGTGTCGAACGCGGCATTGAAATAGGCCAGCGTAATGGGAAGCCGATGCTCGCCGACAATGAAGCGACCTTTGTTTACCTCTTGCGGCCACGGGCCGGTGTATTTTCCTACAACGTAGACATCAACACCATCAACGATGAATTGATGTACCGACAGGAGATTCTCGAAGACCAGCATATGTGAGCCGCTGATCCGCTGCGCTTTGCAGCCAAGCAGGACCACCGCCGGGTGCCCCGTCGCAATTCCCGTGAGGTCCCATATGCCGTCATTGACGATGTTTCCCCCGATCACCACGATTGGACCACCTGTGCCGCTGCCACCGACTCCTACGAACGAGCCTCCAGCGTTGACGGTGAGATCAGTGACAACGGCCAGTACCTTCAAGTGATCGCTTTTCCGAAGTGCGAGTTTTCCACCCGATTGGATCGTCACATCCAGCGCGGTGCAAATCGCGCCAGTCACCGCAACATACGGGCCGGCATACGCAATGGACACTCTGGAGAAAATGGTGGGGAGCGCAGACGGGCTCCAATTTGTCTGATTTTCCCAATTGACGTTGGCGGGCGGGGCGCACCCGCCAACAAATGAGCGGGAATTCGGTTGGTCCGCAAAAGCGAGAACCGGGATCAACAGAAGTGCAAAAATCACGCAGTTGAACGTGCGCATTGTGGTCTCCTCCTACAAAACAGTAGTATGTTGAAAAGTTCGACGCAGGAACATGTGGCGCCGCATAACTGGAGATGCGGTCACCGGAAGTACGATGTGTGGAGATATGATACTGAGGATCGAACGCGAATGCTGTAACGGCTGTCACGCCGGGACATGGGTACCATCAACGGTTGCATTTTTCGCAGGAATGGCATAGGATTATGCTCATCCCGATGACCATCTCTCCACCAGCGAGAGTTTCATGCCCATTCGCATGTTCATTTCATCGATCAATGTCAGCGCTCGCGTGAACGGCGCATCATCATCACACATGGCACCGATACAATGGAGGTGACGGCGCAATGATCCCGTACAAGTTCGGGAGCTCCGATGGACTCTTCAATCTCGGAAGCGCAATGGCGTTCGTGCAGGTCCTCCCCCCCCGGAGTCTACATCGCCATGAACGGCCGCTACTTCACGTGGGACAATGCACGCAAGAATAGAAAAACGGGGGAGTTTGAAGAGATCCCCCGTCAATAGCGTTCGATCTTTATGCTGGATACACCTGCGTCCACTTCGATGAAGATATGCTGCGCAGCGCTGCTGTAATTATCACTCTGAAAGTGACCTTTGGTGATGCGGTTGAAGCCGGGAAAGCTTTTGCTCGATAGAGGTGCGTCGACCCGCACTTCGCAGCCGACATCCGATGGTACGGCAATCCTCAGCGACGACGCTCCGGCATTCACCTTGACATTGCTCTCGGGAACCCCTCCCCCTAAACGGAGTTCCACCTCCGCAGCTCCACAGTCCACGTTCAGGTTCTCCACCTTGAATGGACTCAGATCACACCGCATCTTGGCTGCACCGACGTCAAGGTCGAGATCCCACACCGGCCCTCTGTTCAAATGCACCTCGGCCTGATTGCGCATACGTCCCGGTGGCCACCCCCTGCGCACGCCTTTCAGTCGCAGTGCGAACTCCGTTCCCTGAAGTCCACCCTCCCGTTCAAGCGAATACTTCCCGAAACTCGTGGTGGTGTGCACCGACACGAAGTCCGCGGTCGTATCTTCGATCGTGAACGATCCGGCGCCCGACTCCAGCTTGAAACTGGCGTGTGAGCTGCCGGGCACATAGTCTTCACGCAAGACCTGTTCCTGTGTGATAGCTCCATGTTCCCACGCATCGTCGGCCCAGGAGAAACTGAGCAATGCAACGACGACAAGCGCCAGCACGGCTGCCGCGACAACAACCGCAATGAGTTTGACGGCCTTTCCGCCGAAGAGAATGGCCGCACCCCATGCGATCAACACCACCGGCCAGTACCGCCATGCATGTTGCCACTGGAGGTTTAACACACCAAAACGCTCCAACAAGAAGGCGACACCCAGCGTCAGGAAGAATACTCCCCAAAATACACGCCCTGTTTTCATGGGGCCTCCTTATTGCTTCACTTCATTTCGCGATTTCCAGAGCAGTGCTCCGCCGATCACGATGAGAATCACCGGCCAGTAGTCTCCAAAACGGAAATCGGGAAGGATATTGTTGCCAAGGAACAATAACCCCAAAACAACGAGAACCAGACCACCAATCAACCCTCCGTGATCCCGTTGACGGGATGGGGGAGTCGGTGTCGGAGGAGGAGCAGAGGAGTCCATAGTCGTCCTTTCGCATAGTAGAGAATGAGCCCTGACAGGGTGGACCACACTACACATTGTACGCACCCACCACTGCTTTTGTTGCCCTACCGCACTACACGAACACTCCCCTGACCGCTTGTTGACGAGTAGTTCGCATCGTACATCGCTTCTGCATTGACCGGCGGCAACACAAACGTCCCCGGCGTTACAGCCCGAACCGCATAATAGAACTGCTGTTGTCGCTTGCCGCCACGGAAGCTTGTATACAGGAGAATCCGATCGTCACGGATATCCATATACTCCGCTATTGCCGGATTCTGAATAAACGAGTAGCTGGTCGTCTCGGTAATCCGCGGGTTTTCGATCTCAAAACCTGCCGGCAGGAGATCACTTATGGCGACATACGCCAGCTTGTCAACACTTGACGTAAGCGTCAGTCGCACCACCAGAAGGTCATTTTGGCGGACATGCGCGATATTTACCGTTGAACCGCTGCGATCAAGGAATTCCCGGCGGATCTGCAAATTGCGATCTTCCATCTTCACGACATCATCGGTTCTGATGCCCTCAACGGCAATGGTATAGTATACACGGCCGGTTCCCTGAAGTGCCACGGTAACCGTTTTCCCGTACGGTTCGAAATCGATCCGTTGTGTACCACCGCTGTATGCGTATTTCTTCTCTCCCACGCTCACCACGCCGGTGACCTTTGTCGCCGATGCCATCCGTGCCGCTTTGCCGAATGCAAGAAGCGTGAACGCATTATCCTGTGTGCTGTACCAGGCATCCTGCTGGTAGTTCTTGGAGAGATATTCCATCATGCGTGGTATGTTCGGATTGCCGGGATCGGTTTCGAGCAGCGTGGTCAGCATCAACGCCATCGCGCGGACCTGCGAATCAAAATCGTCGCCGGCAGTGCGCACCGGAGACTCCACCGCAAACTGCGCGGGCAATATTTCCGTCGCGGTGCGACGATCGCCGGCAAGGGCATAGGCGCCGGCCAGCAGGTGGCGTGTGTCAGCCGTCAGCAATGAACGTTCACCGCGATAGAAGTCCATTACCGGACGTTCGGACCTGCCCGCCAGCGCAAGGGTATAGAGCGCATACACCGAGCTCTTTGCCGCAATCCTGCGGACGGTTATACGGTTTGCCTCGTAGGAATAATAGTCTTCCGTCTTCTTGTCACGGGCGATCCTGCCGACCGCATCCAGAGCACGCTTCAACGTTCCTTCCATCACAGCATACCCGGCCCGTTGGGCTTCGAAGAGGAAGTGCGTAGCATACACCGTAGTCCATGGGTTGGATTCACTTCCGCCCGGCCAGTAGGCAAATGATCCGTCGTGAAGCTGCATCCCGGTAATCTTCGTAATGGCTTCATTCACATAATAGCTCGGACTCCCGGATGTCAGCGCTGTCGGTGCAATCACCGAGGCGATGTCCCGAAGGTAGATTTGCGGAAAGGCCTTGGACACTGTCTGCTCGAGGCAGCCATGGGGATACCCGAGCAGCGATTTCAATTCCTTCGCAAAATTCACCACAGGGTACGGGCTGAGCGAAATATACGCCCGACGATTCTGCGGGAGATAGGCGTCAGTGATGGGATGACTCACCGACTTCCCACCCTCGATGTACCCCGTGATGGCATCGGTGGAAAATGGTGCCACGGGACGCACTGCAAGTTCGGTCACTGATTCGAGTGACTCGCCAAACGCCTTTGTCCGTACTTTCACCGTAGCCTTGCCGATGGCATTGGTCGCACGGAGGGTAACGACGGCATACCGTTCCTGATTCGCACCCACCTCCAATGATGCCGTCTTCGCTTGCGCCACTACTCCACCGGTTGTCTCAATCTCAAACGTCAGGGAAGTCGGGTTGGCCGTCGTGTTGAACGCGGTGATCGGCATGAGCACGGAGTCACCGGGGCTCAGGAAGCGCGGCAGAGCCGGGGTAATGACGATGGGATCAGCCACCTTCATGGGCTTCTGCGCCGATCCGAAGCGATTCCCCTTGTAGGCAAACGCCATCAGTCGCACTTCGCCGCTGAACTCCGGAATGTCCAGCACAACGTCCGTTTCGCCATTCCCCTTCGATTGCCTGATGCCGGACCAGATGGCCAACGGTTTGAACCGCTGAACGCCAAGCGGGTTCGTCTTCTTCCCCATCTCCGCCTCACCGCCGCCGGTGCTGCTACGCTGCTTTCCCTTGTCCGGCTCGGGAAGGAGATGTTTGAAGAAGTCGGCAGTCTCCGTTTCGAGCGCCTTCCGTGCGTAGAAGAAGCCGTACGGATCGGGCGTCCTGTAATTCTTCACCTGGCAGATGCCCTCATCAACAGCCGCGAGCGTCAGGTAGACATTGCCCTCATTGCCGGTGAGGACCGTGACTTTCTGTTTTGTCCGCGGCCGGATTTTCTCCGGCGCCTGGATCGTGACATCGATGTTGTTGGATGGTTTCTCGACCATCAACGGAGCAATGCCATGTCCCGCCATCAACGGAATACTCATGTCGGTGATCTTGCGGAAGAGTACCGCCGTCACGTACACGTTCGGCAGGAACTGTTCTTCCACCGCTATGTCCATTGAGGCGGCATTGTTCACAACGTCAAGGTAGCGATACATGAACAAGCCGTTGCGCTCCACCGACACAAGAAGTTTGCCGCTGAAGGGCGTCTGAAACAGCACGTGGGCCTTGTCCCCCGGGGCATATGTCTTCTTATCAAGGACAATATCCACCCTTGCTTCAGGGTCCACCTCGAATGATGTGAGATCCGATGTCCCCCAGCTGTAAGCGTAGAACTGGAACTGGTTGTAGCCGACGTCTCCCGCCTTTGTCACGCGAACAACATAGTCACCCGAACGGGATGCCGTGTAGACGACATCGAGAGGATCCTTGCCGAGCGCCACAACGTCGCTGCGTTCAACAATCTCCATGCGTTCAGACACGTACCGCAGGGTCTTGGTGTCCGGGTGTTGTCTGAGGACGGAGTGCCATTCGTATCGCACAATGTCCACTTTCGCTGAGAAGCCCTGGATGGCTTTGTCGTGGACATCCACGGCAACCAGTTGCATCTTCTGGGGCGTGTTGGGCGCAAGATAGTATGCGCCCAGGTTCTTGATCCCGATGAAATACGGTTTGGGATACACCAGGGTTTGCGCTCCCTGATAGACCGGTCTGCCCGATTCATCGAACACCGCAACCCGCCCTCGCGCCTTCAGCATTCCTGAGGCAGTGAGATTCCCGGGAAGGGTGAACGCACATTGCGCCTTCCCTTCCTCGTCGGTCTTGCCGTTGAGAATAACAGGCTCACCCTTGTACACCGGTGCCGCATCATCCGAAAAACGGAAATCGGGGAACGCTTTCGAAACAAACGGCATCGCAACAAATGAGCCTTCGAATTCCCATGTGCGCCCGGCCGCAGGCGGTCCGAAGAAGTTCATCGCCTGCAGGTCGTACCGGATGGTTTCTCCAGGTCGCGCTTCCGCGGCAGACGGGGTCAACATCACCCGTAACCGATCAGGCACAAAGTCTTCCACGCTGACTTTGTATGACGCGAGAAACAGGTTGTTGCCGGTATAGAGCTCGAACCGGTATTCGCCGGTCAGTGACGACGATTGGGTTCCCATCGACGTCTCGAATGAGCCTTCGGGATTCAATACATGCTGGGTTTCCTGCACCATTGTTCCCTGCGGATTGAACACCTTCAGTCGCACAGGCATTGAGGCAGGCAGAGGATGGGCAAGATCGCGAACGAATCCGGAGACAACGATCTTTTCACCCGGCCGGTAAATGTTTCGATCACCGTAGAGGAGGGCGTCGTACTGCCCCGCCTCGTCATGACGGCCGGCAACATCGAAACGCGATGTTTCCACCCTGTAGTCTTCAAGATTGATGAAGTTGTAGTCGGCATCCGTTTCCGCAGTCACCAGTTTCAGGGTGAAGTCCTTTGTCTGCGATGCAAAATCAGCAAAGCGTGCAACACCGTCACGATCGGTCGTCGCCGTGCCCATTACCTGATTGTTGGTGGAATGCAACGTCACCCGCACAGCCGCCGCCGGTTCGGTCGTCACAAGATTCGTGGTAAAGACCACAAGCTCTTTCGCGCTCTGCTTCACGATCATCCCGATGTCAGAAACAGCCACAAGCTTGGACGTCGAACGCCATCCCTGAGCCGGATCGGCAATCTCGATGACATAGTATCCTTTGTAGCCGGTCGAGAGAAACGGCTGAAGGTCGAACCACGTGCCGACGTGACGATTGGCAGGGCTGGCAATACTGAGTGTATCGAAACTGAGCTGTCTTCCGTAGTTGCCGACAGAGTAGCGATACTTCGGACTGATTCGGCGGCTGCCTCCGGATTCTTCATCGTAGTCACCATACGAATAATCGTAATAGCGACCATTGTCAATGAAGTAGACCAGGTTGTTCTGAAACACCTGGCTGACGCGGACTGCAAGGCGGGGCATGTTGATCGTGGTGATTTCCACTTTATGCTGGCCGCCCAGCAACATGTACGTTCCCGGCCCTGAAGCAAAGCCGAATGACGGCGCAACGTTGCCCATCACGATTTCCGCTTCATACTCATGCTGGGTCTTCCCCCCCAGGACGCTTTCCATCCCGGCGGTGACGCGCAAACGGAGTGCCGCGCCGGGTTCGAAAGTCCCCTGAAGGGTAAAACCATCACCATCGTTCCGTACGGCAAAGGAACGGGCCGGTTCGAGCACCACGTGCCGGCGTATCATCGCGGAGTCAATCTCCTGTGAAGTGCGCACTTTGATCCATCCGAGAGTACCGTCGGTGCCGGACTCGTGGCCATAGATCTGCACCTCACCCAGCGCAGGCATATGATACACGAACGGCTTTCCCGTCATGATATGCGTTTGCGTCTCCGGTGACACCAACCCCTCACCGAATGCGATCGCGATATCGCGCTCCTTCTCAAGCTGCGTCACGGTGCCGATCTCGAGAGCGATCACCTTGCTCTTCTCCGAGGTCATCACTTTTCCAATCGTCTGCTGTTCATTGTCGATCGTGAGCTTGATGTTGGCCGGAATATCCTGCGGGTTGACGGCGTAAGTGAATTCGAGGTTTGCCCTGATGCCAACCTGGCGTTTCTCGCCGATGCGGTCGTAGAAGAATTCCGCCTGTCGCATGGTGAAACTCTCGGTGGAGAAGGTGAACTCCCCGGATCCTTCAAATCCCTTTGCGCCGGACATTTGCGCCAGCAATGCCGTGTTCAGCTTTGCCGTGAAATGCGCATCCCCCGGCAGCTGGCCGTCGGGACTGAACACGAGCTTCGTAGTGTCTTCCCAGACGAACTTCCCGGTGATTGACGGCGTGAAGCTGATAAAGGGCGTTTCCGTCCACTGGTTCACAGAATCCATCGGTACCACAGCACGGGAAAAGGTTACGGGTATCATGGCATCGCGACCCACAACACCCGCGGGAAACGCCGAAGTGACACGCAGAATATTGGCGTCAGGTCCGCCACATTGCAGAGCGAATGCCGCAAGAAGAAAGAGGATCGACAAAAACCGGAATCGCTTCATGGGTGTACCTTTCGTGGTCTTCATCTATTCTTTTCCAATCGCCTTCACCGTCACATGCACCGACGACATGCGTCCACGGTCATCCAAACAGGCAATGGTATGGTCGCCTTCGTTCACGTCGACAAACAACTTGTCACCGGGCTTCCTGGTGCCCAGATACGCATCATCCAGGTACCACCGGTGTTCACGAACGTCTACGCTCGACCCGGCCTGGAACGGCAAACCTCCGGCCCGCGGATCAAGATAGTATGTCATACGATCACCTGGACTGATGATCTTGGGGCCCTCTCCCATCGCAATCCGGGCACATTCAGGATTATGTGGTGGCACGACAGTGTGGCGCACTCCCTGCCGGTTCCAAAAATGGAGCAACTCCGGTGGATACTGCACCATGGTTGTCGTCTCGTACGGATGATTCCCAAGACACGACGAACAATAGCTTATGCTGTGGTCCGGCGACAGCAACACTTCGCGGCACATATCGCATTGCCGTGTCTGCGAAGTTGTCGAAGAACTGTAGTCATCAATGAGCCGCGCACACCGGGGGGAGGGAAGAAGCCCGCTCAACGCACACACCTTCCGCAAACGCAACTCCCGGGAATAGGGGAGTATTTCCTTGTTCGGTGAGCGGGAAATCGACGTGAAAACGTCTATGAGCAGAGGCGCGGCAGATTTGCTCCCTACAAGTTCCGGGTTCCCGCGATTGTTGACGTTGCCAATCCAGACGCCGACCGTGAATTCCGACGAATACCCCATGCACCACGCATCTCGCCGCCCNNCCGCCCGTAACTCGTCCCGGTCTTAAATGCCACCTTCGGAAGCGTCATTGCCGATTCGAAGTTGTTCGGCAGATCCGGGCGCTCCAGTCCCGAAAGAATATCCGTCACCATGTACGCGGTCGCGGCACTGAAAACACGCCGATCCTGAGTCGTGTCGAGCGGGGCATCGGAGACAAATCGGAGCGGACGGTATACGCCACCTGCCGGAAATGTCGCATACGCGGCCGTCATCTCTTCGAGCGTGACTCCGCACCCTCCAAGAATCATGCTGAGCCCGAGCTGCGGCCGCTGGTCGGTGACCGAGGAGATCCCCATCCCACCGAGAAAATCCACAAATGATGACAATCCGGATTTCTTTAAGAGCCGCACCATTGGCACATTGAGCGATCGCTGCAGGGCTTCTGATGCATACACGAGACCGCTGTACGTGCCATCGTAATTCTCTGCATAGAACCCTTCGGCATCGTACGGTGTATCGAGCAACATCGTGCGGGGTGTGAGCGTCCCCTTTTCCATTTCGATGGCATAGAGAAACGGCTTCAACGTCGATCCCGGAGACCGGATGGCACGCACGGCATCCACCTGGCCGCCGGACACATCGTCGTCAAAATCCCCCGTCCCGACATACGCACGAATCTCTCGTGTTGCGTTGGCGACAACGAGCACAGCGCCATTGTTCACGCCGATACGTTTCCATGTGCGCAGATGCTGCGCCAGCAGGGCGGCAACCCGGTGCTGCAGATCGAGGTCCAATGAACTCCGGATGTCCGATTGATGTTTTGAGAACGATTGAATCCGGGCGGCAAACTGCGGCGTCTCCCGTGGCAGCGTACCGCGCGAAGCGTTAGCCGGGGTCGACCAGATGACGGACGAATCCTCCTCAGAAATCAGCCCCATTGCCTGCCACGCAGATGCGTGCCGGATGCGCGACGCAAGGAGTACCTCCCCGCATTTGTCGGGCCGCAAGCCGTTCGGATCATTCGGAATCAGGATCAGATCGATAAGGCGGGCGATGTTCAAACGCTCGAGGGGCGTCTGATAGTACAACAGCGATGCCGAGCGCAACCCCTCAATGTTTCCTCCGAGCGGAATTGTGGAGAGGTACATTTCCAGAAGCTCATCCTTCGAGTATCGCCACTCCAGCTGAAGTGCCCGGAACATTTCGGCCAGCTTGCTTCCGTAAGTCCGTTCCTTCGGTTCCAGCATCCGTGCGATCTGCATGGTGATCGTCGAAGCACCCGACATGCGCCGCCCCGATATACTATTCTGAAGGACCGCACGAACAACTGCGACAGGATTGATGCCGGGATGATAGTAAAACCAGCGATCCTCCTTGGCAAGAAGCATCCTCTTCAAACGATCGGGAATTTCTCCGGGAGACGTGCGAAGACGCCAGATACCGTCGCCCGCTCGGAAGGCCTGCAAAAACTTGCCATTCCTGTCCTCGACAACAAGAGAGTACGGCCTCATGGGAGGCAGGGGAAAGAGCACGTCGGTGATGATGAAGAGACCGACTCCACTGAAGACGACAAGTGCTGCGCGCAGCAGAATGGATCGAAAAGTGATCACCACCGAATATAGCCAAGCGAGTTTGTGAAAGCAAGAAACGCGCCGGCGCAGCATGGCATGCGTGGCATGGCGTTCCTGTGATTGGTAATTCGCTCATTTTTTCGTATACTCTCCCACCATCCTGGAGCACCACACACATCACGTGAATCGTCGGCGGCCTGACCCCTACTTCCGGAGATCCTTCATGAAAACCCCTATCTTTTTCTTTATGCTCGGTACAGTGACAGCACTGGGCCTGGCGCAATCTCCTGTAGACAGAGTTGTCGATGAACTTTCTTACCAGTCCACCGGAACACTCACGACATGGCGCTATTCTGAGTCCTTTGCCGGGGATCCCACTTCTTCCGGGTTTGATGATCATGCCTGGCCGGCGCTGACCATCAACCAGTCTCTCAAACTCGATTCCTGCTGGATCAGGAAGGATATCATTCTCCCCGCCGCCTTTCTCGGGACGCCGGTGAAAGGCAAGATCCGTCTTCTCCTCACTGTTGATGATTACGCATATCTCTGGATCAACGGCAAATCCGTGGGAAAGGTCAATTGGGATGGAGAGTACGATCTGACCGCGAACGCCAAACCGGGGCAGCACTTCCTCGTCGCACTCAAGGCCATCAACACGGGCGGCCCGCTCCGGCTTCTGCGCGCGCGACTTCACACCGAACTTGCCGACACATTTGCCACAACCGCGGAAGGAATTGCCCTGAGCCTGAAGGTTGGCCAGAAACTGCTGTCGAAGGACACCTATCAGACAAACGCACGGCAACGGTTTGATCCCGGGACAGACTTAGGCAAGACCGATCCGAAGCAAAAAGAACGCCTGGCAGATGAACTTCAGCGCCTGGCTGGCGCAGTGGATCTGAAGACGCTCCGCACAGGCACCCGTGCTCAGATACTGGAAACCCTCACCCGTTTCCGGGCCGGGCTCGCTCCATTCCGTTCGTTTGCACAATCGTTCACCCTCTACTTCGATGCCAACGCACATATCGATGCGGCATGGCTCTGGCGTGAGCGGGAAACATGGGAAGTATGCAAAAGGACATTCTCCTCCGTCCTCAACATGATGAACCTGCGCCCCGACTTCACCTACACCC
The DNA here is from genome assembly GCA_003162215.1 of Ignavibacteriota bacterium. GTDB lineage: Bacteria > Bacteroidota > Ignavibacteria > UBA10030 > UBA6906 > Fen-1255. The sequence continues at coordinate 21,363 of PMMO01000116.1, forward strand.
AGAGCTCGGCAGCCTACTACAATTGGATGGAACACCAGCAGCCTGAACTGTTCAAGAAGATTGCGGAACGTGTCAAAGAAGGGCGATGGGAAATCGTTGGCGGCATGTGGGTGGAACCGGATTGCAACCTTCCGGCGGGTGAGGCGTGGGCTCGTCACCTGCTCTACGGCAAGCGCTACTTCCGTTCAAAATTCGGCAGCGACGTGAAAATCGGATGGAACCCCGACTCGTTCGGCTACAACGGCAACATGCCGATGTTCTACACACAGGCGGGCATCACCGCGTTCATCACGCAGAAAATCGGCTGGAATGAAACGAATGTGTTTCCCCATCGGGTNNACGACGGTTCGCGCATTCTCAGCTATTTCCCTTTCGACTACGTCAATACAATCGATGACCCGTACGGCCTGGTCGACTGGCTTCGCCAGTTCGAAGCAAATACCGGATTTGCCAAAATGCTGATTCTGTTTGGCGTCGGAGATCATGGAGGCGGCCCGTCACTCGAAATGATTCAGCGCATCGAGAACCTGAAGAATCTCGACATTTATCCACGGATCGAATACGGCACGGCCAGCACGTATATCAACTGGTTGTCAACACAGAATCTGGCGACTCTGCCCGTGTGGAAGGATGAACTCTACCTGGAATATCACCAGGGAACATTTACCACACAGGCAGCGATGAAGAGGTTCAACCGAGAAGGGGAAACACTCCTGACGAATGCCGAAAGATTCAGTGCATGTGCAGCACTTTCCGGGGCGAAGTACCCGCAAGAAGAACTTCAAGGAGCATGGCAGGATCTCCTGCTGATGCAGTTCCACGACATCCTCCCCGGTTCGTCCATTCACGAAGTCTATGTCGACGCCACCGAGACACATCAGCAGGTCCGCGAAACCGGCAACCGTAAGCTTCAGAACGCCCTTCAGTATCTGGCCAGCCGCACGAATACCACCGCATCTACCGCAGGCACACCGCTTGTGGTGTTCAATCCACTTGCCTGGGAACGGACCGACCTTGTCCGCGTTCCGCTGCCTGAAGACGAGACCGGCTCGTACACCGTGCTGAATCATGACGGCGCCACGCTGCCGAGTCAGACGGTCCGGACATCGAAGTACGCTCGCGAGCTTCTTTTCATTGCGCCACATGTCCCTTCCATGGGATATTCCGTCTTCACCGTTCGTCCGGCGCCCGAACTTAAGGTTTTTCCGGAATCTGATTTTGCGGGAACGCTAGAGAATGATGTGTTCCGCGTGAGCATCGACCAAGCGACCGGATGGCTGCACAGCATCGTCGAAAAGAAAAGTGGACGCGAGCTTCTTGCAGGTCCTGGCAACGAGCTTCAGCTTCTCGAAGACAAACCCACGGCATGGGACGCCTGGAATCTCGGGCTGACCGGGACGAAGTACCCGATGACCTATCGGGGTGCGCGCATCGTCGAGCAGGGACCTGTCCGGACGATTGTGCGGGTCGAACATACGTACCTGAAACCCGGCACAAAGAAGGAATTCCCCACCGAGGACTTCCCTTCGTCGTTCTTCACACAGGATATCATTTTGTACAACGGGCTCGATCGCATTGAATTCCGCACCGATGCCGATTGGTGGGAAGAAAAGACGATGCTGAAGGTCGCATTCCCTCTTACTGTGCAGGATTCCGTTGCCACCTACGAGATACCGTACGGCACAATCACCCGCTCAACGCAGCTTCGGAACAGCTGGGAAACAGCGAAGCGGGAAGTCCCCGCCCTCCGGTGGGCCGATGTGTCGGCCGCCGGCTATGGTGTCGCATTGCTGAACAGCGCCAAGTATGGGTACGACATCAAGGGAAACACGATGCGTCTTTCCCTCTTGCGTTCTCCGAAATGGCCCGATCCATTGGCTGATCGCGGAAAACACACGATGAACTATGCCCTGCTGCCGCACAATGGATCATGGCGGGATGCGGGTGTGGTCGAGAGGGGATATGAATTCAACACGCCGCTTCTTGCACTCTTCACCGATGTGCATGCAGGACCGCTCCCTGCCCGTCAGTCGTTCGTCCGGTTGTCGCCATCGAATCTCGTGCTTACCACAGTCAAGCGTGCGGAGGATTCCAATGCATGGGTGATCCAATGGTACGAGACCGAAGGTCTCCAGTCAACTGCGGAGCTTGAACTCCCCACGCAACCCAAACGCGTTCGTCTGACGAATTTCCTTGAGGAACCGGGCGCGCCGGTGACAGTGAATGGAGCAAAGGTGCAGGTCCCGACTCCCCATAACGGCGTACAGACGGTGCTGGTGGAATTCTGAAACACTTTCATTTTCGATCGTTTTTCTCGAAATTGTATTGCAAACGAAAACGGGTTCCCTCCGATGGTTATGTTTGATCCTGAGACGCTCACGCGGGCACGGGCGCTTTTTCCTTATCTCGCAAGCGGTCGCATCTATGTGAATCATGCCGCTACGAGCCCCTATTCCACCCGCGTCGTCGCCGCACTCCAGCGGCACATGGATGCACGAACAACCGGGGATATCGATACGTATTGGTCCGACGTCAAGATGGTGGATGAGCTCCGTGAAGCGGTCCGGAAGACGATCAATGCGGAGGGGACCGACCGCATCGCGCTCCTGGGCAATACCTCCGATGCACTGAACGTGATCGCCTCGGGCCTCCAATGGCATATCGGCGATCGTGTGCTGTTGAATGATGCAGAATTCCCGGCGAACCTGTATCCGTATATCAACCTCAAACGACTTGGCGTCGAACTGGACTTCCTGCACGCAGCGGCAGGTGTTGTTACCGTGGAAGATATTGCGCGTGCGCTCACGCCGCGTACGCGCGTTCTCGGCCTGAGTGCGGTACAATTTCTGTCAGGATATAAGGCTGATCTTGCCGCAATCGGTCGACTGTGCCGTGAACGGGGTGTCATCTTCGTGGTCGATGGGATCCAGTCAGTGGGTGCGGCGCAGACCGACGTTCAGGCGATGCACATCGACGCCCTGGCTGCCGGAGCGCAAAAGTGGCAAATGGCCACGCAGGGAGTCGGGTTTCTCTATCTCACCGCTGCCCTGCAGGAAAAGGTTCGGCAAACGCATCTCGGCTGGCTCTCCGTGCACGATCCGTGGGAATTCCATGCACTCGATCAGCCTCTTGCTGCGGGTGCGCGGCGGTACGAGGGGGGGTCCCTGTATATGTCCTGTCTCCATGCCATGCATGCCTCACTGGGTACATTGCTTGAATTCGGTCTCGATCGGATCGAACAGCACCTTGCGGCGCTTACCGGCATTTTGCTGGATGCATTTTGCGCAATCCCGGGAATTACACCCATCACTCCCCGTTCTGCCCACCATCGTGCCGGCATCGTGACGATCCGCACATCCCAACCGGAAGCGTCGAAAACACTCAGCAAGGAACTTCAGCGCCGTCACATCACAGCTGCAGTCCGCGAGGGGTGCGTGCGCTTCTCACCGCATTTCTACAACACCGCCGATGAGATGCACGCAATAGCAACTGCGGTCAGGGAAATTTCTGCAGGGTTCTCCGGTTTATACCGGGAGGGAAAAGAGAACTCCGCATGAAGACGGGTGCTCACATCCTTGTGATCGATGACAATGCGGAAGCGCGGCTGCTACTGAAGGAGATTCTTGAAGGGAAAGGTTTCGCCGTGTTTGAAGCGGTGGATGGACAGGAAGCGCTCGAAGTGCTCGAACGCACGCTTATTCATCTTGCCATCGTGGATCTCGATATGCCGAGGGTGAACGGACTCCAATTCACGCGACGGGCGAAGGCCGGCTATCCGCAGCTGCCCGTCATCATGGTAACGGCATATTCGCAATTTTACTCGCCTGCCGAGATCCTTGCTGCCGGTGTCGATGCATTCCTGCAAAAACCCCTTGACCTGGCCCGGCTCTTGAAGGCTATTGAGCAGCTCTAACGGATCTCTTGTTTCTTGCCGGCCGGTCTCATCACAATCAGCACCACGCCCCCCACGATAACCAGCGCCGCAAGTCCCATGCGCGCTGTAAACTCTTCCCCGCCGAGTGTCCAGCCAAGGAATACTGCAATCACGGGATTGACGAACGCGTAGGTCGAAACCCGTGCGGGCGAGACAACGCGCAGCAACCAGACATATGCAGTGAATCCCACCAACGACCCAAAGACGACAAGATACCCCACGGCAACCAATGATTTGAGAGCAACCGTCGAAGGGTCAAGACGCCATGGTTCACCGGTAAGAGCACTTACAGCGAGAAGCAATGCACCCCCGCCCACCATCTCTATTGCTGTCGCCATGAACGGAGATGAGGGAAGCGATGCGCGGCGCGAATAGAGCGACCCTGCCGCCCAGGAAAAAGTGGCCAGCATCAATACAAGTATCCCGCTGAGCGGGAACCCACCGCCATGCAAAATCCTGTCGGGACCGATCAACCAGACGACACCTGCCAGCCCCATTGTCAATCCGGCCACCACCTTCCCCGTCGGCCTGGCCGCACCGAACCAGATCCAATCCAGAACGACAAACCAGATCGGCGACGTGCTGATAAGCAGCGCAGTGACACCTGACGGAATCATCTGCTCAGCCCAGGTCACCCCTCCATTACCAACAAGCAGCAACAGTGCACCGATGATCGTCGCCGAGCGCCACTGCAGCATTGTTGGCGCAGGCATACCGCGCCACCGATTCCAGCCGTAGAGTACTGATCCCGCAACGATGAATCGTGCCCCCGCCATCATGAATGGCGGCAACGTTTCTACACCGAAGCGGATAAAGAGGTAGGTCGATCCCCAGATGATGTAGATCGCGAGAAATGCAAGAAGTATCTTTGCCCGCAAGGGCGGAGACGGGTGTGTGATGTGTGCCTCACTCGCGAAGGAGCGATTCCTTCGCTTTGAGCAGATCCGCCTGCTGCTGTTCTGTCAGGCGTGGATAGGAAAGCTTGAGGGATTTGAGCTTGTCGATGATGATCCGTGCGACAAGTACGCGCGTGAACCACTTGTGATCCGCGGGAATGACATGCCAGGGAGCCCACTGCGTACTGGTGCTTCCCAGCATCTCTTCGTAGGCACTCATATATTCCTTCCAGTACGAACGCTCTTTCACATCCGCCGCTGAGTACTTCCAATTCTTCTCCGGCGTATTCATGCGTTCGAGGAACCGTTCTTTTTGCTCTTTCCTGGAAACGTTGAGAAAAAACTTCAGGATCACCGTGCCGTTGCGTGAAAGGTATTTCTCGACGGCGTTAATGTCTTCATATCTTTTCTTCCAGAGACTGCCCTTGACATCATCCCCGGGAATACTCTGCTTCTGGAGAAATTCCGGATGGACACGCACCACAAGCACTTCTTCGTAGTAGGAACGGTTGAAAATGCCGATGCGTCCCCGCTCAGGCAAAGCCTTGAGAGAACGCCAGAGATAGTCGTGGTCAAGCTCTTCTGCCGACGGCACCTTGAAGCTGACGACCTGACACCCCTGAGGATTCACGCCCGACATCACATGCTTGATCACGCTGTCCTTGCCGGCCGCATCCATCGCCTGGAAGATCAGGAGAAGCGCATGGCTGTTTCCCGCATAGAGAACATCCTGCAATGCAGTCAGTGTTTCGACATCAGCCTGCAAATCTTTTGCTGCGTCTTCTTTGCTCTTATATTTCCCTGTATCGTCGGGGTCATGGTCTTTCAACAACACCGTCGATCCCGCGCTCACAATATGGTTGTCCAGGTTCATGACAGCTCCTGAAGAGTTGTGGATTTCAATCCCCGGCCCTGAGCATCATCGCAATCTTGCTCACCACCATGTCGATCGCCACCGTGTTCATCGCGCCCCGGGGTATGATCACATCGGCCCAGTGTTTGCTCGGCTCTACAAATTCGAGGTGCATCGGCTTCACCGTGCTCATGTACTGCTGCATCACGGACTCCATCGAACGCCCACGCTCAAGAATATCCCTGCGAATCCTGCGGATCAAGCGTTCATCAGCATCCGTATCCACGAAGATTTTGATATCCATGAGTTCGCGCAGCTCTTTGTCGATGAAAATCAGGATGCCGTCGATAATGATAATCTCCCTGGGGTCGAGACGGTGGGTGGAGTCCAGACGGCGATGGGTCGTAAAATTGTAGATAGGTTCATCGATGCTGCGCCCAGCCTTTAACTCCCTGATATGCCGGATCATCAGGGGGGTCTCCAGGGAGTCGGGATGGTCGAAGTTTATCGTCGCCGGCGTTATTCCGCCGTAGGCGCTCAGATCTCTGTAGTAGGAATCGTGCTGAATCACAACGACACGGGTTTTATCGAGACGGTCAAGAATTGCCTCCGTGACCGTTGTTTTCCCGGAGCCGGTCCCACCGGCAATACCAATGACAAGAGGATCCATGTATTCGGGCGTGATGTGATGGTGAACGTGTGGCAGGAGAAGATACGGCTTTTCGGCAAAGAAAGAAATGGAAGGAGGGGCATAGCGAGTACTCAGGAGCGACGCAGACGGGATTCCCAGCGGGTCAACGCGGAACGCACTTCTGCCGGGGAGGTGGAACCCCTCGATCGTTTTGCCGCAAGTGAAGCACGCGGCGAGAGAAGCGCAAGAACGTCGCGGTCGAATGCTGTTGCGTAATTGCGAAATTCCTTCAGCGTCAATGTGGAAAGAGAGCGACCTGCGTCACCACACGAGCGAACGATGTCTCCGGTGATGCCATGCGCAGTGCGAAACGGCATCCCCTTTCGTACAAGATAGTCCGCAATCTCCGTAGCCAGCAACGGATCCCCCTCCAGTTCCGCCTCGAAGCGATCCCGGCGAAATTTCACAGTTCGCATCATCTTTGCCGTCACCCGCAGCGACGACACCACCGTGTCTGCGGCATCAAACAAAAACTCTTTGTCCTCCTGCATATCCCGGTTGTACGCAAGAGGCAATCCCTTCATCACCGTCAGCAATGTCATTAAATCTCCATATACCCTGCCGGTTTTGCCACGCACCAGCTCGGCTATATCAGGGTTCTTCTTTTGCGGCATGATGCTGCTGCCCGTCGTGAAAGCGTCGCCGATGGAAACGAATCGCCATTCCTGCGACGACCAGATCACGAGCTCTTCCCCACAACGGCTCAGATGCATCATCACGATTGCGCACGCCGCTACAAATTCAATCACTGCATCACGGTCGCTCACGGCGTCGATGCTGTTCTCAACAATGCCGTCAAGTCCGAGGAGAGCTGCAACGTAATGACGATCGATCGGGAAGGACGTGCCGGCCAGAGCCGCCGCCCCCAGAGGTGAGCGGCTGACACGTGGCAGCATTCCCCGGAAGCGTTCAATATCACGCTGCAACATTTCGACATAGGCAAGCAGATGGTGGGCAACAAGGATGGGTTGCGCCCGTTGAAGATGCGTATAGCCGGGCATGATGACATCTTCATACCGGCGCGCAACGGCCAGCAAGGCCCGCTGCAACAACCGCAACCCACCCATCGTCTCATTGACTTTGCGACGCAGATACAGACGTTCATCCAGCGCAATCTGGTCGTTGCGGCTGCGGGCGGTGTGCACGACACCCGCACGCGACCCGAGCTTCTCCCGTAAGCGCTGCTCAACCGCCATGTGGATATCATCCGCAGCCATGCGGTTCCGGCCGCGCCCCCTGGCCTCCAGTGACAACCGTCCGGTGGCGATCTCCTTTTCAATTCCGCGCAACGCCGCAATGATACGGCGTGCATCGGTCGCCGGAATAATGCTCTGCCGTGCAAGCATCTTCACATGCGCAACGCTGCCCGCAATATCCTCACGGTACAGCTGCCGGTCGACTGGAAGAGATGTTGAATATGTGAGCGCTTCCGGGTCCAGTGGGGCCCGGAAACGCCCGCGGACGTTTTTCACGAATGCTGATCCGTTGTTGCCATCAATTCGGACGGCGTCACCATACCGGCAGCCTGGCGCTCGACCTGATGATAGGTCTTCACCGGCAGGCCGTAGATCTTGATGAATCCTTCCGAGGCTTTGTGGTCGAACGTATCTTCTTCGGTATAGGTCGCCAGCTTCGCATTGTACAGTGAATGCACCGACTGCCGACCGGCAATAATGACGTTGCCTTTGTAGAGCTTCAACCGCACAAGTCCGTTCACGTGGCGCTGCGTTTCATTCACGAATGCATCCAGCGCCTGGCGGAGAGGTGTGAACCACAGCCCGTTGTACACCAGGTTCGCATACTCTGCGGCAAGCTGGTTCTTCATGTGAAACACCGACTTGTCCAGAGTGAGCCGTTCCAGCTCCGTGTGGGCAAAGTGCAGAATGGTCGCAGCGGGCGCTTCGTAGATCTCACGCGACTTGATGCCGACCAGGCGGTTCTCTACGAGGTCAATGCGGCCTATGCCGTGCGCACCGCCAATGTCGCTCAACGCCTGTACAAGTGCAACGGCCTCCATGGCGGTACCGTTGACGGCGACGGGAATACCCGCTGCAAACTCGATGTCCACATACACAGGCTCATCCGGCGCCGATTCGGGCGCCACCGTCCGCTGGTATGCATCGGCCGGGGGTTCCACCATGGGATCCTCGAGGACGCCGCACTCCACAGCCGTACCCCAGATGTTGTCGTCAATGGAATAGGGCTTGTTCACCGTCACGGAAACGGGAATCCCATGCCTTTGCGCGTAGGCAATTTCCTCTTCGCGGGATTTGAATTCCCATTCGCGTAAAGGGGCAAGGTTCTTCAAGTCGGGAGCGAGGGCCGAGACAGACACCTCGAAACGCACCTGGTCGTTGCCTTTGCCCGTGCACCCATGGGCAACCATGGTGGCTTTCTCCTTGCGCGCCACCTCCACGAGCCCCTTCGCCAGCAACGGGCGACCCAGAGAGGTCGCCATCGGATAGGCCTTCTCGTACATCGCACCGGCCTTGAGTGCGGGGAACACGTAGTGTTCGACAAACTCTTTCTTCAAGTCGCTGACGTACGCGCGGACCGCACCGGTGCGGAGCGCTTTCTCTTTCACCCCATTCAGCTCACGGCTGTACCCCAGATCACCGGTAAACGTAATGATCTCGGCGTCCATCTTCTCGATCAGCCAGCGCACCATCACCGACGTGTCGAGGCCGCCGGAATATGCAACGACAATCCGTTCCTTGATCATGCTGCACCTTCAATCAATGTGTGTTTGAGAAATTGCAGTACCTGTGTTGTCTTCTTCATCGACGATGGCACCACCAGAAGCGTATTATCCCCCGCCACCGTCCCGATGATATCCCGATAGCGCCGGACATCGACATATTCTCCCACGGTATTTGCGCATCCCGGGAGTGTGTGAACCACAATGATCGATTCATTGGCATCGATGGACACCACCTCCGCGCTCACCAGCGGCGTCAGGGCGGTCATGCTCGCAGCTGCGGGAATTGTGTACCGGAGGGTCCCGGCCTGCGAAATCCGGCTCACACCCAGCTCGCGCATGTCACGCGAAAGTGTCGCCTGCGTGACGCGAAACCCGCGCTTCCCGATCTCGCGACGCAGATTTTTCTGCGTACTGATAGGGCGGGCGCTGATGATTTCCTTGATCGCAAACTGTCGCGCGGTTTTGGCCATGGGATCATTCCTCGGCGTGTTAATGAACCACTTCCGTACCCACACCCTCGTCAGTGAAGATTTCCAGCAACAGCGAATGTTTTACCCGCCCATCGATAATGTGGACTTTTCGTACACCGGCCTCGAGGGCGGCAAAGGCCGAACGAATCTTTGGCAACATGCCGCTGCTGATCACACCTTCGTTCATCAACATCTCGGCGTGGGCACGATCCACCGAAGGAACCAAAGTGCCTTTTGCCATCACCCCCTCAACGTCGCTCAGATAGACAAGCTTCTCGGCCTTCAATGCCTCCGCGATGCACCCCGCAGCAATATCTGCATTGATGTTGTAGACTTGACCTTTGTCATCAACACCGAGCGGAGCGATCACCGGCATGATTTCATGCGTGAACAGCAGATCCAGGAAGGACGTGTTGACATGCACGATCTCGCCGACCAGACCGAGGTCGGTTCCTCCCTCTTCCAGTTTTCGCGCCTGGAGGAGACCGTCATCGATGCCGCAAATCCCCACCGCCCCACCGTCATGTTGATTGATGCGCGCAACGATGTCTTTGTTTGTCTTGCCGCCGAGCACCATCTGGACCACGTCCATCATCGCCGGATCCGTGTACCGCTGTCCATCCACAAAACGTGAAGGTATCCCAAGCCTGCCGGCGATATCGGTGATGTCCTTTCCGCCACCGTGCACAATGATGATGCGGATGCCGATTTTCTTGAGAAGAGTGACATCCTGCGCGAAGGCTTCCTTCAGCTCGCCATCCACCATGGCGGCACCGCCATACTTGATGACAAAGGTCTTCTGCTCATACTGCTGGATGTAAGGCAGCGCCTCGATGAGCACTTCGGTTTTTGTTGCCGTACTGAGAACCATGCGTCAGGTCCGGTAGTTTGCGTTGATGGCGACGTAGTCTTTCGACAGATCGCACGTCCAGAACGTGGCAGATGCAGAACCACGATGCAGGTCGATGGTGAGGACGATCTCCCGCTGTGAGAGCACCTGCTTTGCACGCTCCTCCGAGAAGTCAAAGGCGTAGTGCTGACCAAGAACGGGGACATCGCCAAAATGGATTGTGACAAGCGCAGGATCGAAGGTGATGCCCGAATAGCCCATGGCGGCGAGGATTCTCCCCCAGTTTGCGTCTTCGCCATGGATGGCGGTTTTCACAAGGTTCGAATTCGCCACTGCCCGTGCCGCCTGATCAGCCTCCTTCTCCGAAGCAGCGCCGAGCATCCGGATCTCAACAAACTTGGTGGCCCCCTCGCCATCCATGACAATCATCTTGGAAAGTGTCACCAGAAGCTGCTCAAGGGCGGTTGTAAAGAGGGCGTAGAGTTCGCCCGCGGGCTTCGCGATTCCGGGATTCCCGGCCAATCCATTCGCCAGCACGATCACCATGTCGTTGGTACTCATGTCGCCATCGACCGAAATCCTGTTGAACGATCGTACCACCGACCGCTGTGTGGCCTCCTGCAGCGCATCGGAGCCGATGTTGGCGTCGGTGGTCACGAATGCCAGCATGGTTGCCATGTTCGGGGCAATCATCCCCGAACCCTTTGCCATGCCTCCAAGCGTTATCGTCACTCCGTTGTGCGCGAACTGCACGGCGGCTTCCTTGGTGAACGTATCGGTGGTCCGGATTGCTTCCGCGGCGGATGTACCATCAGTACCGAGCGATTGCGCCGAGAGCGTGATCCCCGCAGCAATCTTTTCCATACAGAGATACTGGCCGATCACGCCTGTGGATGAAACAAGAACCTCATCCTGGCGAATGTTCAGCGCTTCAGCAGTCAGACGGACCATTTCCCACGCGTCGTGCATGCCCCGTTCGCCGGTACACGCATTCGCATTGCCACTGTTCACGGCAAGAGCCTTGAACCGGCCTCCCCGCGCACACAGTTCCTTGTCCACAAGAACCGGAGCCGCCTGTACGACGTTTGTCGTGAACGTCGCGGCCCCGACGGCCGGAGCGGCGGTATAGACCAGCGCGAAGTCTTTCTTCGCTTTCTTAATGCCACAATGCACGCCTGCAGCCTGAAAACCGCGCGGCGACGTGATACCACCCTTGATGTCGTTGATGCTCATGCGAGTCCTTACTGCAACAGGTGCCGTTCGGGATAGCCGAACATGATGTTCATGTTTTGAAGGGCCTGCCCGGCCGCACCTTTGACGAGGTTGTCGATCACGGACAGGATGATCAGTTTTTTGGTCGCCGGTTCCACGATCGCCGTCATGTCACAGAAATTCGTGTAGGCAACCGCTTTGATCTCCGGGATCTCGCGCCGCACACGCACGAACGGTTCACCCGCATAGTGCTGTTCATAGAGCGAGAGCACATCCCCGGTGGTGAATGGCCCCTGCAAATCGGCATGGATCGTCGTGTAGATCCCCCTGGTGAGGGGAACAAGATGCGGAACAAAAGAGAGGGAGACGGGTGCTCCTGCGGCGCCTTCCAGCACCGAACGGATCTCCGGCAGATGCTGGTGCTTGCCTACACGGTATGCACGGATCGACTCATTCACTTCGGTGAAACTGAGCTCAACACTGCTGGAGCGCCCCGCACCGGACACACCGGACATCGCGGTGATAACGATTCCCTCCGGCCGGATCACCTTCTCCATCAGAGCAGGGAGGAGACCCAGAATCGCGCTGGTGGGATAGCAGCCGGGATTGGCGATCAGGGAGGCGGAGCGAATGCGATCTCGATGAAGTTCCGGAAGTCCGTACACAGCTTTCCCGAGCAGCGCGGGCGCGGTGTGCGGCCTTCCGTAGTACGCCTCGTACACCTTCGCGTCGGCAAGGCGGAAATCTCCACCCAGGTCGATGATCTTCCCGACCCGGTCCTGAAGAGCGGGAACAACACGCATGGCCTCACCTGAGGGAAGGCCGATAAACACGCAGTCCAGGCCGTCAAACCGCTCTGCACCGAACTCTTCAAAGGTGAGCGGGTAGACTCCCCTGAGCGATGCATGGACACTGTCAACCGGCTTTCCCGCGGATGCATTGGCGGTCACGCGTACGACGCGCACCTGCTCCGCACGGGCAAGCAATCGCAGCAACTCACCGCCGGTATACCCGGACGCACCAACAATACCGCACTGCATGGATCAGGCCTTTTTTTCTTGCATAAATATACATACTTGTGTATTATTATGCAAGCACAAAAATCACCGCGGAGACATGCGCCATGACACTGCACGAACGCGACACCGAACTGTTCTTCCACACCTACAAACGGCTGCCACTCGAGATCATCCGCGGCGAAGGAGCCTATCTGTTCACCGCCGACGGCAAACGCTATCTGGATATGTTCGGTGGCATCGCCGTGAACGCGCTGGGTTACGGCCATCCGCGCGTGCTGCAGGCCATCACCGACCAGGCAGCGCGGTACATCCATGTCTCCAACTACTTTGTGCAAGAACCACAGGTCCGGCTTGCTACCCTGCTCACGCGGCTCTCCGGTTTCCCCCGTGTGTTCTTCTGCAACAGCGGCACCGAGGCAATTGAGGGGGCATTCAAGATCGCGCGCAAGTGGGGCAGTTCCCGCGACAAGAGAGAAATCGTCGGCTTCAGCAATGCCTTTCACGGCCGTTCCATGGGCGCCCTTTCACTCATGGATCGCCCATCGTATCGTGATGGCTTCGGACCCTTTCTTCCGCACTGCACCGTTGCGCCGTTCAATGACCCCGCGGCACTGCATTCCGTTCTCGGGCCCAACACGGCCGCCGTGATCCTTGAATGCATCCAGGGAGAAGCCGGAATCCGTCCGGTATCAACAGAATTCATCCATGTACTGCAACGCCTGCGCGGCGCATTCGGATTCCTCGTGATTGCCGACGAAATCCAATCCGGCGGCGGCCGGACCGGCAAGTTCCTCGCCTGTGAGCACTCCAACCTGCGGCCCGACCTCGTTACGCTCGCCAAACCCATTGGAGGTGGCTTGCCCCTGGGGGCGATCCTCGGCACGCAACTCGTCGCCGGTACCCTGCAGCCCGGCACGCATGGCACCACATTCGGCGGCAACCCTGTTGCATGCGCCGCCGGGGCGGCGGTGCTCGAGGAACTCATCGCCACAAACCTTATGCAGCAGGTGACGGACAATGGAGCGTTCTTTACAGGCCGGCTGATGCAACTCTGTTCCGACTTTCCCACCATCTGCAAAGAAGTGAGAGGGAAAGGCCTGATGCTTGGGCTGGAACTCGCACAGGATGGTGGCCCGGTTGTCACTGCCATGCGCGATCGCGGCATTCTCGTGAATTGCACCGATACCACCGTCCTAAGGTTTGTTCCCCCGTTGATCGTTTCCCGCGATCAGATCCGTGAGACCATCGATACGTTGCGTACCGTGTTCACTGCAGGAGTCCAGCCTCCACCGCAATAGTTTGACCATAGGTAATCGGACCACTCGGGGTCTGACCCCGAATGGGTATCGATTATCCATTATCCATGGATCATGGATAATTTCTTCGGAACTTCCAGATCTGCGAACCGTGTTTCTGTAATTGCGAATAGTGGCAGCTTTTGCCCATGATTTTGCGTATTTTGCAAGACTCCTATGGTGTACTTCTGGCACAGGCATTGCTATTTTCTGCAATGAATAAGACTTTTGCCAATTACCGAGGCGCTCAACACCATGTACCGCATTGTCCGTAAGCAAGTCCTCGCACCGACAATAACTCGCTTTGAGATCGAAGCCCCTTTCATCGCGAAGAAACGCAAAGCCGGCAATTTCGTCATGATCCGTGTGGAGAATCACGGAGAACGCATACCCCTTACCATCGCCGACGGCGATCCGGCACGGGGAACCATCACGCTGATCGTCCAGGCAATCGGGAAAACCACGAAGCTTCTCTGCAGCAAGGAACAGGGTGAGGAAGTATTGGATGTCGTCGGACCCCTCGGCAACCCCACGCCCATCGAGCATATCGGACATGTGGTGTGTGTCGGCGGCGGTGTTGGAACTGCAGAGCTCTATCCCATCGCCAAAGCATTGTGCGATGCAGGAAATACCGTGAGCACCATCATCGGAGCGCGCTCGCATGACCTCGTCATCCTTGAACACGAAATGCGTGCAATCCCCAGCACCACCTATGTGACGACCGATGACGGATCCTACGGGAGACGCGGGTTTGTGACGGATCAATTGAAAGATATCCTCGACAGCGGCAACCCGGTTGGTGCCGTATTCGCCATCGGCCCGCTTCCCATGATGAAGGCCGTGTCAGATCTTACACGCTCCTATAAGGTCCACACACTCGTTTCATTAAACACCATCATGGTGGATGGCACCGGCATGTGCGGCGGATGCCGCGTGACAATCGGCGGAGAGATGAAGTTCGCTTGCGTCGACGGTCCGGAATTCGATGGTCACAAGGTTGACTTCACCGAACTCATGATGCGCAACCGCACGTACGTCGACATGGAGCGCATCGCCGATGAACGCTACCGCTGCCAGCTGGCCGGTCTGACCCAGGAGAATGTCCAATGAGTAGTGCGAATCCGCTGAAACCTTCCGAGCGCATGAAGATTCCCCGGCAGGAGCCGATCGAACAGGCTGCTGCTGAACGCATGACGAATTTTCTCGAAGTCTCCTTTGGCTTTGACGACGAGCGTTCCGTCATCGAAGCGAAGCGATGCCTCGACTGCAAGCAACCCCTCTGTATTGATGGATGTCCCGTCGGCATCGACATCCCGGCATTCATCGGGCTTGTTCTCAAGAAGGACTATGTGGGGGCCGTCAACAAAATACGCGAGGCCAACTATCTTCCGGCAATTTGCGGTCGGGTCTGCCCGCAGGAAAGCCAGTGTGAGGAGCTTTGCGTGCTCGGAAAGAAACTCACCCCGGTGGCGATCGGGAAACTCGAGCGGTTCGTTGCCGACTTTGAGATGCAGCAGAACCTTTTCACGCCGCCGGTGATCGCCGAACACCGCGAAGAGAAGGTAGCCATCGTCGGTTCGGGACCAGCGGGCCTCACGTGCGCTGCAGAGCTTGCCCGGAAGGGGTATCAGGTCACGATATTCGAAGCCCTGCACGCAGTCGGCGGCGTGCTCCGTTACGGCATCCCGGAGTTCCGCCTCCCCAAGGAAATCCTCGATATTGAAACTGAGCGCATCAAGGCACTGGGAGTGCAGATCTATTTGAATTTCGTGATCGGACGGACGGCAACCATCGATGAGCTCTTCGGCGAATGGGGATTCAAAGCGATATTCCTCGCCACGGGTGCCGGTACTCCCACGTTCTTGGGGATTCCCGGCGAGAACCTGAGCGGTGTCTATTCGGCCAACGAGTTTCTCACACGCGTGAATCTGATGGGTGCGTACCGGTTCCCCGACTTCGACACACCGATTCGCATCGGCAAGACCGTTGCAGTCATCGGCGGTGGCAATACCGCAATGGACGCCGTGCGCACGGCAAAACGCCTTGGCGCCGAGCACGCCTATCTGATCTACCGCCGTTCCCGTTCCGAAATGCCGGCGCGGCAGGAAGAGATTCACCACGCCGAACAGGAGGGCATCGAACTGCTCCTGCTCACCAACCCAACCCGCATCCTCGCTGACAACAACAACTGGGTGTGCGGTATTGAGTGCCAGCGGATGGAACTCGGTGAGCCGGATGATTCCGGACGCCGGCGCCCTGTGCCCGTTAAGGGTTCGGAATTCGTCGTGGAGATACAGACACTCGTCGAGGCCATCGGGCAGAAACCCAATCCGATCATCCAGTCGACAACGCCGGGATTGGATACGAGCAAGCGGGGCACGGTCGTTACCAACGAACAGCAGGCAACAAGCCGGCCGGGAATTTTTGCAGGCGGGGATCTTTCGCGTGGCGGCGCAACGGTGATCCTGGCCATGCGCGACGGCAAGCAGGCCGCCGCCGCCATCCATGACTACTTGGAGAAGACATAAACCCAGTTGATAATCGGATCGACCTGGTGCCGCGCCTGGATCCGGTCGATCATTCCCCTGGTCAGCGTTGAATCTGCCGGCAGGAGTTTGATGCCGCTTGAAGTCTGGAGATCGGCAGCGATGACCATTCCTGCCTCAAGCTGTGCCACACTCACCTGACGTTTTCCCTCAGCCCACGACGGGCGCTCAATGACGTTGAGGTATTCTTCGGACACCACGAGCAGGTGTGGATCAAAAAGCGTCCCACGTCCTCGCCTCAGGCACTCGAGCACCTCCGCCAGGGTCTCCCTTCCTTCAGCGCGCTCTTCCTGCACCGCATTGATGATTCGTAGGATGCGGGATGCAAGGGGAATTTCTTCGCGCATCCGGTGATCCGGAAGCCCCGTTCCGTCATAATTCTCCATTTGGTGGCGCAGCACACGCCCCACCCCCCCGAGTTGCGGCACTTTGCCGACAATCATCTGACCAAAAAGAGGGAATTGCGAAAGTGCTATCCGATCGTCTTCCGTCCACGCGCTGCGAGATTTCCCCAGCACATCATCCGTCATGATGACCTTCCCGATCTCGTGCAGGTGTGACGCAAGATCGAGCGTTCGCCGTGCCTCGGGGGACAGCTCCAGACGTTCGCCAATCCAGCGCGCAAATGCCGCAGCGGCTTCCGAACGCGCTGCAGCATAGGGCACACGGAGGTTGATCAGGTTCACCAGGAGCGCGGTCACGGCATCCAGGGTCGACCCAAGAGCGTCGTTCAGGCGCCCAAGCTCTTCGCGGTCGTTCTTCAGTTCGTCCTGCATCCCTTTGATGCGCATCAAGGCACGCACTTTCGACAACAACTCCGGCGGATTGAACGGTTTGGTGAGATACTCATCCGCACCCGCTTCGAACCCGCGGAGCTTCTGTTCGGTGAGCGAGGCACCCGTGAGTATCATGATCACTGCATCGCGCAGTATTGCATGCCGCCGCATCCACAGACAAAAGTCGAGTCCGTTTTCCCCGGCTAGATTCACGTCGACAATGGCGAGGGACGGCAGGTGCAGTTCCGCCATGCGTTGCGCCTCGCCCACCGTCGCCGCAGGAACCACGTGATAGGAATTCTCCCGCTCCAACGCCGCACCAAGAAGATCCAGCGCAGAGGGCTCATCATCCACAAGAAGGATGGTCGGCCGGGGGTTCATCGGTGTTGCCCTTCAGCAAATTTCACGACAATGCTTATACGCCGGTTGGTGACGTCGAGAGGATCCTTGGAATTTTTTAATCGTGTGTCGGCATAGCCCCGCACCTCGTCGATCCGCTTACTGTCCACACCATGCGTCACCAGCAAACGTCGCGCGCTGTTCGCGCGATCGGCACTGAGCTCGAAATTGGTGTAGCCGTCCGAGCGCGAATACGGCCGTGAGTCTGTGTGTCCCTCGAGGATCACCTTATTGGGCAGCTTTCCCAATTCGCGGGCGATCACCTCGAGCACTGCCTGTGCTTCGGGCTTGAGTGTTGCCGTGCCGACATCGAAGAAGAACGAATCGGACTTGTCAAGCAATTCAATGCGCAGCCCTTCCTTGACGATTTCCATTTTCACCTGGGCCGCCAATTGCTGCAGCCCCTTCTCGCCTGACAACTGTTGAATGATTTCCTGCGCCATGCTCTGCAAATGGAGGGAATCCTGCTGCCGCCTCAGCTGGTCCTCCGTCATCCGATCGCCGACGCTCAGCTTGTTGTATTCAAATGCCCCGCCGCCTTTTGTGTTCTCCATAAACGCGCCCGGGTCTTTGAAGTACTGTGCCACATACTCCTTGACTTGCTTGCTCTGCCCGACGATCCACAGCACGATAAAGAGCGCCATCATGGCAGTAACGAAATCGGCATACGCCACTTTCCACGCACCGCCATGGGCTCCGCCATGCCCACTTTTCTTTTTGACGATCCGTATCGGAACGTTCTGTTCGTTGCTATCCATTCGTCTGCGATCCCATCGCTATTGCGCCGCCCTTGTACCGCGCACCGCTTCTTCCACTTCAGTGAAACTCGGACGCACGTTGCTGTAGATTACGCGCCGCGCAAACTCCACCACAATGATCGGGGCATTCCCCTTGGCATACGCCACAATCCCTGCCTTGATGCATTCGAAGTACCGCGCTTCAGAGGCCTGCAACAGTTCGATATGCGTCGACAACGGCTGTACGAACCCGTAGGAGAGAAGTATACCGAGAAAAGTTCCCACGAGCGCCACGGCGACCTTTTCGCCGATTTCTTCCGGTGGGCCGCTGATCGCTTGCATGGTGATGACTATACCAAGCACCGCCGCCACAATACCGAGGCCGGGAAGCGCGTCGCCGATTTTTTGCACCAGCATCGGTGCACTACCCTCTTCGCTGTGGTGCGAATCCATGTCCGCATCCAGCAACGCCTCGACGTCATACGGCGGAACACCGCCGCCGAGAAGGAGCTTCATCGTATCACAGAAAAAGTCCAGTGCATGATGCTGGTTGAGCAGGAACGCATTCTTGCTGAAGATTGCACTTTTGTGCGGCTCCATCACATGCGGCTCCACGGCGATCAACCCATCGCGCTTCGCTACATTGAACAGGTCAAACATCGTCTTCAACAGATTGATGTACTGTTCTTTGCCGTACGGGTCCCCCTTCAGAATGCCGAGGGTCTGGCTCATGACCTTTTTCAGGACAGCGAAGGGGGACATGATGAGCAGTGACCCGATTGCAGCCCCGCCAATAATCATGAACTCAGTCGGCTGGAGGAGAACTTGGATCGGCCCGCCTTCGATGAGGAATCCGCCGATCACACCGACAAGAACTAATGCTGCGCCAATAATGACGAACATGGATGGACGACCCCGTTAAGTTGGCTGATCTGGTTCGTTGCTCGTTATGGTGGTGACGTATCCGGTGCGGGGCCTGTCACGGGTGCTTCGATGCGCGCCGGCTGCTGCGACTCAATCCTGACAATGCGCACGCCCGATGGCGCTTCAATGCCAATCTTCACCTGGCCTCCGCGGATGGCAATCACTTTCACGGTGATGTCATCGCCGATTTTGATGGCTTCAGAAGCTTTGCGCGCGAGAACAAGCATGTGTCACTCCGCGGTCTCATGTGGTAGTTGAAGCGCCACCGGAAAACGCTCCGGCAGCGACGAATCATCAAGCGTTACCTGCTCTCCCGTCCGCTCCGCCGGGTTGATCAGAATCGGGTGCCGCAGGTCGAGCCACCATGCCACGCTTCCATTCCCGGGCGTCGCCACGACAAACGTGGTGGTTTCCCCGCTCTGCGCGACCGGTCCGTCTGCATCATTCAGCACCAGAGCCGGATCAAGCACGGTGATAGCGCACTCCGGGCGTTCCACGCAAACAAGCCATTGAAATGGCGCAGAGCTAGAATCGTCGATGATGACGAAATGGCCGCCTTCCGGCGCCGTCAGAACACCGGCCGGAAACACCACCATCTGTTCTTCCAAAAACGAGAGTACGCCGAATCGCGGAGTGGTCAACTTCATGTACCGCTCCTTCCTGTTCCGGACCGCCGCGGAGCAGCAGTTACAGGTTGCTGTTGAAACTGCCTCTGGAATTCCCGCATGCCATTGGCGACGATGACGATGTCGACTCGGCGGTTGCATGATCGGTTTTCCGCAGTGGTATTGGGCGCGAGAGGCTGGAACTCGGAATATCCGACTACAGACACGCGCTCCTGTGTCAAGCCGTGCCGTTGGATGACGTAGTAGGCAACGTTCAACGCGCGCGCCACCGACAGGTGCCAGTTTGATGGAAATTGCGCCGTGTTGATCGGAACGTTGTCCGTATGGCCCTCCACACGCAAATCATTGGGCAACGA
Organism: Ignavibacteriota bacterium; assembly: GCA_003162215.1. Classification (GTDB taxonomy): domain Bacteria; phylum Bacteroidota; class Ignavibacteria; order UBA10030; family UBA6906; genus Fen-1255. Next base: position 41,648 of record PMMO01000116.1, read on the forward strand.
ACGCAAGACTGCCGCAAGCGTGTCCAGGGTTACCAGAGACGCCTGTTTGAGGTCAGCACTTCCTGACGCAAACAACAGCTCTTCCATAATATGCACCGTGACGCCACGCTCATTTTCCGATATGGTAATCGGCAGTGTCCGTTCATCCAAATGCAGAGCCGAACGGATTTCCTGGGCGATGCGCTGCTTTTCCGACTGAAGAGCGTTTGCCGGGTTTTCCAGCAGCGTCGGATTCCCGGTCAGAATGCCGCGCGGCGCGCCGAACACGCCGTTCAACGCCGTAACAACCTCAGAATATTTGCCGGCATCAATCTTTGACATGGCATAGAGCATCACAAACAACCCCAGCAAGAGCGTAATGAGATCGGCATACGTCAACAACCACCGGTCAGAGTTCTCCGGATCAGTATGTTTGCGCGGCGGCCTCATCGAGCGTCCGGCGCCTGCTGTTCTTCGGGCAGCATGCTGTACAGTTTTGCTTTGATCACCGAGGGGATTTCTCCGGCCTGAATCGACAGAATGCCCTCCACAATCAGATCCATGAACAGGTACTCTTCGGCGTGGATGTGCCGCAGTTTGTCCGCAATGGGGAGCCAGACCAAATTCGCCATAAACACACCCCAGAGCGTCGCCACAAAGGCGCTGCCAATGTGACGAATGAGCACATCAGGGTCGCTCCCTGCAGCGGCGAGCGTGGCAATAAGGCCCATCACCGTGCCGATGATACCCATCGTCGGCGAATATCCGCCCATTTTCTGAAAGAGCATTGCGCCGGTCGTATGGCGCTCGCCGACATAACGCACCTCTGTCTCGGCAAGCTCACGCAGCACATCCGGCTCCGTCCCGTCAATGGCAAACCGGAGAATCTTCCGCATGAAGCTGTTCGAGACGCCATCCAGTTCTTTCTCAAGCGCCAGCAGACCATCGCGGCGTGCGATCGTAGAGAAGCGAACAATCGTCTGGATTGCTTCTTCCAGAGCGAACACGGGGGGAGTAAAGGCAATTTTCAGCAGCTTCCCGATTTTCAGGAATGACTTCAGGGACGTGCCGATCATTGCCGCAGCAAATGTGCCGATGAACACGATCAACATGGCCGGCCCCAGGAGAATACCCCCCAGATTCCCTCCTTCCCAGAGGAACGATCCGAACACCCCGAGCAACCCCAGGCTTAAACCGGCAACGGTGGTGATATCAACGTTTCTGCGCATGTTAGGTCAGGTAGTCCAGAAGCGATTTCGGGATGATGTTGGCCGCTGCACTCAACGCGGCATCCAGCGTTGTCTGCTCCAGTTTCAGTCTCAACCCGATTTCCGTCAGATCGGCATCCTGCTTCGCCGACTGGAGGTCGAGCAGGCGTGTATTCTGGGCAGTCAGGTAGGAACCGGCGGAGGAGAGATTGCCCGAGAGCGATCCTGCGCGCGCTTCCTCACGCTGGACCACGTCCTGCATCATGCTGACCATGGCGATATCGTCCGCCGTGGGCTCGACGCCCGCCTTGAGCTTGTCGCGCAGTTCGATCAACTTGTTGAAGACCGAGACGGCGGTGTGGGTACCCGTCACCGATGACGAACCGCCCGACGGTATTCCTTCGGTCAGAGAATCGGCGCTGATCATCGCCGTCATGGCCGGCGCCGCTGCCCTTGACCCTGTGGCGGCAGGGGTCAGGACCAGCGGGGCGCCGCGCACGATCTGCGAGAGCGCGCCTGTCGAGGAATCAAAGGTGAGCGTGGCGGTCCCGCCGCTCAGCGTTGCGTCGGTCGCGCCCGACGGCAGGGCCGCCGACATCGCCCATGTATTGGCATCGGTCTTCTGGAACTTCAGCTCGACCGCGTGGGACGCTCCGTTGGCATCGGTCATCGACACCGACGTGGTGACGGAGGTGTTCACCGCCGCACTGTTGTCGAGAACGCCGGTGAGATCGATTTTCCCCGTCGAGTTGAAGGCCGCTGCACCGGTGATGTTGACGACGGAGGTGATGCCATCGCCGACTTGATACTTGATCGACTCCGCATTCCCCTGGTAAGTCACCTGTTGCGGCATGCCGGTCCTGACATACGGCGCCGAGCTCGTCGCAGTCCCGCCAAAGACGTATTTGCTGTCGTACTGCGTGTTGGCAACGTCCATCGCCAGGGCCAGGTACGAATCCATCTGGTCCGAGACCTGGGTCAGCATGGCGGTGTCCGCATTCGAGGCTCCTGCCAGTGCATCTTTGACATTCTGCAGGGTGTCGGAGATCTCGCCCAGGCTGTTTGCCGTCAGCTTCAGTACGCTCGTGCCGTTCACGACATTGGATTGGTAGGAGGCCACGCGACTGAGATCGGCTTTGACACGCAGCAGCGTGTTGGCGGTGGCCGGGTCATCCGAGACGCGCAGCAGCTCGTTCCCCGACGAGAGCTGCTTGTTCAACCGGTTGATCCGGTCTCTGCTCTTCGACAGGCTCGAGAGAAAATCTGCGACAATGGTATTACTCGTGATTCTCATGGTTACACCATTTGAATAAGTGTCGTATACATTTCATCCACTGCACTGATAACCTTCGCTGCAGCCTCATAGGCCCGCTGGAATTTGATCATATTGGTCATTTCTTCGTCCAGCGACACCCCGGCGATTCCATCCTGCTGCTCGGTGAGCTGCGAAACGACAAGCTCCTGCGACTGCACGGCCGTGTCCGCCCTGTTGACGGCCGACCCGATGCTCGTGACCGTCTGGTTGTAGTATTCCGAAATCGACAGGCCGCCAAGCAGCGTCGCGCCACTAGAGGAGGCCAATGGGCGCTTGTTTAGCACCCCGGCGATCGACAGCGCGATGGTGTTGTCACCGGTTGCGGTGGCGGAAGCCGACGCCGCAATATTGTCGATTGACGGACTGCTCCCCAGCACGGCAGAAGGGTTGGTGAGATCAATGGCAATGGACGACGCGTCGGTCCCCATGAAGAAGTTGATCCCGCTTTGCGGCGGGCTTTGACGACCGTAGCCCGCGCTCTGCT
>PMMO01000226.1 GCA_003162215.1 Ignavibacteriota bacterium
CCGGGGCTCTGGCTTCAGAGAATCACAACCCGGGAACCCAATGAGAGCGAGCTGGAGGTTGCTCTCGAAGCTCTCAGGGCGGCGCTCGGGGAGGAGGCTCTCGCGCCTGCTGCGTATGCCCGACAGGCCGTCGCCGGTTGACGCCATGCTTGACCGACTTGAAAAAGTACGTGAGCGCTACGACGAGCTGACAAGCCTTCTCAGCGATCCCGCCGTCCTGTCAAACCAGGAGAGAACCCGCCAGTTGAGCAAGGAGCACAGCGATCTGGCGCCTCTCATCCGTGTGTACAACATGTACCGGAAGGAGAAGCAGAACCTTGCAGGGCTGAAGGAGATCACGGAAACGTCGTCCGATCCTGAGATGAAACAGCTTGCCTACGGAGAGCTTGAGGAAGTCAGGGGGAAAGTCTCCCGTCTCGAGGAGGAGCTGAAATCCCTCCTGATCCCCAGGGATCCCAATGACAGCAGAGACGTGATCCTGGAAATCCGTGCGGGAACAGGGGGTGAGGAAGCGGCCCTGTTCGGTGCCGACCTGTACCGGATGTACTCGAGGTTTGCGGAAAAGCAGGGATGGAAAATGGAGGTACTGGACCTCAACGACATGGGGAAAGGCGGGATCAAGGAGATCTCGTTTGCGCTGAGCGGCGAGGACGTCTTCGGCACGATGAAGTTCGAGAGCGGGGTTCATCGCGTCCAGAGGGTTCCCGAGACCGAGACGCAGGGTCGCGTGCACACCTCAGCGGCGACTGTGGCAGTCCTGCCGGAAGTCGAACAGGTTGAGGTGGAGATCAATCCTGCGGATCTGGAGATGGACACGTTCCGTTCGGGAGGAAAAGGGGGGCAGAACGTCAACAAGGTCGAGACTGCTGTCCGGATCACGCACCGTCCGAGCGGCATCATCGTGGTCTGCCGTCAGGAACGGTCACAGTTCCAGAACCGCGAGCGGGCGATGAAAATGCTCCGGGCCAAGCTGTATGAGAGGATGGTGGAGCAGCAGTTGGGAGATGTGGCTGCACAGCGGAAAATGATGGTAAAAAGCGGGGACAGGAGCGACAAGATCAGGACATATAATTTCCCCCAGAACCGGGTCACCGACCACCGTATCGGCCTGACGCTGTACAATCTCGCAGAGATCATTGACGGCAAACTGGATGAGCTTCTCGAGGCCCTGAAGATCGCCGACCGCGCAGAGAAGCTCAAGGCCTGATTCCGCTCAGCCCGTCATTTGCATCCCCCGTTGTCGCATCCCCCGTCATTGCGAACCGGTCTGTCATTGCGAGGGGACGCCTTCTGCGTCCCCGAAGCAACCGTCTACACCCCGTTCCCCTTATTCCTCACGGCCGCAAAGAACTCTGAGAGCAATTCCCCGCAACGTTCGCCGGAAATCCCTCCCAGAAGCTCCACCCGGTGGTTCAATCTTGCGTCCTGAACGATGTTGAAGAGTGTCCCGCAGGCCCCTGCTTTCGGATCCGGCGCGCCGAAGACAAGCCGTGGAATCCTGGCCAGCACGATGGCTCCGGCGCACATCGCGCACGGTTCCAGCGTCACGTAGAGCGTGCATCCCTCAAACCTCCGGCTCCCCAGCCCGGCTGCGGCAGCAGTAATGGCAATCATCTCCGCATGGGCAGTCGGATCCTGCAAAGATTCAATTTGGTTGTACCCCCTGCCGATAATTCTGCTATTGTGCACGATGACGGCACCGACAGGGACTTCATTCCGCTTTTTTCCTTGCTCCGCTTCTCGCAGAGCCGATTCCATCCAACGCTCATCTTCGGTCATGCCCACAATATACGGACATAAGCGTCAGGGACGCAAGGCGCCTTTCGCGCGCGTGCCCGGGATCACAATCGTCAGCATGCTTGAAGGTTAAACCGTATTACAACCTTATGATCAGGTTCTTTCAGAGTCGGCGCTGTTTTCAGACGGACCCGACGTTGTTCTTATCGAGCACAAACTACAGATGTGAAGCGTTTAGCTTTCGCGCTGTAAATATTGATTGGACGACATATCAAGAAGTGGCTTGCAGATGGTGGCCATTCGGACTACATTTGTTGCAGAAACATCTCTTCTACTGTCGGCTATCGTGAGGTTCGAGTCTGAAGCTCAATGGGTGCAGACCAACGGCCTATGCCATCAGGCGAACCATCCTGTGCCTCTCTCTGGCTTCGATACAACAGGTATTCGCAGGAGGTGTATGATGAAATCCGTCATATGTGTTCTACTAATCTTCTTCACAGCAACGACATCTTTTCCACAGTCCGGCTGGATAAGCCAACCTAGCGGTGTAACAAGTGGACTCAATGGAATTTCTTTTACCGATTCCCGCACAGGTACTGCTGTCGGAAATGCCGACGTAATTCTACGGACGACCGATGGTGGATCCACGTGGGCACGTCAGTCAATTGCCGACAGTTATGGAACAGGAGATCTTCATGCTGTCTCTTTCTCCAATAACAATACAGGAATAGCAGTGGGAACTGTTTTTTCGACGGCGCCGGGATATCCTACCTACCTTGGCACTTGGTCTATGACTACTAATGGTGGTTCAAATTGGTCTTTCGGTGGCGGAGGAATGGGTATACTAGATGGTATTTTTTGCATTAGTGCGAACGTAAAAATCTTTGTCGGTAATCGTGGCGTTATTGGTCGGACTACTGACGGAGGTTCAAGTTGGTATGCGGTATATCCGTACGTTACAACTGCAAATCTTAAAGGAATTACGTTCGCCGATGTGAACAAAGGGACTGTTGTTGGCGATAGTGGTACTATCTTCCGCACAACCGATGGTGGAACCACCTGGATAAGACAATTAAGCGGGACATCGAATGCTCTCAAGGGAGTTTCCTTCATAGATGCGAACATAGGAATCGCTGTTGGAGACAGTGGTACAATTCTCCGTACAACGAATGGAGGAGCAGCGTGGATGATTCAGATGAGCGGTACAACAAACCGTCTCATGGGAATTTCATTTATCGATGTAGATACTGGGACTGTAGTTGGAGACGGTGGTACAATTCTCCACACAAGTACTGGTGGCACAGCCGGCGTCAAAGATGATCCGGGATACACAACCCACATTCCTGACAAGTGTGCTCTAAAGCAAAATTATCCTAATCCGTTTAATCCATCAACAAATATACTATTTCATGTTCAATCGAAAACATTTGTATCATTGAAGGTGTTTGATTTGCTTGGGAGAGAGATAGCCACGCTTGTGTCGGGGGAATTGTCGGCAGGGGATCATATCCAGCCATGGAATGCAGCGAATATCTCGAGCGGCGTCTATTTTTATCGTTTACAGGCAGGAGCGTTTATAGAGACAAAACGACTTATTGTACTGCGATAAGGACATTTGTCCTC
>PMMO01000211.1 GCA_003162215.1 Ignavibacteriota bacterium
GGAGAATAATGTTCTGAATATCCGAAATGTCAGATAAACCACGAAACTCAGGGCCGAGAAATTGAAGCTTACGCCCTGGCTCGATTCAGGAGTCATTGTGCCGCCGAGTGTTATCGTCCTACCCGATGACCCACCGACGCCTGCGTTGATTGATCATTCCGCAACCTCATGCCAAAAGGAGGGTAGACGATGAAATTGGACACAGTTATGCATCTGTTGCTCGTAGCAGTCGTGGTTTTTGGCAACTACGACGCTTTCGGGCAATACGTCTGGACAAAAGACGGCCTGAATCCCGTTTTCACCGGCGGAGGAACTGGGGCGTGGGACAATGAGGTGATGGTTCCATGGGTCATTTTCAATTCTGACTCTTCCAGATATGAGATGTGGTATACGGGGCTGCCGAGACCGGGAGGCAAGATCGGGTTCGCCATCTCGAGCGATGGAACAACCTGGAAGAGAGAGTTGAACCCTGTACTGTCTCCAAGCCCCGGCACGTGGGACTCGCTGCTAGCGGGCGTGCCTTGTGTAATACGGGAAAACGGTCTGTACAAAATGTGGTACACTGGGACGGCAACTAATCCCTCAGGATCAGCTGAAGGAAACAGAATCGGCTATGCGACTTCTCCTGACGGAAGGAATTGGACAAAGTACGTTGGAAATCCAGTGTTCACTGCCGGCTCTGGCGCATGGGAAGCTGGGGCGGTCGCATGGTGCTCTATCGTAAGGAGTGCCGGGGGATATGTGATGTTCTATAACGGTTGCATCGCTAATGGTAACGTTAATCGCATTGGTCGAGCGACCTCTGTTGACGGAATCACATGGCAAAGGGACGCCCTGAACAATCCCGTGTTGAACATAGGCGAGACAGGTACATGGGACGGCAATATCTACTTGCCACGAGTCCTGGACGTTAGTGGCAAGTACTATATGTGGTACACAGCAGAGACCGTGCCGGGCGATGGCTTCCCCAGGATTGGTGTGGCGACCTCAAGCGACTCCGGGAAGACCTGGGTGAAGTATGCTCAGAATCCTGTTCTCACGATGGGGTCTTCGGGAAGCTGGGATGCGAGGTGGGTTGAACTGGGAAGCGTGTTTTTCGAGAGTTCCTTTCATATGTGGTACGATGGGGCCGCGCCGCCGGCATATCTAGCCTGGGTCGGCCATGCTACTTCGCCGCTCACCCCGGTCGGAATTACCGAAGGAGAACAGGAACTCCCGCAATGTTTCATGCTCGCGCAGAACTATCCCAATCCTTTCAATCCCTCGACGACGATCCGCTATGGCCTGCCCAATTCGTCACATGTGACCTTAACCGTCTTTAACACCCTCGGCCAACAGGTCGGACTTCTGCAGGATGGAGAGCAGGAGGCGGGGTATCACGAGATCAGGTTTGACGGAAAGAACTTCTCGAGCGGCGTGTACTTCTACAGAATTCAAGTCCGCCCTCTGGACTCCGCCATCGGGCGCGACTCCAAGGGCGGAGCAGGAGATTTCGTGGCGACGAAACGTCTCCTCCTTCTCAAATAACGATTGCGGTTGACAGGATAAGCGAAGGCCCGGAGTATATCCCGGGCCTTTCTATATGTCCCATCAGAACATTTTCCAAACACTGTATGGAACATTTCATGGGCTCGACTCATCGAGCAGTTTCCTGAAGACTCAACTGCTGTTCTGCCATGGTCGTGCCGAGTGCTGACTACATCCACAGCGATTGCAGGGGAAGGGCAAGCAGGTTGTGCCCGAAGGGAATCAGCTCTTTGCCAGTGTAGAACACAAGCCCACGAACAAACTTCTTTTTCAGATCATGTGAAAGTGAAGTCATTGCAGTGAAAGAAGAAGAATCCACGCTGGAGCTACTCTTGACCTCGATTGCAACGATGCTGCCATCGTTCCGCTCGAGGAGAAAATCTATCTCATTGCCGAGCTGTGTCCTATAGTGATAGATTCGTGCTTTTGCCTTGCTCCAGGTGTTCAGTTTCACGAGCTCATTCAAGACAAAGGTCTCCACGATTCTCCCGAACAGAGATCCGTCGGTTTTCAGGCGCGATTCGTCTGCACCCACAAGATAGGTCATCAGGCCGGTATCGGTGAGATAGATCTTCGGGGTCTTGATGAGGCGTTTGCTCAGATTCCCAGACCAGGGTCGAATCTGCTGGATGAGAAAAGTAGTTTCCAAGAGCACGAGGTAACGCTTGAGCGTTGTCTGTGGAATATTGCTGCTATTGGAAAGCTCGGCAAAATTCAAGAGTGACCCCGAACGTGTAGCGAGCAACGAAAGCAGGTTGGGGAGCGTGGTGAGTCCCTCGATGTTTGCGAGGTCGCGAACATCCCGTTGCAGGATTGTCGTTACATAAGAACCGAACCACGCATTCCGGCGCTCTAAAGCCGGTCGTTGTTGAACTTCAGGAAAACCTCCCTTGAGGATTTTCTGCAAGGTGTCAGCTTGCGTTGCAGATTTCCGGGAGAATGAGAACGGTCGAGAGGCAAATGCTGCATCGATGAGAGATCCTTCTGTTTCCTCGAGTTCGCTCTGCGAGAATGGATGCAGCGAAAGGATTTCCATCCTCCCAGCGAGTGACTCGGAAAGTTTGGGAAGTAGCAGGACGTTGGCTGAACCCGTCAAGAGGTACTGTCCGGTTTTTCGCTTTTTGTCGACATCCTGCTTGATTGCGCGAAATAGTTCTGGAGCTCGTTGACCTTCATCAATGATGAGCGGTTTGTCATATCCGGAAAGAAAACCCGCAGGATCGAGGTGAATTGCCGAAAGGACGGCTGCATCGTCAAGCGTCAGATATCGAGCAGGGTGATCGTTTTCGGAGATCCACTTGACAAGCGTGCTTTTGCCAACTTGTCTGGCTCCAGACAGAAGAACGACAGGACTGTCGCGTAGTGCACTAAGGAGCGTGGAGGTTATTGATCGTTTGACCATAGTGAATGGTACGAAATGTTGCAGCAGAAGTCAACCATGCAATGGCTGATAATCAACCATGCAATGGATGATTATCTCGTTCGCCAGAAGCCGGACTCGTATCCAGGCACACCCTCCCAATCCTCCCGCGATTGCCTGTCCTCTGAAAACGTCGTATCTGTCGGTTGCACAACAGGACGCACGGATATCTCAACATTCGTCGATCAGCTTCAAAGTCGCGGTTGTGCTGAACGCGGATGTGGAGGGAGAATGATGGTGAAGAAATGTGCATTGACTATCTTGGAGACAATGATAGGTGAATGCTCTGAGTGAGGAGATTGTGGAGATTCTCGGTGATCTGTGAACAAAAAGCAATTTCCGGGATTATATTCTTGGCAGGCAACCAATGTCGCCGGGAATTGTACGTTACAGACATCGATTGGAGATACGCCGATGAAGACGGCTCGCTTGGCAACGATTTCGTTGATACTGTGGGCTCTTCTTGGGGCAGGTTGTCATAGAGTCCCCAAAGAGGTTGAGCGGCCCGAAAGGATCGTCAGCTTGAGACAGGTTAGCTATGACAGTTCCACGTACGCGAAGCTCGCTCGGCTGTGGGAGAGGTACTATGAGGTCTACCCTTCGGAAGATGCCTATGCAAACTGGATGTACGCGGCAAGATATGCCGAACTTAGCAACTACGGGTCGATGCTGAGCAAAGGAGTGGAGAAGTACCCCTCCAACCCTGTGCTGCTGTACCTGGCCGGCAGAGAAAAGACTCCCAGTCCCGGGAATCTCGAAGGCCGACAGCTCCAGGAAAGAGCAGCCGCGTTGGATCCGAGCTATATGGATCCATGGCATGCCCTTGTGATTGAGTATCTTGCGCAGGGAGACCGCGAGAACGCCGATGCAGCGCTCCGTCGCCTCCTGAACGGCAAGGGCGTCGAGGATGAAATTATGGATTTTTCCTATAACATGATCGCCAGCATGGATACCAATGCGATCGTGATTACCAACGGTGATAATGACACCTACCCCGGCTGGATCCTGACCCGGATCATCCGATTCCGGCCTGACGTGAACATCGTCAACCGCTCCCTTCTCAATACCGACTGGTATGCATCAGAGATCGTGAAAGAGGGAGTGCCGGCCTTCGTCTCGCAAGGCGAGCTCGATAGCTTGAAAGCTCAAGTGTCTGCTGATCTCGAGAAGGTAAGAATCGGCCAGATTCCCTACCAGGATGTTGCGCTCTTTGGGGATCGGCTTATCGTTCGGCTGATCGAAGCGGCGGAAAGGTCGGGCCGTCCGGTCTATTTTACGTGCACGCTGGAACTGGAATCAAGCGGATTGCTGAACCACTTCGTGACCCGGGGCAGAAGACTCGGATTGATCACATTGGTGACCCACACGTCCACACCATACCCGACTCAGCTCCGCAAGCTCTTCACAACCTGGACTACCGAATTCCGCACGGGTGGTCTTGACAGCTGGCAGCTGCGTGCGGCCGGTGAGGCACGGGCCGGCCGGAGGCTTGTCAGGAACTATGCATCTGCGCTTGTTTCGCTCAAAGATCAGATCGAAGCAGCAGGGCCTGATGTGCAATTGTCGTTGTTCCGGTGGTATCGGAAACATCTGGTCGACCTCATTCCAAAGGGATATGTGGATGATGTAAACAAGATGTGGTGCGGACCGGGGAGTCGCCAGGAGATCCGGGACTGGTGCAGGGCTCAAGGCCTGGCCAAATGACCGACGATTGGGAGTGCCTGATAGCTGCACGCGGTGGGGACGAGCACGCGTGGCGCGTTCTCTTTGAACGGCACTACCCGATGCTGGTGAGAATGGCTTCGTACATCACGGGATCGCTTGAAACAGCACAGGACCTGGCCCAGGAGTCTTTTGTGCGCCTCCTCCGGGCCGAGATCAGGCATCACGACGGCAGCTTCAAATCGTTTCTTTCAACCATTGCGTACCGCCTGGCCCTGAAAGAGAGAAGACGGAAAAGCTCCGATAGCAATCTTGATCCTGCTCTCATCGCTGATGGATCACTCACCCCTCTGGAACTGGCAATTCGGGAGGAGACCGACGTGATCATCATCCGGGTCATTCAATCGTTGTCGATCGAACACCGAGAGATCCTCACTCTTCGCTACGTCGGCGAACATAGCTATGAAGAAATCGCCCGGATAACAGGCGTGCCGATCGGGACAGTAAAATCCCGGATCTTCTATGCCATCAAAACCTGCCAGGAAAAGCTGAGAGAACAAGGAGTGTTCAAATGACCCACCCCGATACTGACACACTGCTCAAGTTCGTTCTCCAAACACTCGAGGAGTCGGACGAGCCGATCGTGCGAGACCATCTATTGACTTGTGAGCAATGCAGAGCGCAGCAGCAGAATCTGCAAGGCGAGGTCAAAAGGCTGGGAAGGATCAGCCTGCACATCGAGATGCCCGCGCCTCCCCGGCTTCCACGACTTTGGCGGGTGCCAATGGCGGTGTTGAGATTGGCGGGNNGTCCCCTGTCAAGCAGTGGACCTAAAAACAACGCGCCCAGGATAGGTGGAGAAACGCTGTTTCTGCACGCCGCCACGAGACTGAGGCGACTTCTTCAATCAACCCTCAGGGCCCCTTGCTTGACAATCGCATTTCGATTCCCTACACTATCCGAATAAACGCGTCCTCGTGGCGGAGACGTGATGGAGAATCGNNAGCCCTGGCCGTGGGTTTTCTGATGGGATACGTGACAGCACAGCTCTCAGATCCGGTTAGCAGTATTCCTGTTCAGCAGCGCTTGATTCCGGCACAGGTCGCCGTGCCTTCTTCAGGATATGTCCCCTGTCAAGCAGTGGACCTNNGGCGGAGACGTGATGGAGAATCGTGAAGAGAACTTCTCTTGTCCGGAAGGATGAAAGAGGTTTATCGTTTTTATACCGATCAGGCAAGTTTGTGAATTGGAGTCGCAGTCAGCGAGCCGCCGCTCTGCACCCTGTGTTCCTGTTCCCGCGCAGCAGAGCCCACGCCGACGACCCCGCCAGACAGATCTTCCGTTGAAGAGCACACACTACTTGAGGAGCACTATGTCTCACCGATGGATCGCATACCTGATGCTCGTGTCTGTGTTGATCGCCGGCTGCGGCCGGAAGGACTTGCACTATCCCGCCACCGCAAAGAGACCGGTGTCCGATCAGTACCACGGGGTCACGGTCGTGGATGACTACCGCTGGCTGGCTGACCAGCAAAGCCCCGAGGTCAAGGCATGGGTTGACGCACAGAATGCGACCACCCGATCGTACCTGGACGGGATCCGCCTGCGCAATGTGGTCGAAAAGCGCGTGAAAGAGCTGCTCGAGAAACAAGCGGTGTCGTACTACTCGCTCGTCTGCCGCGGGCCTGCGATGTTCGCGCTGAAATTCCGGCCGCCCGCCAACCAGCCGGTGCTGGTCCGGCTCGCGTCACCGCTATCGAGCGAAGGAGAGAATGTAATTCTGGACTTGAACGCCTTGGATTCTACCGGAGCGACCGCTATCGATTGGTATGTGCCTTCGGCCGACGGCAAGCTTGTGGCGGTGTGCCTCTCGAAGGGAGGCTCGGAAGACGGCTCGGCACATGTGTTCAACGCCGCAACGGGAGAGAAGCTGGCAGACATCGTGCCGCGCGTCCAATACCCGACGGCCGGAGGTGGCCTCGCCTGGAACAAGGAGGGGACCGGCTTCTTCTATACTCGCTACCCGTACGAGGGGGAACGGGCGGCGGAGGATCGGAATTTCTATCAGCAGGTTTATTTCCACGTTCTCGGTACACCCGTATCCCAGGATGTCTATGTCGTCGGGAAGGAATTCCCGCGTATCGCGGAGACTCGCCTGGAAATGTCGAAAGACGGGCGCTTCCTGCTCGCGACGGTTGCGAACGGCGACGGCGGCGAGTTTTCCCACTACCTCCGGGGGCCGGACGGGAAATGGAAACAGGTGACGAAGAATGAAGATCGTGTCGAGACGATCTCCTTCGGTCCCGGGGGAACGCTCCTGGCATTGTCTCGAGCCGGTGCTCCCCGCGGGAAGATCCTTTCCCTCCCCGTCTTGCGGCCCGAGCAGGCCCGGGTCGTCATTCCGGAAACTGCCTTCACGATTGAAACCTTTCTGGTCACCGACACGAAGCTGGTGGTAGCCCGGAACACCGGGGGCCCCTGCTCTGTGACCGTCTATTCGACCGGGGGGCAGGACCCCAAAGAGGTCGCCCTGCCTCCGGTGTCGACCGTTGCAGGTCTGGTGGACATCGGCGGCGACGCGTTCCTGATGGGGGTCCAGAGCTACCTCGAACCCTTTGCCTGGAGGCGGTGCGACGCCGCGACGGGAACACTGACGCCGACTTCCCTCGGCACCCCGGTCGACATCAGCTTTGGCGACGCGACTGTAGAGCGGTTGATGGCCACATCGAAGGACGGGACCAAGATCCCCCTGAATCTCATCATGAAAAAGGGAACGGCGCGCAACGGCCGCAATCCGGTGCTTCTGCGCGGTTACGGAGGGTTCAGTTCCATCGAGAGCCCTTCGTTCTCGCGCATTCGAAGGTTCTGGCTCGACTGTGGCGGGATCGTCGGCGAGACCAATCTCCGCGGCGGGGGAGAGTTCGGTGATGCTTGGCACGAACAGGGGATGCTGACGCACAAGCAGAACGTCTTCGACGATTTCCATGCCGCGGCCGAGTATCTGATCGACCGGCATTACACGTCACACGCCAAGCTGGCGCTGATGGGCGGATCGAACGGCGGCCTGCTGATGGGCGCCG
>PMMO01000132.1 GCA_003162215.1 Ignavibacteriota bacterium
CCCATGACCAGATCGAAGCCATGTCCATGGGCGATCGCATCGTTGTCATGCGCGACGGCGTCGTGCAGCAGGTCGATACTCCGCTCACGATATACCATCACCCTACCAACAAGTTCGTTGCCGGCTTCATCGGAAGTCCGACAATGAACTTCATCTCCGGCCAGCTGCAACGGAACGGCACAATGTCATTCCGCCAGGATGGCGTCAATCTCGAGCTCCCTCTGGCCCCTGCAATCGCTGATCGGTTGANNGAGATCTTCGTCTATTTCTCCACAGGGGCCTCCGCTCATTTCGTTGCACGCTTCGCGACCGACCATGCGCCGGAAGTCGGAAAACAGTGCGAATTGCTCGTTGACACTTCACGCATTCATCTTTTCGATCACTCATCCGAACTCGCGCTGTAACACAATGTCGCATATCCGTGTCTGCTTCCTCCTCCTCTTCGCTCCCTTAACAGCAGCGGCGCAGTGGCAAACGATCGGTAATGCGGAGTTCTCCAGCGCCCACGGGCGGACTGCAGTCTCTCTGAGAGCGACCGGGGCCACTCTTGAGATCACCGTCCTCGCTGACGACCTGGTCAGAGTTCACCTCACTCCCCCGACTGCACCGGGACAAAAGCCTCCGTCGCCGTCACATTCATGGGCGGTGACTAAGACCGAATGGCCTCAGGTGCGCGCAGAAATCGCAGACGCTCCTGATGGGCTCACAATTACCACCCCTGCCCTGCAGGTTCGCATCGGCAAGAAGCCCGTCCGCCTCGCGTTCTATGATCGGTCAGGCGCACTCCTCAATGAAGATCACCCGTTGAAGGGCATGTCATGGATCAGCCGCAGCCGGCCTGATTCCCTCCGCGATGCGCCGGGAACAACAGGTGCGGAAGTCCGCGTATGGAAGTCCATTCCACCCGATGAGTTTTACTACGGGCTGGGAGAAAAAGCGGCATCATTCAAGATGGGCGGAAAAAGCGTGACAATGTGGAATGCCGACATTCCCGCCTACAACCCCGGGACGGACCCGCTCTATCAATCCATCCCCTTCTTCATGGGGATGCGCAAAGGGAGGGCCTACGGAATTTTCTTTGACAACACATACTGGTCGAACTTCGATATGGGGAAGGAATCCCGCGATCAGTATTCTTTCGGTGCTGAAGGCGGGGACCTGGATTACTATTTCTTTGCCGGACCCACCCCAAAGGTGATTCTCTCGCGTTTCACCGAACTCGTCGGGCGCATGCCGTTGCCGCCCCTCTGGTCACTCGGGTACCAGCAGTGTCGTTGGAGTTATTCTCCGGAGAGCAGGGTGCGTGAAATCGCCCGCGGGTTCCGCGACAATAAGATCCCCTGCGATGTCATCTACCTCGACATCGACTACATGGATGGGTACAGGGTGTTTACCTGGAGCCCCGTCAACTTCCCCGATCCGCGCCGCCTGGTCAGCGATCTCTCCTCACAGGGCTTCCGCGTTGCGGTCATCATGGACCCCGGCATCAAAACAGATTCGATGTACGCTGCATACCGATCGGGTCTTTCGGCTGATTGTTTCCTGAAATATCCGGACGGTCGCGTGTTTACGGGCGATGTGTGGCCGGGCCGTTGCGCGTTCCCTGATTTCACCGCGGACGCCACCCGCCGTTGGTGGGGCGATCAGATGTCCGGCCTTGTCGACGTCGGCGTGCGCGGATATTGGAACGATATGAATGAACCCTCGGTCTTCAACACTCCAACAAAGACCGTGGATCCGGCTGTGCTCCACAATGACCGCGGCCTGTGGACACGGCATGCGAAAAACCACAACATTTATGGGATGCAAATGACGCGCGCGACATACGAAGGGTCGCTGCGCCAGAATCCTTCCGAACGTCCCTTCGTTCTCACACGGGCATCATACGCCGGCGGCTGGAGGTACTCGGCGTCGTGGACCGGCGACAATGTGGCCTCGTGGGAACACCTCCAGATGGCCCTGTACATGTCCTTAAACCTGTCCATCTCCGGACAGCCCTTCGTGGGGGCCGACATCGGGGGATTCATCGGCTATCCTTCACCGGAACTCTTCACCCGCTGGCTGCAATTAGGCGTGTTCACTCCGCTCATGCGGGCGCACTCGGTGATCAATGAGAAGAATAAGGAGCCCTGGGAATTTGGCGCAAAGTTCACAGAGATCAACCGTTCCACCATAGCGTTGCGATACCGGTTGCTCCCCTACATTTATAATGTGATGGTAGAGGCTTCGAACACCGGAATCCCGGCGATGCGTCCTCTGATGCTCGAGTATCCCGGGGACACCCGTTTCGCCGAATCATCACAGGAATATTTCTTCGGCGGCGATCTGCTCATAGCCCCGATTCTTACTCCCGATACCCGCCAGCGCGAAGTACCACTGCCACAAGGCACATGGTATGAATTTCATACCGGGTCCAGAGTGCAGGGTGGTGGCTCTGTGCGCGTTGAGTCTCCACTTGAGAGGATCCCGGTCTTCGTTCGCGCGGGGGCGATTGTTCCCTCCCAGCAGACTATGCAGTATACCCATGAGGAGGCCATTGACCCGCTGACGTTGACGGTGTATCCGCTCACTTCCAATGGAACGGTCGCGACGCGCTACTACGAAGATGACGGCAAGAGTTTCGACTATCTGAAGGGCGCTGTTCTCCGGCGGAACCACTCCCAGCAGCGCGCCGGCAATTCGCTTGCAGTGGAGATCGGCCCGGCGGAGGGAAGCTACCGGCCTGCAGCCCGGCACCTGGTCCTCACATTCGTGGATGTTGCGAAGGAACCGGTGGCGGTGATGGTGAACGGCACTCCCCTTTCGAAGGGTGACAGTCAGACGGCGGCAGGACAGAATGATGTCTGGAGATACGACCCTGCAACACGCTCGGTCACCGCGCGAACCGATGACCGCTTCACAGGACAACGATTCGAGTTACGGTATGAATGAAGACGACAAACATCGCGCGCAGGCGCTTGTCAACAGGCTGTTGCGTGAAGCCGGCGACAAAGCAGCAACGGGTGAATACAATGCGGCACTCACGGCAGTGAAGAAGGCGAAAGCCCTCGACAAGACCAATGTGTTCCTTCTGGCGCTGGAGCGGCAACTTGAGCAGATCGGGGAGCTGGCCATCACGGGTTTGTTAGGTGATGCACAGAAGAACGACATCCTGGGGTCCATACCCGGTCTCGTCGATCAGGCAAGCCAATCGTCATCAGCGATTGAGAAGCCCGATGCAGTGGAGGAAAGTCGCACGGAGACTGTGGAGGAGCGTGAAGCGAGAACTGCAGCGGGACGATGGTTGAAGAATCAGTATTTCCAGCGTTCGCATAATTTCGTGCGGAAGAGCGAATATGATCAAGCCCTGCAGGAGCTTCGCAAGATCTTCAGCATCGACGATCAAGACAAGGTTGCGCGGGAATTCGAATTGAAGATCGTGCAGATGCTGGAACTGAGGCTGCGGCAGCCGATGGTGACACGGCCGGACTCGGTTCAGCAGCAACCTGCACAAGAGTCCCCATCCGAACCTTCTGAACTTGTTGCCGTGGCGGAGGAGAAGACGATCGCACCGGCGAAAAGGTTCGGCGGTGTTTTGATTGCCGTTATTGTCACTCTCATTGTCGTCGTCCTGGCAACGGTATTCTTCTGGAATCGGCACAAATCAACTTCCGCAGTTCCACAAGTCCATGAAACGGTGCAGGGAAAAAATGAAGATGCCCCGATCTATCCCGTACCGCCGGCACAGGTTCCTTCTGACACCACCAAACACGACAGCTCGACCACGCATTGACATAGGTGAAATCGGGTCGTGATACCCATCACCTTCCGGCTGCAAAGTCCACATACCATATTGTAGATTTCACACCCGCCGAACATCCAACTATTCGGCGGATGATTCTTTTTCACCCATCTCTCGTCATAGCCCCAACGCTTCTTTCAAAAATGCGGAGATACGGCCCTATTCCCGGCATCGCCGGGAAATCGTCATCCGTTTCTTTACCCTTCTTGTGGCATGCCCTTTGTGAATCTGTGATGTGGAGAACTAAATGTCGGGAATGAACACAAATAACATGGCATTGCTCAGGCTCGCGGATAAGCTCGTTCGCGATGGTGATCATACGGGCGCTCTTTCCGCGATCCTGAAAGCACGTGAGATGGATCCGACCAACAGGTACGCCGAAGCCTATGAAGATCGGGTCCGGGCTCTCATGAACGACCCCAACTCAAGTGCAGAAAAAACTTCTGGAGACACGGCAAAAGCACCTGAGACCATTCCCCCCACAACCGCCGCCCCAAGTTCGCAACTCGCGGAAATCGTGGCTCTGCTAGACCAGGCCAACGCCGCCATCATGCGCAGCGATTTCCCCGAGGCGCTGGAATACATCGGGAAGGCTCGACAGCTTGACCCGGACAATAGGGATGTTCTCCTCTTGGAGGAAGAGATACGGGGGGTGTGTGAAGGCACCTCGCCAACCCCGACAGAACCAGCCATGCACTTTGACGTGGTCCTGTCTACGCTCGACGCTTATACATCGGAAGCCTTGGAACTCATGGCATGCGGCGAGTTCGAAGAAGCACTGCACATGGTGATGAAGGGATTTGTGTTTGACCCGGCGAACCAAAAGCTGCGTGCTGCAGAACAGCAGATCATCGCTGCACGCCGGCTGCACGAGGCACAGCAAGAAGCCGCGGCCCTGGCCGCCGAGCACTACCGCCGACTCGTCGAAACGGAGCGCATCCAACGGGAAGAACTCACGCGTCACCTCGATTGTGCCAGAACCCTGTTTCGCAATGGCGCGTTTGACGACGCCCTGACGGAAGTCGCACTCGGCTACACCCTGGATCCTCATAACGAGGAACTGCAGGGCATCGAGCAGGCTGTCTGGCAGGAAAAAGCTGACACAGGAGCACTCTCCGAAAGCCCGGCGAAACACGAAGAAGTGGCTCGACTGATCCGGCTGCACATTCTGGCTGCCGAGGAGTTTGCGAAAAATGGCGATTTTGTGAAGGCGCTGGACGGACTCGCCAAGGCGTACGTGATCGATCCGGCGAACACCGAAATTAAAAGGGCCGAGGTACGGATCCGCCAGGCGGAACTCCGTCATCATCAAGCCTCCGGCTCACCCCTGAAACTTGTGTATCATCATGATCGCGTGGTGAACGGAGAATGACACTCATCGATACATCACCCGGCGGGCCGGTTTCGGCCGAGCAGGTCTACGAAATCAAAACGATGGCGGAATCGGGTCAATTTGGCGATGCACTCATCCGCCTTCGAAGAATCAAGCCGCTGTATCCGCGTAACACGTTCCTGGTGGCTCTGGAAAAACAGCTCGAACGCCTCCTTGTGCTTCCCCGCGATTCTGAGCCGACCGAAGCGCAAAAGAAAGAGCTTTTGAGTTCGATGCCGGGCCTTGTGAAAGGGGCAGTCGATTCACTGCGCCAGCAGCCGCCGGAACGCACGCAAACCGTTTCGACCCCGGCGGCAGGACACGCGAAACTCGAGAAGTCAGACCGCGACGTGGCACGCAGCCAGTTGAAAGAACAGTACTTTCAACACGCTGACGAATACCTGAAAAAGGGAGCCTACGGAAGCGCTCTCGTGGAAATCCGCAGAGTCAAGATTGTCGCCCCCGACGACCCAACCGTCGCGGAGTATGAGCGGACCATACGTCAGCTCGTGGAACTACAACAACGGAACGGAATCAGGACACAGGAATCGGAACCGGGCACATTGGCAGAGAGTGACTCCCCGCGCACAGGGGTCGAGGCTTCCCCCACCCCGGCCCCACCGGTGCGCGAGTTTGACTCAGTGAATGCGCTTCTTCCACAGGAGGACAAGACCGTCGCTCTGCCCACTGCACCTCCACTTCGCAGCAGGTCACGGTTTGGCCCGATCGCGCTGACGATTGCTGCGCTCGTCGGTCTAAGCATTACCGCGCTCGCTCTCTTCAGTTACCCCGACGAGTCGGTACCGGCGAACGATAAGGAAGCAGCCGTCCCAACAGTCACAAGCACACCTGCACCGGAGATTCAGCCCGCTCAAGTATTACGGGTGGATGATCCCGGGCCTGCGGTCGAAGCGGGAAATCAGCAGCCAACGAAGAACAGCGAAGGCATCCAGAGCGCCACCCCCGCAAAACCGGCACCCGCAGTGACGACCCCCAAGAAAAAGGAGACCATTGCAGCTCCTGTGCAGAAAAAGCCCGAGGTAGCAATTGAACCGGCGAAGCCCGTGTTCACTGAAAGCGATCCTCAGATCCTGCATCTTGAACAGCCGATATTTCCACCGGAAACCATCGGTTCAAAAGCAGGTGGCGAAGTTATCGTAATGGTCCAGATCGACCCCGAAGGCAAACCCATTAAGTCATTGGTGGCCAAAACCACGAACCCGGTGTACAATGCCTCGATCGTCACGGCGGTCATGAAATCCACCTACCGCCCCGGAACAACTCCGGACGGGCCGACAACCAAGTGGATCACGATTCCGTTCAAGATCATGTAGCGGAAAACGGGGGGACAATTTGAAGGAATCAACGGTGAGACTCGCCTGCCGGGCAGGCGAGTCTCACCGTTGTTAGTGGGCTGTCTGGGTCTTACCAGGAGTACCGGAGAGTATATCTCACTACCTTTTCTTCGTCCTTCTTGATCTTCACGGGGAATTTCAACGTCGTTTGATCCACCTTCTCCCAGTTGCTGCCGGCATTCAGGATTTCCCATTGGCTCCAACGCCAGGGATGCTCGTAGACCATCACCTCCACCTGCTGTTCCTTGTGGTTGCGCACTTTCACTTCAATGGTTTCTTCTACGATATGCCCGTTGGCAGACGATTTGAAGTCCTTCTGCGCACGCTCACCCACTATATCAAACGCGTTGCCAAGGTAGAGGCGCAATTCTTCATCTTTCGGCGTGTGATCGATTTGATCCTCACCGACGAACTGTTCCTTGCCGTCCTGATCGCGCTTGTACACTCTCACCTTTCCCTTCGGCAGGGGGAGACCAAGGCCTGACTTGTCGTCGTTCTTGAACGTTACATAGACACCCACCTTGGGATTAGACTGCTGGCCGAAGCTTCCCTGTGAACGATACGAGTAGTTGTTGTACCAGTACCGCCACTGGTCGGCAAGACCGTCGTAGATGAACACCTTCTTTGCGGGAACGTTCTTGCCTGAGGTAAGCTCGATCTGCTTCGTTTCATCATTCCCAACATCAGTCCGCCTCTGCAATGCGTACAGTTTGTACTCGAAGAGTTCAGACTGTTTAAACTGCGGAGGCGCGGCCTCATCTGCCATCATTGTCTTTGCTGCACGAAGAGCACCGCCAAATCCTTCCTGAACGACATTGACATCTCCCGCCACAAGTTTCAGCCCCGCGTTGGAAAAACTCGTTCCCGAAGAATTCGTGATCGTTACCCAGCCCGTCAAGTCGAGTTTGGCATCATCACTCGATAGTAATGCCACGTAGTTCGCTGACCAGCTGAGACCGCCCGCCAGATAACTGATTTCGGTCTTGTGGGTCCCCTCTTTTGTGTTCGCCACGAGCCACTCAAGCTGAGGTTTGAGTATCAAACCGTCCGGGAGACTCGGCAGCACCAATCTCCCTGCGGGACTGATCTCGATCTTTCCGTTGATTTCCGCAACCATTCCTCCGATCATCGTCTGGCCGGAATACCCTGTCGACAGCAATTTCCCGTTCACCGTGAATTCTTTCTTTGTCTCGGGGTCGGTGCGGACAAATTCAATGGTCTTGCCGAGATATCGTTCCAACAGTTTGGATGGGTGGACAAGGTCATACTGATAGTTTTGTTCCAGCACTTTGACAGCCGAAGGTTCGGTAAGGCTCAGGAAGTGGAGGGACGTCCCGTCGATTGTCGTCGGGATGTCGGGCAGGATCGCCTTGCTCGTCCCGCGCGGCAAGGTTAATGACCGTTCTTCACGGATCAAAGAGAGGTTCTGATTGTAGATCGTGAGATCCACCGAGGTGCGATCGCCTGCAGTGGTAGTTTTCATAGTCTGTGCCGTGGCCAGTGTGATTCCGGCAAAAACGATCGCGGAGATGAATCCTGCAGCTGGGATGGGTCTCATGGGTTTCCTCCACTCTATTGAAACATGTATCAGTTTGTCGTACGTTGTGACGTTCACCTTCCGCCTGTTCATGTCATTAACCAGTGAAAGGTAAATGAAATCTCCGCTGCTTTTTCTGAATAGCGATGCCCGGATTCTTGATGGCATCCGGCGGGGAGATGAATCGGCGCTGGTGACGCTCTATAATGCCCATCGGCGTCCCATCACGGCGCTTGTCATGCGCAATAACGGCACCAATGACGACGCGGACGACATATTCCAGGAGGCGCTCGTTGTTCTCTGGGAACGGGTGCGGGCCGGCAACTATGAGCATACCGCAGCACTGGGCACATTCCTCTTTGCCACCGCACGAAACCTCTGGCTCCGCCGCCTTGCCCGGGCCCGGCGCGAGCAGCCGCTTGATCCAGCCGGTGAAAACACCTCCACGGACGACCCGTCACCTCTGGAGGAACTCATCGAGGAGGAACGCACTATGTCCATCCGGAATGCCCTATCCAACCTTGGGGAACCATGCCGCTCCCTTCTCGTCTTGTTTTACTGGGAAGAAGCATCGATGGACGAAATCGCCCGCCGGCTGGGCCTGGCAAATGCCGCCACAGCGAAATCAAAGAAGTATCAATGCAAAGAGCAACTCAAACGTCTGATCGAAAAAGCCTCCGGCGGCCATGAACGAATCTGAGAAAAACCATCTCTCAACGGAGACCATCGAAGACGCCGTTCTGGGACGACTCACACACGACGAACATGCCAGGGTCGAATCTCATCTCGGCAGTTGCACTCGGTGCCGAAGAGCATTTGAGCAGGAGCGCCTCATTGCGGCCGGCACGAAGGGGTGGGCACGCGCAACAATGAAGCAGAAGCTGGCCGCGCGGATCGCTGTCACGGCACACCGACGCGTACCATGGCCCCGTGTTCTCGGAGTTGCTGCACTTCTTGTCCTGATTATCGGTGTGGGTGTTCTCTTCCGGTGGCGGGAGCCTGCGCAGGAACGTGATCTCACATTCTCCGACACGACTGTATCCGACGCAACTCTGAAGAGCAAGCAGCCGGCGTCGACCCCCGCCACCACTTCAGGCGGGGCAATTTCAAGTCGACAGCTCACACCTGCCTTACGTGAGGACCGCGAAACCGTACGTCGCGATAAGAAGGATCTCCCCGCAGGTGAGCGCCAGCCCCCCAATGAACCTTCCATGCAGGAGGAGAAGGACAAGGAGACGCAGCCACAGGTGATAATGAAAGCTGCACCAGCAGCGGAAGTCGCAGCTGCAGAATCAGAAGGGCTAGACGTCTGGCTCGGCGGAACACAGGTAGGTAGTGCCCTCTCCGGTAACATGCAGGCCCAGCCCGCCGGCGCATCGAATCAGGGAGTGTCACTGAACAGACTGGAAGCAAGGAAGGGAACCCGCAAAACCGAATCGTTGCCTTCTCCTGTGTTCGTCATCGACCAACGANNGTCGTTCTCTTCCTCGACTCGCTGCTGTCGCCGAACCAGCTGCGAGCAACGTTTGCCCGCCAGGTTTCTGCGGATTCGTTCCAGGTCGTGCTTCCCGACAGGATTCTTGGCTATAGAATTCCTCAGACCGTCACACGCTAGAACCACACCGTGATACCGGTGGCAACCGACAGAACATCCTCGCCATAGCGCTCTGTTGCGCCCTCGGGACTGAGTGAAATCTGGGAGTACATCACGCCGAATGTCAACAATCCGCCTTTGACCGCCGCGACTTTCACACCGGCACGACCAGCCCAGGAAAAACCGCTGATGGTACTCCCGCTGGTTTGAGCGGTATACCCTGCCTGCCCCTCAATAAACGGGAAAATCACGCCCGGAGGAGTCATTTGGTTGTAGCTGATGAAGCCCATGAAGGTCAGTTGTGTTACGGTAGAACCGGCACCGGACATCGTTGACACTCCGATTGGGTTGATACCAACCTCAAGTCCGTCGATGACAAAGACGCCGAAGCTTGGGGCGAGATTCAGGTAGCTCCACGAACCGCCCGTCTTCCCGTTGTTCACTGGTGTGATCTGCTGGAAAGAAAGAGTGCCGCCGATCTCCAAAACTCCCTGCATGGCGAAACGTTCATGCGTTTGGCCCCATGCGCTGGCAGACAGGAGGAGAACCATTGTAATAGGAACGATCGGAAATGCCGTGAGTGACCGCATTATGTTCTCCTCGTATGTATGGTGGATTGATAATGGAAAAACGTGTTCAGAACCCCCGTTTGTCATGTTGCGCAAACCAGAGGGGGAGAAAATTGCGGGCGCCGTATCCGGGAATTGCGAGGATCTTGTCGACTTCGAGACTGTTATCCTGCCCGGCGAATGTCGACCAGTGATGATAGTATCCGGTCGCCTTTACAAAACAGGTTCGCTTCATCCCGCCCACGGGAGTTGGAACCGCAAACGACAGTATCACACTGTCACCGGGCATGGTGATGAGATACCCCTCGTCCCTGCTTGCCAGGCGTGGCAGAGCATCTTCTCCAGCACACCCCGTGAGGCTCGTTGCTGCCAATGATGCGCATTTGACATCCACGTCATTAGATTCATCAAGTGCAAGCCGATCAATGCGCCAGAGGTCTGACGTACACTCCAGGCGCACACGAAGCACACCCTGCGCCTGGTGAGGGACATTCAAAACGAGAACGTGTTCCTTCACAAGTTCAGCACCTGAATCCATGAACACTCCGGCCTTCTGCCAGTCGGTGCCATTCCAAACATACACATGCAAAAGACCCTCGCGAAGGAGAAACTGGTGCATTCT
Source organism: Ignavibacteriota bacterium (assembly GCA_003162215.1). Lineage (GTDB taxonomy): Bacteria > Bacteroidota > Ignavibacteria > UBA10030 > UBA6906 > Fen-1255. The sequence goes on from PMMO01000132.1 coordinate 10,831, forward strand.
TTTCCCCTGGACAGGATCATGCTCCACCCCGTATATCCAACGCGCATATCCGCTGCCGCACAGGGTTGACATCCGGTCAAAAGCGAAAGCCGCCAGCTCCGTGTTCCGCCCGCTGAGTAACAGTTTAACAGATCCTTCGCTTTTTCGCAAATCAAATTGTGCCTCCAAACGATCGANNGTGTGGAAGACGCCGTCATCGGATGCCAGAATTTCTACATCCGGCGGGGCATCGACAACCGTGAGCGTCAGCTCATTCACATAGTCTGTCTCGATCCGCTCGTTTGTCAGCTTGAGAATATAGGAACCGTTCACCGGCTTCAGCGCTTCGAGGCGATCGATCACTGTACGTTCACCACCTTTGTAGATGGAACCGGCAAAAGTCTCCGAGGAGAACGTGAACCGCGTTCCATCATATGCATAGACATAGGGACAGGATTTCCATCCGTAGTTGGGGTAGGAGATGACATCATGGGACACGAGCCCGCCATCTCGGTCTTGAAGGGCGGTAGTCGCAAGGGAGACAACAGATCCGGTTAGGGCAGCAAAAACCAACGACTTGAAGAAGTCCCCTTCTCTCAGGTAGAGATATTCGACGGAATCGAGGCGAATCTGGCCGGCAAACTCCTGCTCTTTCGGCGCAGTCTGACGGCCGGTACCCGACAATGTGCTATCTGTCCAGTCGTAGCCAACAAGCCGGTATTCGGAACCATCGCGTGTAATCACAACCAGCGGACGCTGTTCTTTTTGCAGCGTGAGTTCGGAGCGCTTCGTAATTTCGCTGTATGTGTACAAATATGAACAGCCCGAGGTACCGCACGTGGCTGCGGTAATGGCAGCGAAGAGAAGATTTCGGAGTGTCATGGTGTTGCCCCTCCCGAGAAGTGGAAGAGAATCCTGATGCCGGCCGAGAAACCGGAAAAATTGACGCTTCCGGAGTTGTACTTGGAGGTCGCCGGACTTACCAGGTAGTACGTCGCGTCCAGGTTGAAGGAGAGCTGCTTCGCCATCTCCCACTCCACCCCTCCGCGGACAAATCCGCCGATTTGTTCAGCCGTCATTTCGAACGCTTCGAGAGTGCCGCCGTTTTTCAGAGGAACACTGTAACGCGCACGTACGAACGCGTGGAATGCAACGACGCCGGTGCCGACAAATCCCTGCAGTGTGCGGGTATGAACTAGTGGCGGAAGATAGAAGAGGCCAACCGACCCAACGTAGATTCTGCTCTCCTCTTCGAAGTTCCATCCTCCGTCAAGAGTCATCCGGATCATCTGGTCGAAGTCAATACCGATAGACGCCCAGCAGATCGGTGAAGTCGTAACAACCATTTTTCCTTCACCGATAGTGAAGCCTTGCGCAAGGTAGTCGGCCTGTTTCTGCCGTATCACGGATTGCAGGCCATCGAAGTTCGGCGCATAGGTGCTGATTCCCAGCGTCCCGAACAAATGAGGATAGAACCGTTTCTCAATGCGATCGTGCCGGCGCATATGCGGCAGGCTATCCAGGAGACCGACCGAGACGGGGGAACCCGCTACGATATGCCCCTTCATGGAGTCCTTTGCAGTAGCATGGGCTTTGAGAGAATCTCCGCTATCCGACCGGGCGTACGCGGAAAGTAAGAGGACACAAAGACCTATGCACAACATTATTCTGTTCATAGGGGGCCCTTCAGAAAGGTATCTGATGGTAGTGAGAAACCCTCCTCCCACTGAAGCGGCAGCTGAGCGGCGTCACCTGTTCTTCAAGATGGCGCCGCGTCTGCAGTTCCATGCTACTTGACGAGCATCATACGTTTCGTCGCAACAAACGCACCCGCTCCGCTCTGGGAGTCACGCCCGACGGCGGACTCCAGAGGGCGGACCTCGATTCTGTAGAAGTAAGCACCGCTCGATTGGTTCATTGCATCCCAGCGGACAACATGCGAGCCGGCCGGCCGCTCATCGTCAATCAACGAGGCGACCTCTTGCCCCAGCGCATTAAATACCGTCAGCCGCACATGGGCCTGCGCGGGCAATGTGAACCCAATAGTTGTCGACGGGTTGAAGGGGTTGGGCGAGTTTTGGGCAAGGAAGAATGTCTCCGGAGTTGTCGACAGATCGGCTGATTCAACGGCTCCCTCGTTTGCGTCGTGAGCGAACACCTGGCAACCATTGCGGATGCCGTGCTGACGCAGGCCTTGTTCGATAAAGGAGAGTGTCTTGGCGACCTCTTTCGCATAGTCCGGCTTCACGACTTGGATTGCGGCATTGATCAAGCCAGCAACCTGTTCCTGGGTCACCGTCACATCGATCCCCGGGAAACCATTCCCGGCCAGTGCGGCCTCAATAAACATCTCGGCAACCGGAACCGTTTGCGCGGAAAGCAACGCGATGGTCTGTTTCTCTGGCAGGCTAAATGCCATCCCGTACTGGATGATGTAGTGCTGATACTCCTGTTCTGCTCCGATGATGAACGCCGAGGCATCTTTCACCGATGTCTTGGTAAAAGTTGCCAGGTCATTTGCGTATGCTGCCGAAAGAAGTTCTCCGGCATTTGCGGGCCGACATTTTGCTGCCAGCATCATGCGGACGCCGATGGCGCGGTCGAGATTGCGCTTCACAAGCAAGTCGACCGCAGTCTCCGAAAGGTCATGCCCGAGCTCTGGGGCTATCCCCGTGGCGAGCATCTCAGCCAAAGGGATGAGGTTCCCATGTTCATCGGGAGCCAGTTCCGGAACACCCGCACTGATCAAGATCTGCTTCACAACAGGAACGAGCTGCGGCATCAGTTCGACACCCTTCTCAATGGCATACCCTCCCTTGCCATTCGGAGGATAGACGAACGTCGGGAACGTGAAGCATTTGATATGCGCTGTGTAGTCCGCTCCCCATGTCTGGTTGTGCGTCATGAAACCGAATGAAAGTGACTTCTGGACAGGGTTTCTGGCGGCCAGCCAGACGGGCATAGCGTTATCGTGCGTCTGCGCGTACAGGTACTGCCCCTGCTCGTTCAGAACGAAGTTGAAGCAATCGGGAAGCAGAGCGCCGTACATTTCATTCATATTCGAGAATCCGAACTTCGCACCCAGTTCTTTGGCAAAGTAGACATGCGTCGCATTTCCCCATCCGAACGCCAACTGGACGCTCGTGAATGCGAGCAACAGTGACGCAAGATACAGTTTCCGTGTCTTCATTGCAGGATCTCCTTCTGGTGGTGGTGGATGATCTGAAGAATGCCGTTTGCAATTCTTCCTGATCCATCAGGAACCACATGCAAATGTAGCGTCCTGCAACAGGCACCATGTCACGGAATTGTCAAAGAACTGACTGAAAGTGATGGACGGCGCACAAGGGGTCAGACCCCTACCTTTTTCTTGCCAATGCATGACGGATCTTTGACAATCTCGCCCTTCAATACTCCTAGATTTCCAGCAGGAATTTAGAGGAGCGTACCCATGCACCCCAGACTCATCACTCTCCGCGCCATGTGGGTCACCATGCGCCCGTACCTGCTGTTTGTTTCAGGAATTACCGGTATTGCTGGAATGGCGCTCAGCCCAACAACATCGGCATTCCCCATAATCTCAGTTTTCATCGCATCGTTCTTTGCTTACGGGTTCGGCCAGGCACTCACCGATTGCTTCCAAACTGACACTGACGCGATCTCTGCCCCCTTCAGGCCGCTCGTCGCAGGAAAGGTCTCACGAAAAGCCATCCTCGGCCTGAGCCTTGCAGGACTTACGTGCTGCGTCATCATTTTTGCCCTCCGCAACCCGTGGAACCTCGCTGTCGGCATCACGAGTGCGGCAGGATTGGCGACATATACCACGTTCAAGCGCCGCTGGTGGGGCGGGCCATGGTACAACGCGTGGATTGTTACCGCTCTCTGCGTCATGGGTTTCCTCGGCGCAAGCGGCAAAACACCCATTGCGTTTCCGGCACCTTTCCTGCCGATGCTCGCAGCTGTCTTCTTCGGCTACGCCAACTTCGTGTTGTCGGGATACTTTAAAGATATAGATGCCGATGCGGCCACCGGGTACTTTACATTTCCCGTAACCTTCGGGCGCAAAGCCGCTGCAATTGCCAGCGATGTTCTCGCCCTCCTCTTCCTCGCTTCTTCAACATGGGCTGCCATCACCGTTCTTGGATCACAGCAGGTGGAGCCGGGACAATTGAGCGCGCTGCTTTTCGCTGTTCCCGGTGTCGCATACCTCGTCATCGCACAGATCCAGCTCCACCGGAATCGCACAGACATTGAAGCATACGCACCTATCCTCCGTGTGGTCAACGCATACATACTGTTGCTCTCGGCGTTATCCGCACTACTGCGGCCAGATTGGACGCTCTTTCTTGTCGTCCACTACACCCTGTATGTCTTCGTCCTTTCCCGGCGCCCGGAGGTGTCACAAATATGATTATCCTGCTCAATCCTCATGCGGGTGGAGGAACAGCGCTCGATAAGTGGCGCAGAATCTCCGCGATCTTGCCTCCCATTCGAGAGAAGATCGAACTCTATTTTCTCGAAGCACAACTGGACCTTGACGGTGTCGTGAAAGCAGCGGTATCACGCGGCGATCACCACTTCCTGGCAGCCGGAGGCGATGGGACGGTAAACGCCACTCTCAATGCACTCATGCGCCTCCCACCTTCGCTAAGAGAACGCGTGATTTTCGGCGCAATAGGATTGGGTTCCAGCAACGATTTTCACAAGCCCGCTGACGCCGACCACATAATCGAGGGCATCCCGGCGAGAATGGATTTTCAACATCCAGCTTGGCGCGATGTTGNNTGCGCATTGGGCAGAGCGGACACTCGTCCATTCACTACTTCCTGATTAACGCAAGTGCTGGAATCACCGCCGAAGGAAACGCCCTTTTCAACAAACCGGATATGCTGCTCTCGTGGTTGAAGAGTCACAGCACACCAATGGCGATTCTCTACGCAGCACTCCGTGCACTCACCATGCATGAGAATCGACCCTGTACCATTAAGATTCGCGGGTATTCTCCGCTATCTCTCAATCTGACAAATCTTGGCATCGTCAAGAACCCTCACTTTTCCGGTTCGCTGCATTATGAAGTGCCGGCCAACTATGCCGATGGCGACTTTCAGATATTCCTGGCGGAGGATATGCATCTGATCGAACGCGTGGGTCTCCTGCAAGCCCTCTCCCGTGGCAAATTCCGCGGGCTCGCTAAGACGCGTTCATTGCATGCGCCTGAATTGACCATAGCATCATCCAGGACCCTCCTGTTGGAGCTCGACGGCGAAATTCATCAGGCCGATCATGCAGAGTTCACGATTTTGCCAAAAACCTTACAGGTGTGCTCATGACGCAGCAAGTGGAAGAAAATGCCCTCATCGCCCGGCTGTCATCGTTCTTGCCTCATCGTCCGGCACAACTCAACGGCGTTCAGGAAAGCGATGCTGAACTTGTCCGCCTTCCGGGGAGTAACCAGATCCTTGCCGTAACCACAGACGCTATCGTCGAAGAGATCGAGACCGGTCTCTATGCCGATCCTTACCTCATTGGATGGATGACGGTGATGGCAAACCTCAGCGATCTCGCCGCTGTGGGCGCAGATCCGATAGGAATCCTCATTGCAGAAACACTTCGCCGGGATGCCGCAGAAGCGGATGTGCTTGCCCTGCAAACGGGGATCCGCGACGCGTGTCTCCGCACCGGCACTCACGTGTTGGGGGGAGACACAAACTTCAGCGACAGACTTCATACAACCGGTACTGCAATCGGGCTGATAACGGATGGTTCGCCTCTCATGCGCGTGCGATGCAAGCCCGGAGAGGTGTTGTTTTGTACCGGACTCCTGGGCGCAGGAAATGCTTTCGCTGCGATCCAAATGATGGGGAGTGTTCGTGCGGACCTCCCGCCCTACCGGCCGGTTGCACGACTTCAGGAAGGTCGATCACTCCGCTCGTGTGCCTCCATTTGCATGGACACCAGCGATGGTCTCGTTGCCACACTAGATCAGCTCGGACGTCTTAACAATTGTGGATTCCATCTGGAGAAAGGGTGGGAGAATCATCTTGCACCGGAGGCCTTGCGCATAGCGGGAATAGCCGGCTTGAGTCCATGGACGCTCTTTGCCGGCCCACACGGCGAATTCGAGCTCGTGTTCACAGTACCAACACACAAGATCCCGGTATTGCACAATGCCGCTGAAGAGGCACGGTGGGTCCCCGTGCGATTGGGCGTCGTCACAGAAGACCCCGGGCTCAGCATCGCAGACTGGGGAAAGCTGAATCCCGATGATCTTGCCTCGATCCGGAACCATCCTCTAAGAAACAAAGCCGACATCCAGGCATTCCTGCGTTTGCTGGCCAATTTGGCCGAAAGATGCAGGATTTCGACCAAAGGATGACATATTGGTGACATCCCCGCCCCACCCGCAGCGTAACTTGCAGCAGTTACACCAAGGGAGATCAGACATGAAGACCGACGGATGCTATCAAGGTGGAGAGAACTTCGACCTCCGCGATGTCCTTCTCAAAGGGCGCTCAGTTCCCCTCTCCGAGCGAACCTCCCTTTTCCAGGAATTCCTGCAGGACCTGCGGCAGCGGGAAGAGAACCTCTGCATGCGATGCACGAACTCGCCATCAGATCGTGAAGTAACTATCCTGAATCCAGTTTCGCGCACCGAACGAAAAATGCTGATGTTCGGCTCGAACAACTACCTGGGACTCGCGACACATCCGCATGTCGTGAAGCAGGCAGCGCAGGCATTGGAGAAATATGGCGCAGGATTGGGCGGGCCGCCTCTTCTTAACGGGTACACGATTCTGCATCGCGAACTCGAAGAGCGCCTGGCCGCCCTGAAGGGTACTGAGGACGCCATGATCTACTCAAGCGGGTACGGTGCCAATGTTGGCATGGTCTCCGGGCTGACAGGGAAAGCCGATATCATACTCTTTGATGCGTACAGCCATGCATCCTTCTGCGATGGTATAAGCCTCTCGGGTGCCCAGTCGTTCCTCTTCTCCCACAACGACATGACGCACCTGGCCATGCTGCTGGATCGTGCACAAACCCGACCCCACAATGATATCTATGTGGGGGTGGAGGGCGTCTATTCGATGGATGGCGATCTCGCTCCCCTGGACAAGGTTCTTGCACTGTGCAATCAATACGGGGCACATCTGATGGTGGATGATGCTCACGGCACAGGCGTGATGGGCACGCACGGCCGCGGCAGCGCAGAACAGTTTGGCATTGAAGGCCGGATCCCGATCACAATGGGAACATTCAGCAAAGCATTTACCGCCACAGGAGGATTCGTCGCCGCAAGCAAAGCGATCGTAGATTATCTGAGATTCTTCGCACGGTCGTATATGTTCTCCGCCTCTTTGCCACCACCGACGATAGCCACTGTTCTTGCCGGTTTGGATGTGCTGGAACATGAGCCCGAGCGTCTCGTGCGCCTTCATGAGAACGTGGCGTATGCGGCACAGCATCTCCGGAGCATGGGTTTTGCCACGCCTTCGCAATCCGCTATTCTTCCACTGCGTGTACCGCGCGGGATGGATATCAGGAAGGCGTCCAGAGTATTCCACGAGCGGGGCATCTTTGTCAACTCGGTCGAATACCCTGCAGTTCCCGTCTCTCAGCAACGCTTCCGCATCAGCATGATGGCCACGCACACGCGCGAGGACATTGAGCGCCTGCTCACGGTCATCGAAGAAGTCTGGTCGCTCTTCAGCAACGATATCCTGGAGGCCGCCGATGAAGAGCATCAGCGCAACGCAGCCTGATCGGAAAAAGCTCCTGATCATTGTCCTCTTTCAGAACCTGGGAGAAGATCACCCATACTATGCACAGAGTCCCGCACCGCCGCTGCCCGGCATCCTCCTGGCAGCCCTCACGCCGGACATTGTCGACATCGAAGTGCTGCACGAAATGGTCAGACCGATTAACTACCAAACAGATGCTGATTTCATCGCGCTCAGTTTCATGGACTATCTTTCGCCACATGCGTATGACGTCGCTGCCCGGTTTCGGGCCATGGGGAAGGTCGTGGTCGGGGGAGGAAAATTCGCATCAACATTCCCCGATGAAGTGCAGCCGCACTTTGACGCGATTCTGGTGGGCGAAGCACAGGAAGTGTGGCCGCACATGGTGCTCGACATGGTGAACGGCACTCTCAAGCCGCGGTACGAGGCCTCCGCGTCTCCTTCACTCGATACCATCCCCCCACCCCGCTACGACCTCGTGGAGAGCGTCTATACAACGCCGGTGGTTACCGAGGCCACGCGCGGATGCCCGCACCCATGCACGTACTGCCAGCTGAACATCAAACGGATGCCCTTCCGGCAGCGCCCGGTGGCTGATGTTCTGCGTGATCTGTCTGCAACGCAATGCCTGCCCTGGTACAAGAGAAAAATGGCGATGCTGCTCGACAACAATCTTGGCGGCGACCTCGCCTACGCCAGGGAACTCTTGCACGGCATAGCCGCACTGAAGCTTTGGGGATTGGGTGCGCAGTTCAGCATCGAATGTCTGCGTGACGAAAAGTTTGTCGAGGCTCTCGCCGAAGCAAACTGCCGCATGGCGTTCATCGGCATGGAATCTCTGGAACCGAAAAGCCTGGCTGCCGTCAAGAAACGTCAAAACAACGTGGAAGAATACCGCGAGGCCTTCGACAGGCTCCATCGCCGTGGCATACTTACATTCACCGGATACATGTTCGCGCTCGATGAAGACACGACAGAGTACTACAACCGGCTGCCGCGACTTCTTGAAGAAGTCGGAACCACGGTCATCCTTCCATCAATCGCCATCCCCCTGTACGGAACGCCGCTCCACCAGCAGGTGGTTGACGAAGGACGGTTGGTCGACCGGGATCTTTCGCACTATGAAGGTGACCATATAGTGTTCCGGCACAAGCATCTCACCGATGAGCAGATCCATGAGGCGTATGCGCGGGTCACGATGGGGTTCTATAGCTGGCGGAATATTTTCGGCCGCTGGGCGAAGTTCATGAAAAAGCAGGAGAAGCACGGATCGTGGCGGAATCATCTGCTGAAACTGTTCATCCTGACCTTCATCTATGTGAAACTGTCGATTTTCCAGCGGCACCATGGATTGGTGAAGATCAAGGGGGGCTACTAGTCATTTATTTCGAGAACTTGTATCCCGCCGTGTGCACGGTCATGATGTGTTGAGGATTGGCTGTGTCTTCCTCAAGTTTCTTGCGGAGAGCCAATATGTAGTTGTCAACCGTTCGCGTCGTGGGAAACGTGTCGTAACCCCACACCTGATTCAGCAGCATGTCGCGCGTAACAACTTCACCCTCATGCTGCACCAGGAATTTCAGCACCGCATACTCACGAACGGAGAGTTTCACCGGTTTCCCTTTGCGCTTCGTTTCCTGCCGGGTGAAGTCGACCTGCACTTCTCCGAACGTACATTCTTCGAGATCTTTGACCATTCCCCCCTTTCGTCGCAGGAGTGCCCTGATGCGCGCGAGGAGTTCGCGAATCCCGAACGGCTTCGTCATGTAGTCGTCGGCACCCATTTCGAGACCGAGCACCTTGTCCATTTCCATACCTTTGCTCGTCAGCATGATGATGGGCGTGGACAACCCGGCCCCGCGCAGTTCCTTGCAGACGTCCTCACCGTTGATGTCCGGAAGACCAAGATCAAGTATGATGAGGTCGACATGTTCGTTACGTCCGAGAGCCAAACCGCGGGTACCTGTCGAAGCGGTCAAGACCGTATAGTGTTCTTTCTCAAGTACATCCTGCAACCCTCGCATTATGGAAGTATCGTCTTCTACGATGAGGATGGTTTTCATTTCATTCTGGTCCCCTGATGATCATGCGTGGTGTCGTTGTGTTTTCCTGCGAATGGGTGAGATGGGAAACACCAATGTAAAGGTGCTCCCCTTGCCGGGTATGCTGCGAACATCGATCCTTCCTTCGTGTGCATCCATGATGTGTTTCACTACGGAAAGTCCCAACCCGACGCCCTGTACGCGCCTGGGCAGCGAGGGATCACGGTAAAATCTCTCAAAGAGTCTGGACATCACATCGGGAGGAATACCTCGGCCGTAGTCCTCGACACTGCACTGGATTGTGTTCGCGGATCTGCCGACGGCAATGTGGATGTTCTTGCTGTTTCCGGAGTATTTCATCGCATTGGTCAGCAAATTCAGTACGGCTTCTCTGACCGCATCCGGATCCGCGTTGATGCGGCAGATCACCGGCGACTTCCCCCGGCGAGCTTTTGCTCCTTCAAGAACTACAGTGAATCGTTCTTTGGCGAGCTGGTACTTCATTGTGCGAAGAACATCCCGGACGAGCGTATCGAGCCGGACAGCGCGCAATGTGTAGTGCTGCTCTCCTTGATCAATCTTTGCTGAATCAAGAATCGTATTGACCATGCGTTGGAGACGATCCGACTCACCCTTGATAATGCCGATATATTCCCGGGCGCGCCGGTCCGCACGTGGCAACCGTCCCGCAAGCAGCTCCGCAAACATCTTGATGGATGTCAGGGGCGTACGCAATTCGTGAGAAACGTAGGATACGAACTCTGACTTCAGAACGTTTAATCTTTGCAGACGACCCGCCTCATCGATTCTTTCCAGAACTGCACGCTGGAGGAGGATCCGCTCCATTTCTGCGCCGCCCTGAACGGCGAGGCTTCCAAGCAAATCCACATCCTCACTTGTGAATCGTGTACCGGCTTTCTTGGGGCCCAACAGGAGCATGCCGAGGAGTCGCGCATCGGCGCGAACCACCGGATGGACGAAAACAAGCTTCCATTCCGCAAGCAATGCGCTGTTTGCTGCGGCATGCGAAACACCGGGCTCAATCGCCTCTGCAACCGCAAGAGGTGTCCCATGTGCCTCGTTGGCATGCTGTCTCAACGCTGCGATGCGATCCGGTTCGCCAAGAGTAATTCCACGGCCGCCAATAAGTCGCGTAGGGTTCTCGTCATCGACCAGCAGAAACCCAATCCGTTCCAGCGGCAGCAATGTATCGATCCGCTCTACGACCAGGTTCCCAAGATCATCGACCGTGACACAGGTCTTCACATCTTCCTGAAATCTGCGGGCGGCTCGCCGGAAATCATACCGCACGCGGAAGAATCGCCGATCAACGACATGTTGTACCACGCGGCGTGTCGGTTCAAAGAGCAATGCGATGACGATGGCCGCACCCGCCGAAAGCCCCAGCGAAACTTCGTACGTAGCCCGTGTCACCGCCGCAGCTAATCCTCCGACAACGATAATATAGACAAGCACCACCATGGCCATCACCGTCCCATATACCAGGCTGCGATTGAGGAGGAGATCGATATCCATGATGTGGTATTTGATGATGGAGACGCCGAATGCCAGCGGGATGAACCCTGAAGCGAGCAACATGACCGATTCCGGGACAAGCCCGTAACTCAGCACCATTGAGGGAATGACCCACAATACGACAAAAGGGAGGAATCCGACAAACATCCCCCAGAGAACCCAGCGCAGTTTTCGACGCTCCGGTTCGTCACCGGCCTTCAAGTATGATTGACTAAACACCCAGAGTCCCAAAAACACCAGGACAACAAGAAACACACGCGTAAGATCAAACCACCGCAGATGAGTGTGAAACAATTGAAGAGATCTGTTCAACCATGCCTGAACAAACGACACGCTGCTGCCGGCTGCAAGAATAACGGCCACGGCGTAGAGCAATGGCAGGAGTGCGGCTCCCGGGGAGCGGCGGGGACGCGGAAACAGACGCGTGAGATGATAGAACGTGACGGGGATAAATGCGTAGGTGATCGAAAACACGATGCGTATGAGCACTCCAAGAAACGCAGGCGTTGTGACGTAGCATCCCCACGTTGTGGATAGCTGGATTGCTGTTGCTATCGATCCAAAGTGATAGACCAGTGCAGCGGGGTCTTCGGGTTTCTTCCAGGTGACAACCAGCCCAACACCGAAGAAGAGCGTGCTCACGAGGATTACCGAGAGCAAATAGAACGGTCCATAGTAATGAATCAGAGCCGCTTTCTCGATACGGGGGCCTGCCGGACCGGCGATACTCAACGTCGTGCTGTCTCCGATCCGGCAGCCGTCGAGCACGAATTCGAAGTCTTCGACGTGGGTTAACGTTTGCCCGTTCACACTGAGAATGGCCTCCCCTTCATGCATCTGGCTCGTGAAGGATGCCTCGCTAACCCTGGAGCAATACACCGTATCATTCCAGGCGGCGATGACGACCGGAAGGCCGGCTTTGGCATTGATCTGCACGATGCCTGCACAACACAGGAGGAAGGCAACGACATCGACCAGAATGATCAGAACGCGCATTGCCGAATATACAAATTCCCTTGTTGCCCCGCCACCACATTGCATTTGCATCGCTTTTTCGGTATACTAAGCGGTAATTTTTTCCGCGGAGACAATGGCACAGCAGGAGGAAGCCGGCGAGAAAGTCGTCGCAACAAACCGGAAAGCCCGTCACGAATACGCTGTTCTCGATTCCGTCGAGGCGGGTCTGGTGCTCACAGGAACAGAAGTGAAGTCGTTGCGCCAGGGGAATGCCAACATCGCCGAGGGATTCGCACGGATCACCAAAGGCGAGGTCTGGCTGGAAGGAATGCATGTCAGTCCGTACGAGCAGGGGAGTTACGCTAACGTCGACCCACTCCGCATCCGGAAACTCCTCCTTCACAAGAAAGAAATCCGCCGGCTCATCGCCCGCAGCCAGGAACCGGGTATTACGTTGATTCCGCTCAAAGTGTATTTCAAGAAAAGCACCGCAAAGGTACAGCTCGGCATCTGCAAAGGGAAACGGGCCTACGACCGCCGACAGGATATTGCACGCCGGGAAATTGAACGAGACCTCAAGAGGACCTACGCACGGTAGATGAACGACCAGTTTCCACCCCTGAACGAACAGATGGATCTGATCCGGCGCGGAACCGCCGAGATCATTCGCGAAGAAGACCTTGCACGCAAGATCGAACACTCTCTTAAGACGCACGCCCCCCTCCGCGTGAAACTCGGATGCGACCCGAGCCGCCCCGACCTCCATATCGGTCATGCGGTCGTCTTGCGCAAGCTCAGACAATTCCAGGATCTCGGTCACCATGCGGTGCTCATCATCGGAGATTTCACCGGGATGATCGGCGATCCGTCCGGACGCAGCAAGACCCGCCCACCCCTTACGCTCGAAGAAACGCGCAAGAACGGTCAAAGCTACTTTGAGCAGGCAACCCGCATCCTCTCGACGCACAAGATCCAGATGCTCTACAATTCCGAGTGGCTCGGGACCATGAGTTTCTCAGACGTGATCAAACTGGGGAGCAAGTACACCGTGGCACGGATGCTGGAGCGCGATGATTTCGAAAAACGCTACCGTGCAGGAGAGCCCATCAGCGTTCACGAACTGCTCTACCCTCTCGCACAGGCGATGGACTCGGTTGCCGTGCGATCCGACGTTGAGTTGGGGGGTACCGACCAGAAATTTAATCTTCTTGTCGGTCGCGATATCCAGCGCGAGTACGGTCAGGATCCGCAGATTACACTGACGATGCCGATTCTCCCGGGGACCGATGGCGTCGAGAAAATGAGCAAGTCGCTCGACAACTACATCGGCATCAGTGAACCGCCGCAACAGATCTATGGCAAAACCCTGTCCATCCCGGATACGCTGATCTACGATTATATGCTTTTGGCCACCGAGATTCCGCCGCCCGAACTCGCTGAGGTCAAACGACAGCTTGAAAGCGGCTCGGTCAACCCCCGCGATCTCAAGCGCCGGCTGGCACGCACCCTGGTCACACTTTACCACGACGCGTCAGCGGCTGAAGCCGCGGAAAGAGAGTTCGACCGAATTTTCAAGAAGAAAGACGTTCCGGATGAGATACCGGACATACGGGTGACCACCGATGGAGGCATGATCAGTATTATCCGCATGCTTGTGGATGCAGGCATGGTAAAATCCAACGGTGAAGCCCGCCGGCTCATCGAGCAGGGAGGCGTAAGCATCGATGGTCAACGTGTCAGCGACGCCACGGCGAACATCACCCTGCATGCCCCCGTGGTGCTCAAGGCAGGCAAGCGGCAGTTTGCACGAATCAGCGCTTCTTGAAATCGAAATCCATAATGTGTATGTTCACCGAAAAGAAAGGGAGATAAGGAATTGTACGTTCCGGCAAGGATCTTCTTCACCAAGGGGGTGGGCCGCCATAAGGACTATCTGCAATCCTTCGAGCTGGCCCTGCGTGACGCAAAGATCGAAAAGTGCAATCTTGTTACCGTGTCGAGCATCTATCCGCCAGGCTGCAAGCGCATCCCGACGGAAGACGGATTGAAGGCGCTGCAACCGGGCCAGATTACGTTTGCCGTCATGGCGCGCAACGCCACCAACGAACCGAACCGCCTGATCGCCGCTTCAATCGGCGTGGCGACTCCGGCGGATATCACACAGTACGGCTATCTCTCAGAACATCATCCCTTCGGTGAGACGGACGAGAAAGCCGGAGAATACGCCGAGGATCTTGCCGCCACGATGCTCGCAACAACGCTGGGCGTGGAATTTGATTCGAGCATGGCATGGGACGAACGCGAAAAGGTGTACAAGATGAGCGGCAAAATTGTGAAGACATTCAATGTCACGCAATCTGCTGAAGGGCACAAAGACGGCAACTGGACGACCGTTGTCGCCTGTGCAATCCTCCTTCCTGATTCCCCGAACCCGTGACTATAAGAACGTCCCGCCGTGCTCAGCACGACGGGACGTTCGCATTTCCGGCTTCTACTGACCCACCATCAGTTCAACATAAGCCGGTAGTCATCATAGTTGTTCATCACGTTCTCAACGTACCTCAGGGTTTCCCCCGAATTCCCAAACCACCCGGATCTGGGCCGATCTTGCGACCACACGTTCCGGTGCAGGATGCTATGGCGGCGTGAAAGCAGCGGGAGCGCGTCCTTGATGGACTCCCACGCGAGCGGATTCTGGTGGAAATATGCCGCAAGGTCTTGCGCATCGTAAATCCTGCCAATGCCGGCATTGTAGGCCGCAAGCGCAAGCTTCAGACGATCCCCGTCTTGTGCGCCGGGAAAAAGATCATACAACCGGCGCAGATAGTACACACCCCCCCGGATGTTGTCGTTTGGGTGCGACATATCCTCCACTTCAAACACCCGGGAAAGTTCTTCGCTCGTGACCGGCATGATCTGCATTAATCCTGTTGCCCCCCGGTGGCTCTTCGCCTCGGGAGAGAAACGCGATTCCTGCTTCATGGTGGCCAGCACTAGCCGCCAGTCCAGACCATACCGTGCAGCGTAGTGTTTGATAACTGATCCGTACGACCGGACAATCGACCGGGTCGCCGGATCGATCAATGTCTCGTCTGCGTCCGACTCTGATTCCTTCTTCACAACTCCACCCTGCACACTACCCTCCCGATCCGCCACACTCTTCCTCAGTGCTCCGTCTCCAAGAGGAGTGCAGCCGGGAAAGACGATCAGTACCATTACAAACCCGAAGAGTATTTTTGAGAGCATTCGGCTTCCTTCCCTATCTGGCTAACTCTTCCCTATTGTGCAGCAACCGCCACGCTCTCTGCGCACCGGAGACCTGTGACCGGATTCCACTATTTTTGCTTATGAAAGAACGATAGATCGAACAGTGTTTCCTGTGTTCTTTCTACGCACAAGGGCATGGATTGTTCCACAATTACCACGTCGTCACATGCNNAAGAACTTCCTCTCAACATCCATGATCTTGTTGACCCGGACTTCATGACGCCCCCCTGCAAACATGGTTTCGACGAAGGTACGCACAATACCTTTTGCAACCTCCAACCCCACAACACGACTCCCCAATGTCAGGATGTTGGCATTATTGTGTTCACGGGCATTCCGGGCGGTGAATTCGTGTGCGCAACATGCACCTCGAATTCCCGGAACTTTGTTCACAACCATACAGGATCCAATGCCCGCACCGTCGATCATGATACCGATCTCTGCCGTTCCGTCGACGACAGTCCTGGCAACCAGGTAGGCAAAATCGGGATAGTCACACGGATCCTCCGACGTCGTTCCAATGTCAATGGGTTGTGCACCCAAAGAAAGAAGAAATTCGGTCAATGCCTTTTTGAGGGCGAATCCGCCATGATCCGACCCGATTGCCACTCGCATTCCGGTAGCGGTTGAAGCTGCAGGTCCATGGCGTGGATCCGTGGATGCTGTGGCAGCATCCTGGCGAATGATAGTGACTCCCCTGGACGCAGCAAGCTCTGCGGCGAGAGCTGTGACAACGGCATCGTTGGGCACGAACATGCGCACCGACCCACGGGCGATCTCTTCACGCACAGTCTGTGCACTGACGACTATTCTTTTCATTCTCATTCGTTCGGAATTGCTGACGGATCCACAATCTCAAGCGTCACCGGGCCGGTCCCCTTTGCTATCAACCCGATGCGTTGAGCCGCTTCAAACGAAAGGTCGATCACCCGGTCATCCTTGAACGGCCCGCGATCGTTGATGCGAACGATCACAGAACGCCCGTTTTCGTTATTGGTGACACGTACCGCGGTACTGAAGGGCAGCGTCCGGTGTGCCGCCGTGAGCGCACGCATATTGTACTGTTCACCGCTTGCCGTTGTCCGTCCGTCAAACTCTTCCGCGTAGTACGAAGCGATTCCCGAGAGCTGATGGCTGCCAATGTCACGTGACACGGGAATGCTCCGGGGCTCCGACCTGAAGCGCGGCGCAGATGTTCCGCATCCCATGATGCCAACAGCACAGAGCGCCAGGCCGATGAGTGTGGTGCCGATCCTCATAGCTCACAGATACTCGTGCATCTGCTTGCGCTTAAGGTAGTCCGCAATTTCCTTCACATCCTGGGACTGTCCGCGTTTGCAAATCAACAGGGCGTCATCGGTATTGACGATGATCAAATCTTCGACGCCAATCGTCGCAACAACTTTGTCCGGCGAATAGATATAGGAGTTTCGGGTATCTTTTTGAATCACTTTCCCTGTGATGGTGTTTCCGCTCGAATCCTTGCCCGACTGGCGGTATACCTCGTCCCAGGAGCCGATATCGCTCCAGCCGAAGTCGCCGGGGATGCAGTACACCTTTTCGGCTTTTTCCATCACACCATAGTCTATGGAAATCCCGCGTATGAGGCCATAGGCCATTTCGACTGTCGGCTGGTAGTATGGTGTACCGATGGTCTGATCGATCTTCATCAATTCTGTGTGCAGTTCCGGCAGACAGCGATGGATCTCCTCAAGAATCACGTCAGCCCGCCAGACGAACATGCCGCTGTTCCAGAGAAAGTCGCCGCTCGCGATGAACTGCTCGGCCGTCTGCATGTTCGGTTTTTCTCCGAATGTCTTTACTTTCAAGACACCGCGATCTAGGTATGGATTGTGCTTTCCCGGCTCGGTGAAGACCTGGATGTAGCCGTACCCTGTTTCGGGATGCGTGGGGTGAATGCCGATTGTCAGCAGGCTGCGCGACTCCGCTGCCGTCGCGGCGGCAACATCAAGAAGGCGCAGGAACTCTTTATCGTTCCCGATGATATGATCCGCAGGAAGAACAATCATCACGCCTTCCGGCGCGATGCGTCGGATGTGCAGCGCGGCAAGACCAATGCACGGAGCGGTGTTCCGGCCGACAGGTTCATCGAGTATGTGGTCATCGCTGACGAATGGAAGCTGTTTTGCAATCAGCGCGTGTTGAAGGCGGTTGGTAATGACAAAAATATCCCGCGCGGGCACTTTCTGCGCGAGACGTGCGACGGTATTCTGGATCATTGTCCCTTTGCCGACGATTTCGAGCACCTGTTTGGGGTTCCGCTCACGGCTGCGCGGCCAGAACCGCGTTCCTACTCCTCCTGCCATCACAACACCGAAGAGTTGTGTCATCTGAAAGCTTTCCGGATGGTGTGTATCATGGTCGGTAACAATGCAAACCGCCCTGCACTCAGGCAGGGCGGTATCATATGTTATGACTTCCGCACCGCGCGTAGTCTGTTCAATGCTCGATGCAACGATGCTTCCGCCCGGACGATGTCCAGATCGGGCGTGCGGTGAGCAAGCCGTTGTTGAGCACGATCCCGTGCTGCTTCCGCCCGCTGCGCGTCGATATCCTGCAACCGTTCGGCTGTTTCGAGAAGCAACAACACCTTGTTGTCGCGCACTTCGAGAAACCCACCGCTGGTCGCGTAAACCTGCTCCGTTCCATCGGCCGACCGTACGGTGACGCGACCGATCTCCAACGCCGAGAGGAGCGGCGCGTGGTGGAACAGCACCTGAAATCCCCCCTCGACGCCGGGAGCGCTCACACCGACCGCTTGTGTACTGAGCACCGTGCGTTCGGGAGTGATGACTTCCAGGGCAAACGGCTTGTCGAACATGGACGGGCTCCGCCTTATGCCGCCATCAGTTTCTTGGCCTTCTCCACCGCCTCTTCGATCGGGCCCACCATCATGAACGCTTGCTCGGGAAGGTCGTCGTAGAGTCCGTCGCAAATCCCCTTGAACCCGCGAATAGTGTCTTCCAGCTTCACGTACTTACCGGGNNCGAAGAACGGCTGCGAAAGGAATCGTTCAATCTTGCGGGCTCGCGCGACTGTCAGCTTGTCCTCATCCGACAATTCGTCCATGCCGAGAATGTTAATGATATCCTGAAGATCCTTGTACGTTTGCAGGATCTCTTTGACGCGCTTGGCTGTCTGGTAGTGCTCGTCTCCAACAATGAGGGGATCGAGAATACGGGATGTCGAATCAAGCGGATCCACTGCAGGATAGATACCGCGCGCTGCAATGTCCCGGCTCAGCACTGTTGTCGCGTCAAGATGTGAGAAGGTGGTCGCCGGTGCCGGATCGGTTAGGTCGTCGGCAGGCACGTAAATTGCCTGCACGGATGTGATCGAGCCACGCTTGGTCGAAGTAATACGCTCCTGCAGCTCACCCATTTCGGTGCCGAGAGTTGGCTGGTATCCCACCGCCGAAGGCATGCGACCCAGCAGCGCCGAGACTTCCGACCCTGCCTGCACAAAACGAAAAATATTATCGATGAAGAGGAGCACGTCTTTGCCCTCTTCGTCGCGGAAATATTCAGCCATGGCAAGCGCCGTCAAACCCACACGCTGGCGCGCGCCTGGCGGCTCATTCATCTGGCCGAATACCAGTGCGGTCTTTTCCAGAACACCGGACTCTTTCATTTCCAGCCAGAGATCGTTTCCTTCACGGGTGCGTTCGCCTACACCGGCAAAGACGGAAATCCCACCATGATGCTTGGCAATGTTGTTAATAAGCTCGAGAATCACGACGGTTTTCCCGACCCCCGCACCACCGAACAGGCCGGTCTTCCCACCTTTGCTGTACGGTTCCAACAAATCGATAACCTTGATGCCGGTCTCGAAGAGTTCCTTTCGCGTGACAAGATCTTCGAACGCAGGAGAGGGGCGATGGATGGGATAACGCTTCTCGGTTTTGATGGGTCCAAGACCATCAATGCCTTCACCTGTAATATTAATAAGCCGGCCGAGCGTCCCGGCACCTACAGGGACGGTGATCGGCCCACCGGTGTCGATGGCCTTCATCCCTCGGGACAACCCGTCTGTCGAGTCCATTGCGACCGTACGGACACGGTTGTCACCAAGATGCTGCTGCACTTCGACAACGAGGTTTCCCCCTTCATTGCCTGCTCCGGACAGGGGAATGATGACAGCGTTGAGGATTGCAGGCGGCGTACCGGCCGAAAAGTCAAGATCAACAACCGGTCCGATGACCTGGATGATGGTGCCTTCGTTCATTCGAAATCCTCTGCTTGGAATACGGGAGGTCAGGATGTCATTACCGACAAAGAACTTACAAAAACACACCAAAAGAAGCAAGGATTCGGGCAATCTCGCCTTTGATGCGGGGCAAGGACACAGCAACCGGGGGCGAGAGTTCCATTGACATTGACTGCATACTCTCAATGGAAATGGCAAGCAGATAAAGTCGTGGGAGCGGACCGATCAGCTGAGCTGACTCGAGAAGATCGCGAAGGCCAATGTCATGTGCGCTCAACGTGCGCGGAAAGTCGCTGGCAAAACGGGGTTCGATGACCGTGATGGTGCCGGCAGCCTTCCCGTCCATTGTGGCATCGATGAAGATGATCGGATCGTACTGCTGAAACAATGAGAGCAGGTGAAATCCGCCTGTGCCCCCGTCGAGATAGGTGACGCCCGGAGCAGCGGGCTCGCGTTCCAACAACCGGATCGCGTGCACCCCTGCTCCCTCGTCACCCATTAGTACGTTGCCGACGCCGAGGACAAGAATGGAAGCAAGAGCCATGCGTTGTCTTAGGCTTGTTTCTCCTTCTCGATGAACTTCCAGCCCCCGACCATGGACGAAGTCACCCCGCGTCCCTCCACGTAATCATGATAGAACACCAAGTACGTGTGAACGATAGCGAAGATGATGAAGAACCACATCAACATGTGGTGCCATTGGCGCACGGCAAAATCTCCGCCCATCAGCGGGACGATCCATGCAAAAAGGCGCGGCAGCCACGAGTGGCTCATGGCGGCGTACATCCCGAAGCCCGTGATGCTCTGGAACAGGAAGACAAGAAACGTCAGGAAATACGTGAAGCCCGCAAGAGGATTGTGTCCGATGGATTCCAGCGGCTGGACACGACCCTGCAGGATATCCACAGCCAGGACATTCTTCACTTCTTCAATCTGTTCTTTTCGGAAGATGATGAAGTTCCGCCAATCGGAGTATTTGTTGCCAACGAAACCCCAGAACAGCCGGAACAGAAAATTGAAGAAGAACACAAACGCGGTGACGAAATGAATGAACCGGACTGTGCCGAACCAATAGCTGAAGGAGGCTTCGGAACCATTCTGCAGAGCCAGCGGACTACCGATCAGATATCCCGTGACCGCCAGCACCACGACTGCAAAGGCGTTGATCCAGTGGTAGAACCGGACCGGCAACTGCCAGACATACACACGCACGATGTTCTGCATACCGGTCTCCCTTCAGAAGGTGCTGATCTGGTGAATATACCGCCCCTTCTCGTCATAGAGATGGACCGCACACGCAATACAGGGGTCGAAAGAGTGAATTGTCCGGAGGATTTCCAGCGGCTGGTCGGGGTTCTTGACCGGCGTCCCGATCAGCGCTGCCTCGTACGATGACATCTGTCCCTTCGGATCACGTGGCGAGGCGTTCCAGGTGCTCGGCACCACGAGCTGGTAGTTGTCGATCTTCTTGTTCTTGATGACAATCCAGTGCGCCAACGCTCCCCGCGGGGCTTCCGACAATCCCACGCCCTTTGCCTCCGCTGGCCATGTTTCCGGATCCCACTTCTCTTTTGTGAACGTTCGGGTGTCACCGTTCTTGATGTTCGTCAGCAGCTGGTTGAGGAACTCCTTAGCCCAACGGGCGACAAGGATGGTCTCAAGGCCGCGGGCAGCAGTGCGTCCGAGAGTGGAGAACAACGCCGCCACCGGCACATCGAGCTTCTTGAGGGCAAACTCGACCAGCTCCTTGACCTCCTTGCTGCCGGAGGCATAGGCGACGAGAACGCGGGCGAGTGGACCAACTTCCATCGCATTCCCTTTCCAGCGCGGCGTCTTAAGCCAGCTGTATTTCTTCTCGACGTCGAGGTGTTCGTACGGTGGTTTGGGGCCGCTATATGCCAGTTTCGTTTCCCCGAGCCATGGATGCTTGCCGGTCTGGTCGCCATCGGAATACTCGTACCACGAATGAGCGATGAACTCCTCAACCTGTTTCATATCATGACCGTCGACAGGGAGAACTTTGCTCAGATCGCGGTTGAGGATTGCCCCGCGCGGGAACTTGAAGCGTGCAGGATCACCATACCCATTCGTCGGCAGATCGCCGTATGCAAGGTAGTTCTGCAAACCTCCACCGATGGCGCCCCAGTCCTTGTAGAAGCCGGCAATGGCCAGCAGGTCTGGGATGTACACCTTGTTGACGAACTCCTCCCCATCGTCGAACAACTTTCCGACGTAGGCCAGCCGTTCAGAATTCAGCGCGTTCGCCTCGTCGAGATTGATGGAACATGGAACACCGCCAACGAGGTAGTTTGGATGCGGGTTTTTGCCTCCGAATATCGTGTGCACCTTGACCATCTCCTTCTGCCACTCCAACGCCTCGAGGTAGTGCGCAACACCCAGCAGGTTGACTTCCGGTGGCAACTTGTACCCGCCATGTCCCCAGTATCCGTTGGCAAAGATGCCCAGCTGTCCGCTGTTGACAAACCCGGTGAGTCGCTTCGCCAGATCAGCGAAATAGCCCGGCGAACTTTCGGGCCACGAAGAGATGCTCTGGGCAATCTCTGACGTCTTCTTGGGGTCCGCCTTGAGCGCGCTGACAACATCCACCCAGTCAAGGGCATGCAGGTGGTAGAAATGCACGACGTGATCCTGCATATACTGTGCGCAGAACATCAGATTGCGGATGAGCTCTGCATTGGGTGGCACAACAATCCCCAACGCATCCTCAACGGTGCGCACGGAAGCAAGTGCGTGCACCGTCGTGCAGACGCCGCAAGCGCGTTCGGTGAAGGCCCAGGCATCGCGCGGGTCGCGCCCTTTGAGGATAAGTTCAAATCCGCGCACCATCGTACCGGAGCTGTAGGCATCGATAATCTTACCGTCCTTGATTTCCGCTTCGATGCGGAGGTGCCCTTCAATGCGGGTGATCGGGTCAACTACGATACGAGCCATCATGCACCTCCCTTAGGATTTTGCTCCAGATCGCCCTTCATCTCCTCCCTGATTACTTTCCTCTTGCGGATATTGGTGCTGATCGCGTGTGCGGCGATGCCGGCGACTGTTGCAGCACCCACAACTACGCCCACTGTGTCGGCTGTCGATTCGATGCCGAAGCCAGGGAACGACGCGAGGTGCTGGTAAAATGGCCCGTTGTCCCAGAAGTTGGCTTCACTGCACCCGATGCAACCGTGGCCGGATTGAATGGGAAAACTCACGCCGTTGTTCCACCGCATAGCACCACAGGCGTTGTATGTGACCGGTCCGCGGCACCCCATTTTGTACAGACAGTATCCGCGACGGGCGTTCTCGTCATCAAACGTCTCCACGAACAGTCCTGCGTCATAGTTCGGGCGGCGGTAACATGTATCGTGGACACGACGTGAATAGAATGACTTCGGACGGTTGAGCCCGTCAAGCTGCGGAATGCGATCGAACACAAGGAGGTGGACGACTGTTCCAGCCATCACTTCGGCGATGGGCGGGCATCCCGGAACGTTGATGATGGTTTTGCCGGAAATGACTTTGTGGATCGGTTTCGCACCTGTGGGGTTGGGATGGGATGCTTGAATGCACCCGTTGGAAGCACAACTTCCCCACGCAATCACGGCTTTCGCACCCTCAGCGGCCTCTTTGACAATATCGATCATCGTGCGGCCACCGATACAGCAATAGACCCCGTCTTCCTCGATCGGAATGGAGCCTTCCATCAGCAACAGGTATTCACCCTTGTACTTCTTCATGGTGTTCTGCAGTGCTTCCTCCGCCTGGTGGCCCGCCGCAGCCATCAGGGTTTCCGTATAATCGAGCGAGATCTTGTCAAGTACGATATCGGAAACGATGGGATGCGAGGAGCGGATGAAGGATTCGCTGCAACAGGTGCATTCCTGCCCGTGAAGCCAGACCACCGGCAGGCGCGCTTTGTTGTCCATGGCGTGCACAACCTTTCCGATTGCGGACGCCTCGATGCCGGCCGCCGCTGCAATCCACCCCGCGAATCTCAGGAAATCGCGCCGGTTGACGCCTTGGAGTTCGGCATACTCCCACATGGTCAAACGTGTTCCCATGCAAACCTCCACTGAAGATAATGAATGAACGTTGCCTCAAGCACCAGTGTCTTCGAGTCCCGTGGTCGGTTGGATGTCTTGAATGGAGATTGTCAGCATAAGTTGCAGTCGATCTCCCAGATGGACCGCAATGAGAGACCCCATCGGCACTTCGAGATGCATCCGCGAAAGAGNNTGCATCCTTGAAAGAACGATCTTTGCCAGCTGTTCGTCTTCCCGTTCAAATGTCTCGACAACCTCACCGGTCAGGGTGATATCTTGCGGCATGCAAATGTTGGGCATGTGTGGAAGGGTCCAGAATGACGATCGCCACTGCAACATCCATGCCAGCGGAAATTCGCAAAAAGGGTATGAAAAGAGGGGAGGGAGTACAGATCGCCCGCAGTAATCCGCAGGATGGTGACGGAATTCCGCAGGTACCTACTCTATGCCATGCTTCTTCAATTTGTCGCGTAATGTAGAGAGACTCATGCCAATATTCTTGGCGGCCCGGGTNNCGGTTTCCCTCGGCCTGATGGATCGCTTGTCGGAGGAGGTTGACTTCAAGACACGCCATCACTTCATCAAAGTTCATCTTCTCTTCATAGAAACACCGCTGGCAAGCCTTCGCCATCATCTCAACTGATGACTCTTGCCGGATCTCCTGGGGAAGTTCGTGCACTTGTATTGACCCGTCAGCAAACAATGCCACACGCTGGGCTATGTTTCTAAGTTCACGAATATTGCCGGGCCAGCTGTAATCAACAAGTGCTTGAATGGCTTCCTCGGAGATGTCAACAGTCTTGCCGCTGCTGTACCTCT
The DNA here is from genome assembly GCA_003162215.1 of Ignavibacteriota bacterium. Taxonomy (GTDB): domain Bacteria; phylum Bacteroidota; class Ignavibacteria; order UBA10030; family UBA6906; genus Fen-1255. The sequence goes on from PMMO01000132.1 coordinate 35,446, forward strand.
GAAGAAAATGCCGCATGAGGGGAGGGATGTCTTCCCGCCGTTCACGCAACGGCGGAATGATGATCGGGACGACATTAATCCGGTAGTAGAGATCGGAACGGAAAGCATTGAGGCTTACCAGTCCCTTCAAATCCACTTTTGTGGCGGTGATCAGGCGAACGTCGATCGATATTGGCGATGTGCCGCCGACGCGAAGGATTTCACGCGACTCAAGCACCCGCAGCAGCTTTCCCTGCAAAGGCATGGGAAAATCATCGATGTCATCCAGAAAGATGCTTCCTGTCTGCGCGAGTTCAAAGAGTCCCTTTTTCTCGCTCGACGCACTCGTGTA
>PMMO01000091.1:0-26103 GCA_003162215.1 Ignavibacteriota bacterium
CGGGAAACGTGCGGGAACTGGAGCACGTGATTGAGGGCGCAATCCTTCTGTCGGCGGGAGACGTGATTGGCGAGAACGACCTCCAGCTCTCCGTGCACCGTCCGGCACTTTCCCCTCCCGCGTTTGAACCATCCCCGCCGGGAACTGGTGCAACCCTCGAAGATCTTGAACGAGCCCATATTGAACGGATGTTGCGGGAGAACAACTTCAATCGCGCACGCACGGCAGAACTCCTCGGTATCAGTAAGAAAACGCTCTACCTGAAAATCAAACGCTATGGTTTGTCAGTACCCGGCTAGCACCTTGCTTTTCACTCCCTCATTTCGCTATCTTGTTCACTCTCACCTGCGCCGGTGCCACGCATGTCAAAATTCCACGGGGTTGACTACTTCGGTATTGATGGACTGTTCAGCGAAGAAGAGATTCTTGTCCGTTCCACGGTGCGAGGATTTGTGGAAGACCATGTGCTCCCGGTCATTGAGGAGCACTACCGCAGAGGAACGTTTCCCGCCGATCTGATGTCACGCATGGCAGACCTGGGTCTGTTCGGCGCGACACTACCCCCGGAATATGGCTGTGCAGGGATGAATAACGTGGCATACGGTCTGGCAATGCAGGAACTGGAGCGGGGAGACAGTGCGGTCAGGAGCTTTGCATCTGTCCAGAGCGCCCTCGTGATGTATCCGATTTTTGTTTACGGCTCGGATGATCAGAAGAGCTTCTGGTTGCCGCGCCTTGCAAAGGGCGAAAAAGTCGGATGCTTCGGACTGACGGAGCCTGATTTCGGATCGAACCCGGGAGGGATGCTCACCCGGGCTACGCGTCACGGCGATGGCTACCTGCTCAATGGCGCCAAGATGTGGATCACCAACGGCACAGTTGCAGATGTTGCCGTAGTCTGGGCGAAGCTCGATGATACTATCAGAGGGTTTCTTGTGGAGAAGGGTACTCCGGGTTTTTCGGCGCCTGAAATGAAGGGGAAGCATTCTCTGCGAGCATCTGTGACTTCAGAGTTGGTGTTCCAGGATGTGGTCGTGCCGGCCACGCGCATGCTCCCTCACGCGGAGGGCTTGCGTGCGCCCCTGTCATGTTTGAGTCAGGCGCGCTACGGCATTGCCTGGGGCGCACTGGGGGCGGCGATGGCCTGCTACGATGCCGCCCTGACATATGCACGCACGCGCATTCAGTTTGACAAACCCATTGCATCCTTCCAGCTTACGCAGGCGAAGTTGGTCGAGATGGTGTCCGAGATCACCAAAGCGCAGTTGCTCTGCGTTCAGCTCGGGCGCCTCAAAGATGCCGGCAAGGCGCGGTTCCAGCAAATTTCTCTCGCCAAGCGCAACAACGTAAACCACGCCCTCAGGATCGCCCGGGATGCGCGCACCATTCTTGGCGCAAACGGTATTCTTGACGAATATCCCGTCATGCGTCATGCTGCGAACCTCGAATCCGTGCTCACGTACGAAGGGACGCATGAAATGCACACGCTGATCGTGGGGGAAGATATCACCGGCATTCCGGCGTATTCATAAGTACCACTCACTGAGACACTCATCGACCATCGGAGTTTCTTCCCGTGAAATCAGCAAAGATCATCGGCGAAGCGTTCACCTACGACGACGTTCTTCTCGTTCCGAATCACTCCACCGTTCTCCCGCGCGATGTCGAAGTGCGCACCCGTTTGACCCGCCAGATGACCATGAATATTCCGTTGCTGAGCGCAGCGATGGACTCGGTCACCGAATCCGCGATGGCGATTGCCATGGCAAGGGAGGGAGGGATCGGCATACTGCACAAAAACCTGCCGATCGCTGCACAGGCGGAAGAAGTGGACCGGGTAAAGCGTTCGGAAAGCGGGATGATTCTGCAACCGGTCACCGTCAAAGCAACGCAGAAGGTGTACGATGTTCTTCTGCTTATGAACAAATACAAAATCTCCGGTATTCCGGTTGTCGACGATCAGCATCGTTTGATCGGCATCATCACCAACAGAGACCTGCGCTTTGACCCGGATGAGAATCAGCAGGTTGCGGCGATTATGACCCGGGGTCATCTCATTACCGCTCCGGTGGGCACGGGACTGGAGCAGGCGAAACACTTGCTGATGAAGCACAAGATTGAGAAGCTGCCGGTCGTCGACAAGCAGGGAGTGCTCAAGGGTCTGATCACCTTCAAAGACATCGTGAAGAACATCCGCCATCCCAACGCCTGCAAAGACGAACACGGTCGGTTGCGCGTGGGCGCGGCGGTAGGGGTGACCGGGGAAACCGGGGATCGTGTGGCGGCACTGGTGAAGGCGGGGGTGGACCTCGTCATTGTGGATACAGCGCACGGGCACTCACAGGGGGTGATCGAAACGGTGAAGTTGCTGCGCAAAAAGTTCCCATCGCTTAATCTCGTCGCGGGAAACGTCGGGACGGGCGAAGGCACCCGGGCCCTTATCCGGGCGGGCGTCGATGCGGTCAAAGTCGGCATCGGCCCCGGGTCGATTTGCACGACACGCGTTGTCGCAGGCGTCGGCGTACCCCAGGTCACGGCGATCATGGAATGTGCGGGTGTCGCGCACAAAGCCGGAGTTCCGGTCATTGCCGACGGCGGGATCAAGCAAACAGGAGATATCGCGAAGGCTATTGCTGCCGGGGCGGATTCCGTAATGATTGGAGGGCTCTTTGCCGGGGTGGAAGAGAGTCCGGGCGAAAAGGTGTTGTACGAAGGGCGGAGCTACAAGATTTACCGCGGGATGGGGTCTATCGAGGCAATGAAAGCAGGAAGCAAAGATCGGTATTTTCAGGATGCCGAAGATGACGTTCAGAAGCTGGTACCCGAAGGGATTGAGGGACGCGTTCCGTTCAAGGGGTCTCTGGGTGAAACCATCTACCAGATGATCGGGGGCTTGCGTGCAGCGATGGGGTATAGCGGTGCGCGAACTGTCCGTGAACTTCAGAGCAAGGGAAGGTTTGTCCGCATGACCGATGCCGGTCTTCGTGAAAGCCATCCTCACGACATCACCATTACCAAAGAGGCTCCGAATTACCACGTTCACTGACGGCCGGCGCCGGTCACACCGCGCTGACCGTCTCGCCCGATTGCGGGCGCGCATGCGTGAACAGAACGTTGCGGCACTGGTGGTCTCTCTTCTTTCCAATGTCCGCTACCTTACCGGATTTACGGGTTCCCATGGGGTCGCGGTCATTACTTCATCGGACGCATGGTTTCTGACCGATACCAGATACCGCACGCAGAGTGCTCACGAGGTCCGGGGATTCAGTCGCATTATCACGATGCACGATCTTTGGAAGACGATTGCCTCGCGAAGGCTGCTCGGGGGATGCCGTCGCGTGGCATTCGAGTCGGAAGCTGTGACGTATGCGCAATACGCTCTCTTCCGAAACGCCGTAAACCGCGCAACCCTGGTTCCTTCGCGCAACCTGGTTGAGGGGCTTGCCATTGTTAAAGATGCGGAGGAACTTGCTTCACTCAGCAGGGCGGTGGAGATCTCTGATCGCGTATTTTTGGAAATTCTCCCGCTGCTTCGTCCTGGAGTGAGCGAACGCGAAATTGCCGCAGAGATCAGCTACCGGCAACGATGCCATGGGGCCGAAGGTGATGCCTTCGAACCGATTGTTGCGGGCGGGACCCGCGGTGCTTCGCCCCACGCACGTGCTTCGGCAAAGGCCGTCAAATCCGGTGAGTTCGTCACTCTGGATTTTGGATGCACTGTGGACGGCTACTGCTCCGATCTGACAAGGACCATTGGCGTGGGCCGGATCGAGCGTGGGCGACGGGAAGCATACGCAACCGTCCTGGGAGCACAGCGTGAGGCCATCGATGTCGCCCGGGCCGGCATGGTGGCATCGGATCTTGACGCGGTAGCACGCGCGCGGATCGTGGCGGATGGTTTTGGAAGGTTCTTTACCCATTCCCTCGGGCACGGTCTAGGGTTGCGGATCCATGAACGGCCACGTGTGTCACGCCTCAGTACCGACAAGCTGCAGGTGGGGAGTGTGATTACTATTGAACCAGGGATCTATGTTTCCGACCGTTACGGCGTGCGCATCGAAGACGATATCGTTCTCACTTCCTCAGGATGCACGGTGCTCACCACCGCTCCAAAGGAACTCTTGATTCTCTGACTATGCCTCTACGCACAGATACTCCACGGCGTGTGTTGGTCATCGCATACTACTTTCCGCCCATGGGTTTGAGTGGCGTCCAGCGAACACTGAAATTCGTCAAGTACTTCTCCGAGTTTGGCTGGCATCCCACAGTCCTGACCGTTCAACCGCGGGGGTACCTTGCACAGGACGACTCCCTGCTGGAAGATCTTGAGGGACGTGATGTCCGCATTGTCCGCACCGCTGCTGCCGGCCCCGGCAAGCTCGTTACAAAGAAGCAGGTGGTAACATTTCCTTCTGAATGGAGCCGGAAGCTCCTCAGTCGCCTCAGCGATACGGTGTTCATTCCGGACAACAAGATCGGGTGGAAACGCAAGGCCGTTGCTCGGGCGCTTGAGCTTGCGCGGGAGACACCGTTTGACATGATTTTTGCCACGGCGCCGCCGTTTACGGATTTCCTTATCGGTCGTGAGATAAAGAGGAAGCTCAATATCCCTCTCGTCCTCGACTATCGCGATCCCTGGGTCGACTATCCATTCAAATTCTATCCCACTCCCGTACACAAGTTACTGAATATCCATCTCGAGCGCCGGGCCCTCCGGGCCAGCAGTCATATTGTGACGACCAATAGAAAGGTCAAGGAGACTATCCTTCGGAGACACCGGTTCCTTGGATACCACGACGTCGATATCGTCTCACAGGGATTTGATCCGGCGGACTTTCAGAAGGCTCGCAGCACGCCGCTGGAGCAGCGCCAACGGAAGGCCATGCGCGTAACCTACGCCGGCGTGTTTTGGGAGGACCGGAAGCCGGACTACTTTCTCCGCGCGCTGGCCGAGCTGCAGAAGGAGCAGCCGCGTTTGCGCGGACGCATTGACGCGCACTTTGTGGGCAACTTCCGGGAAGAGAACCGCAAGCTGGTTGTCCGTCTCGGCCTCCATGATACCGTGACGGAAACAGGTTATCTGCCGCATGTGGATTGCATTCGCGAGCTCCTGGTTTCTGATGTCCTCTGGATGATTGTTGGTGATGATCTGGGTTCACCGGGCAAAACCTACGAATATATCGGTGCAGGGAAGCCGATCCTGGCATGCGCCCCTGAAGGGTTCATCAAAAACGCGGTTCTTGAGGCCGGAGGAATTGTCACTGCTCCTGATGATGTGCCTGCGATCAAGGAAGCACTCATGAATCTGTACACTCGCTGGGAGCGGCATGAGTTGCGCGGGCCTGAACAGGAGGTGATAGATGGGTATAATCGTGTCATCTTGACGAGGTCGGTTGTAAAAATATTCGAATCTCTGCTCGTGGAGACCTGACATGAGAGTGCTCGTCATAGGGTCCGGAGGGAGAGAACATGCGTTGGTCTGGGGGCTTGCCCGCAGCGCCGGCATCACCAGGCTTTGCTGTGCTCCAGGCAACCCCGGGATTGCGCGCCAAGCCGAATTGGTGCCGATCGCGTCCACCGACCTGCAGGCGCTGTTGGATTTTGCGCGAAAGGAGCGGATTGATCTGACCGTAGTCGGGCCCGAGCAGCCTCTTGCCGCAGGGGTGGTTGACCTGTTCCTCGATCACGGTCTCGCGGTCTTCGGTCCGACGCGTCGCGCCGCTGAACTCGAATGGAGCAAGGCATTCGCCAAAGACTTCATGTCACGCTATCGCATACCGACGGCCTCGAGCCGGACGTTCTCACGAGGTCAGGAAGCTGAGGCACGGGACTATGTGCAGCAGGTCGCGCTGCCGATTGTCCTGAAAGCAGACGGATTGGCGGCAGGCAAGGGCGTGCTCATCTGCCGTGACCGTGAAGAGGCCACCCGGGAAATGCTTGGCATGCTCGGGGGAGGCAGTTTCGGCCAGGCAGGTGCACGTGTTGTCGTGGAGGAATTTCTCGCGGGCGAGGAAGCATCGGTGTTTGCGATTACCGACGGCCGGGAGTATGTGATTCTCGCTCCGGCTCAGGATCATAAGCGCGCACTCGATAACGACGAGGGGAAGAACACCGGTGGCATGGGCGCATATGCTCCAGCACCCGTTGTGAACGCTGCGCTCCTGCATCAAGTGGAGGAGGAGATTGTCCGACCGACACTCGCCGGCATGGCTGCAGAAGGGCGACCGTACTCCGGGTGTTTGTATATCGGTTTGATGGTCACCCCTGCGGGACCCAAAGTGATTGAATACAATTCCCGTTTTGGAGATCCCGAGACCCAGGTTGTTCTTCCGCTTTTTGCAGGTGATCTCGCGCAGCTGCTTCTTGCCGCGGTGCGGGGCGGGATTGGCGCATACCGGGGATTGAGTTGGTCGCCGCAACAGCACGGCACTGCGGTATGCGTAGTTCTTGCCTCCGGAGGGTATCCTGATGCCTATGCACAGGGTAAGGTTATTACCGGACTCGAGCGCATTGAAAACCAACGGGGAATTGTTGCATTCCATGCGGGGACGCGGCTGGAGGGAACAGCGCTGGTCTCCTCCGGAGGCCGGGTTCTCGGTATCACCGCAGTGCGTTCTTCGGGGACAATTGCAGAAACCATCCGGGATGCTTATGCCGCGGTCGCGCAGGTCCGCTTCGATGGTATGCACTATCGACGAGACATCGGGCACCGGGCGTTAATCTATGCCATTGGTTCATATATCGAAGGGACAGCTACGTCATGAACATTCTTGTCACTGGGGGGGCAGGGTTCATCGGTTCCCATATCGTTGAGGCATATCTTGCTGAGGGCCATCGGGTGACGGTCGTTGACAATCTGTCTACGGGAAGAAAGGGCAACGTCAACCCTGCTGCCGAGTTTCACAATGTCGACATTCGTGATGCTGACGCACTCGGCAAGGTGGTGTCTCAGGGTAATTTCGATGTGGTGAACCACCATGCCGCACAGATGGATATCCGTCGTTCGGTTGCGGATCCCGTCTATGATGCATCGGTCAACATCATCGGCATGCTGACACTCATGGAATCGGGAATGCGATCGGGAATTCGCCGCGTGGTGTTTGCTTCGAGTGGGGGGGCGGTGTATGGAGAGCAGGAGATGTTTCCTGCGCCTGAAACGCATCCCACACGACCGATCTCTCCGTATGGCGTTGCGAAGCTTGCCACCGAGCAGTATCTCTTCTACTATGCCCAGGTCCATGGTATTGCTCCGGTCGCACTGCGCTATGCGAACGTCTACGGTCCGAGGCAAAACCCTGGAGGCGAAGCCGGGGTCGTGGCGATCTTCGCCACGAAGATGCTTCAGGGGGGCGAGCCGGTGGTCAATGGTGACGGGAAGCAAACCCGGGACTACGTGTTTGTGGGTGATGTGGTGAAGGCCAATGTGCTCGCTCTTCGTGCGGAGGGATGCCGCGTGTACAATGTGGGCACGGGAATCGAAACCGATGTGAACTCCATTTTCCGCACGATCAAGGCAGCGACAACCAGCAACTGTGAAGAAATTCACGGTGCGGCGAAGAAAGGTGAGCAGACAAGAAGTGTACTGGACTGCCGGCGAATCGCTTCGGAGTTAGGTTGGTCTCCAACCGTGACGCTGCAGGACGGTCTCCGGAAAACCGTGGAGTTCTTCCGTAGTCGATGAACCGCATCAGTGTGGGAATGGTTGTTGCGCTCGTGGTGTGGGTAACAGTCCGGTGTTGCGGACAGGAAGAGCAGGGCAGTTCCGTGCCCCCCCCGCTCCCGGTGCTTGAGGAGATCCATCCGCTTCAGGAGGCAATATTCCCTCTGCTGATTCCGGTGGTCTTCAATTCTGTGCAGGAGCTCAAGACCTTGTTGCGCGGGGAGGAGTTTCAGCACATCCGGGAGCGATGGGGTGATAGGTACGCTGTCGATGTCGCGTTCCGGTGGGCCGAACAGTTGTGCTGGAACAACCGGGCCGTGTCGCTTTTCGCGGTCTTTCTGGCGATGATGGATCATCGCAACGTGGGGTTCCGGGTGCCGTTGCTTGGACCGATACTGTGGCTTCCATTAAGCGGGGAATTCCCCGAAGAATTCACGGAACGTATCCGCGCACTGCCTACTCATCTCTTTCCGGATTCACCGCCGGGCACATACGGGGACAGGGACAAATTGCAGCATTTCTTTGGTTCAGCGTTTCTCTCGTATGTCTTTGGCAGTTCTGCTCCCGCAAAACGTATCGGTGACTTCATCGAGTGGGGAGAGGATGCGTTTGTGGTCGAGGGGACGTACGACCTCCGTGATCTTGAGGCAAACGAGCGGGGGCGCCGCTTTGCCGCACGGTTGCGTGAGGACCGCGAAGCGCTCCCTTCGGCTGAGATGCATGCTCCTCTGGGAATTCCACAACTGCCGATTGAAGCACCGGAATGATATGGGAACGAAGGAGCCCTAGTCAGGCGAAGACCTATGAAGACAGTGCTTGTTGTAGATGACGAGCAGGCAATTCGCGATTCCATCAAAATGATTCTGGAATACGAGAAGTTTTCTGTCCTGTTCGCGGAGGACGGCCCATCGGCAATCTCCCGGGTGCAAGCCGGCGGGATTGACCTTGTGTTGTTGGATATCAAGATGCCTGGTATCGACGGCATGCGCGTATTACAGGTGCTACGGGAATCCACTCCTGCGCTTCCCATCGTTATGATTTCAGGGCACGCAACGATTGAGACTGCTGTCGAGGCAACGCGTCTTGGCGCCTATGATTTTCTCCCCAAGCCCATCGACCGCGAGCGATTGATCATTGTCGTCCGGAACGCGACGGAGTACAAGCATCTGCGTGAACAAGTGGAACGGAAGACCCGCATCATCGGGGAAACGCAGGTGATGAAGGATCTGTTGGTGCTTATTCGGCGCGTAGCTCCTACGGAAGCCCGGGTGATGATAACGGGTGAAAACGGTTCCGGAAAAGAGCTGGTTGCCCAGGCGATCCATCGATTCAGCAAGCGTTCCGCGCAGCCGCTCATTGAGGTGAATTGCGCAGCTATTCCGAATGAGCTGATTGAGTCAGAGTTGTTCGGTCACGAAAAGGGATCGTTTACCGGAGCGACGAACCAGAGGGTAGGGAAGTTTGAACTCGCCGATCACGGCACGGTCTTCCTTGACGAGATCGGTGATATGAGCATGAACGCGCAAGCCAAGGTTCTGCGTGCGCTTGAAGAGGGTCGCATTGAGCGGGTTGGAGGCTCACGCCAGATCTCCGTTGACGTGCGCGTTATTGCAGCGACAAACAAGAATCTCCTCGACACGTTGAAGAACGGGGGATTCCGCGAGGACCTGTATCACCGGTTGAACGTGATACCGATTCGTGTTCCAAGTTTGCGCGAACGGAGGGAGGATATACCGCTGCTGGCAAGGGCGTTTGTCGAAGAGGTGTGTACACAGAATGGGATGGCGACGAAAACGATTGCGGACGAAGCTCTCCGGAGGCTGCAAAGCCTGGATTGGAGTGGTAACGTCAGGGAACTGCGCAACACCATTGAACGCATGGTCATTATGACCCCGGGTCCCGTCATTGCAGAATCTGAAATCATGACGCCTCAGCCCGCGCACCGTGGCAAAGCAGCAGACCTCATTGTAGAAGGACTCACGTTTCAGGAATTCAAAGACAGGGCGGAAGCGGCGTTTATCAGGAAACAGCTTGAAGCATCAGGATGGAATGTCAGCAAGACCGCGGACATTCTGCAGATCCAGCGAAGCCATCTGTACAGCAAGATGAAGAAATACGGCTTGGAACGGTCGTGACCCGAAGCTGAATCCGGCGTTCACAGCCCAGAATCGCTTCATTTCCTCTGCCGCAGCACTTCATACATCGCCAGTGCGCCTGCCACAGACGCATTCAACGACCCCACCTTGCCGAAGAGGGGAATGCGCACAAGATGGTCGCAGTGTTCCTTCACCAGACGTCTGATCCCGTGGCCTTCGTTTCCCACAACCAGCGCCACCGGCACCGTATAGTTCGGTTCGTTGTACGTCTTTTCTCCTTCACTTGCCAGCCCGACGATCCAGAACCCTGCTTCTTTCAAGCGTTCAACTGTCGCGACGACATTGGTTACCTCAGTAATCGGCATGTGCTCTGTCGCTCCCGCGGAGGCCTTTACGACAGTGGCGGTGATGCTTGCCGCATGGTGTTTGGGTATGATCACGCAATGGACTCCGGCGCATTCCGCCGTTCGCACGAGCGCCCCCAGGTTCTGCGGATCTTCGATCTGGTCCAGGATGAGAAGAAAGCCGGTTGCATGGCGTTCAGCGAGTGACGACAGGACAAGTTCGAGGTCGGCAGTGGGTCGTGTTGGTGTGAACGCAATGACGCCCTGCGTTGTCGCATCGACAGCCATCTGCCGGAATGATTGTCTGTCGATTTCTGCCAGAGGAACACCGTGTTGTTCTGCGAGGCGCCGGATTTCCTCAATCACGCCTCCCCGAATACCCTGAAGGATACCGATGCGTTCAATCGGCTTTCCGGACTTGAGAGCTTCGATGATGGGCTTCCGCCCGGTCAGCATCTGTCCCATGGCGTCCCGCGGGGGACTACCCCGTTCCTGATGTGAGTAGAGGTGCTCGACCTCGGAGGATGAGCAGACCCGCCAGCGCAAGAACGAACAAGGCCACGCTGAAGAGTTGCGCTTCAGAGAGCCCGCCAAGCAGGAGTGGGTTCAAGCGTAGGAACTCGACAAGAAATCTGAAGGTGCTTGCGAGCATAAGGTACACCATGAACAGCATTCCATCGACAGGGAGGCGTGAGCGCAACCAGAGCAGGACAACAAATCCGGCACACCCCAGGAGCAGTTCGTACAGCGGCGTTGGGTGGAGCGGGGTGATTTCATCGAAACGAGAATACCAGTGTCCCATGCGGTCTTTTCCGGCGATGATCACGCGGAGCGAGTCGTAATGCCACGCGGCTCGTTCGTCCGGATGATGCAGAAAGTACTCCTGCAGCATCACCGCGGGTTTCGCCGTTCCCTGGGCATAGATGGTTCCCCAGGGAAGCCGCGTTGGTGCGCCATAGTCACCATCACCAGACAGATGACATCCCACACGTCCAATGCCATAGGCAAGAATCAGCGCGAGGCCGAGTCCATCCCACACCTTCATAAATGGTATGCGCTTTGCGCGGACATAGAGTGACACAGCCAGCAGAGCAAGAAGGAAACCGCCATACCAGGTCAATCCCCCGGCAGAGAAGGTCATACCCCATGGATCACGAATGAAGAGGCTCCACTCTTCTATGAGATACAGCATCTTCGCTCCGCCGATGCCGAAGATGACGGCAAGAACGGTAATCGTATTGGCTGCCGAAGGATTGATGTTGTTGCGTTTGAAGTGCAACGAAAGGATGTAGCTTCCCAGGAGGAACGCGATGCCCAGCATCAATCCGTAGCTATACACGTGCAGGGGGCCGATCTGGAAAAGAATTGGAATCATGAACACTCGCTTATGTTGTTGGAGAAATCCAGCGTGAGGCATCAGTCACGACCTGGACGAACGGTTTGCGGGGCGACTTCACGAGTTCTATTTTTTTCGGTGTAATCCGGATGGAGAAACTGTTTTCACGCCCATCGATGCCTTCAATGATCACTGTGTAGGTACCCTTGAGCCCATCGTAGTCTTTCTGGAAGCGGGCGGGGCCGGCTGCGGGAAGGGTGAGATGTGGTGTCTTGAAGCCGAGGATCGACAGCGTGATGGACCCGGCGTCGATTTTCTCTTCGACAGAGAGCTCGTAGCGGAATGTGGCAAATGTCCTGGTGGTTTCCAGGATCACCCGCGTCACGTAGTGGAGCGTTCGCTCAGCGAAATGCGGGGCGACGAGGAGACGGTATTCGGGTTCGGTCTTTTCTTTCGCTGATATGTGCGCGGGCATCCGTGCCTCAGAGTTCAAAGTACGTGGCCTCTTCGCGCTGGAAGAGATCGAGAATCTCTTTGGCAGAATTGGCAGCAAGCAATTGGGCGCGGAATTCCTCTTTGTTCATGAGCCTGGAGATTCTGCTGAGCAGTTTGATGTGCGGCCCCACAAGATTATCCTTCCCGACGAGCAGAAACACAAGCCGCACGGGTTTTTCATCGAGCGAATCGTAGTCGATCTCCCGCTCGGTCACCGCGAACCCTGCAACGATATCTGTAACGGCGTCCGTCTTGCCGTGCGGGATAGCAAAGCCATTCCCGACGCCGGTGGACATAATTTTCTCCCACTCGAAGATTGCAGTACGGACCTTTGCCTTGTCGAGGACCTTTGGTGATGCGGCGACGAGATCAACCATGGCGTCAATGATTTCCTGTTTGGAGGATCCTTTGAGCCGCGCGACGACCAGGTTTTCGGTGAGGATATCGCTGATTTTCATTTTCCTGCCACTCTCCTATGCTTCATCGCGCCAGGCGATGACCTTTTGTTCATACTGGTGGACCAGCCGGTCCGCCGTCTGCTGATCTTCCGCTTCCGCGCTGATATGGAACAGGGGACGCTCTTTGTCGGGAATAAGTAACACAGAGAGTCCCTCTCCGCGTCCGTCGAAATAGACTTTTATGCCGTCAACAAGGTCGCGCCGTTTTCCTTCGGTGTCGGCCATGATATGGCGCATCACCTTTCCCTTGTGCTCCCANNTCCGTCGAATGCCCCGATCCGCTTGTCGGCCTTCGCCATCATTTCCAGCAGTTTGGCAAGGCTATACATCGCGTCCGTCGCGAAGAAGAAATCCGTGAAGATGAAACCACCTTTGGTGCCGCCAATGAACCGCACGTTCTTGTTGGATGCCGCTTCCATCATGGCGAGGTGGCTATTGCGTGTCTTGAGAACCTTCACGCCGTACTGGAGCGCGATGATGTCGATCTCGCCGGAGGAGGTGATGGGAACAGCAATCCGCTCGACGTTTTTGTGCGTCTGCAGGAACATGTCAGACACCACGGTGAGCAATCGGTCGCTATCGAGCGTTGCGCCGTTTTCGTTCACCAGGAACAACCGTTCGCCGCCGCCATCAATAAGGCACCCGATGTCGTACTTGAGCGACGTCACGATATGTGCGAGTTGCTTCATAGAATACTCGAACTCGTACTTGTCGCGTGTCAGTTTCTTCGGATCGAGGTGCGCGTTCAACGCAACGACCTGGCAATCGAACGAGCCGAGAATGATCGGGAAGATCGTCGATGCGACACCGTTCGAATAGTCGATCACCAGTTTGAATTTCTTCCGGTTGATTGCCTCAACATCCAGCGATGACAGGAATTTCTCCTTGTAGGCTTCGGTGGTGCGTTCGGGGAACGAGATCGAACCCACCTTTTCACGCGGTGCACGCGCAAAGTCCTCGCCAAAAAAGAGACGTTCGACGTTCTTGGTTTTGCTTGTGGGCAAATCCTTCCCATTGGCATCAAAGAAGATGATATCCGTGAGGTTCTTGTCGGAGGGGTTGCGGCGCACGTGGATGCCGCCGGCCTCCTTGCCGCTGCTCAATTCATGCCGGAGCAGGGGGATGGAGAGTGCCCGCAGGTCGAAGGTGTTCACGCCGGCCGAGACCAGCCCGCACAGGAGAGCGCGGTTCATCATGCGCGACACGTTGTCCGAATCGCGACACGTCACCACAGTCTTGCCGGCACCGATGAATGCGCCGTACGCCGCCCCCAACTTTGCACCAAATTCCGGATTCATCTCGATGTTGGACAATCCCGTAACGCGCGAATCGGTGAAGAGCTCCCGTAACCACTTGTCTTCCCACACGAGGCTGCGGGTGAGAATCGCGCCTTCTTCAACGACTTTCTCGGGCCATAATTTGATGTTGGCGGTCAGCCGGGCACCCCGGCCGATCCAGCACCCGTCGCCGATGAACACATTCTCTGCGACCACGGTCTTTTCACCGATCGAGCACTTCGAACACACCACATCGGCCGACAGTTCGCTGCTGTGGCCGAGCACCACGTCGCTCCAGACCACCGAATTGCTGATTCTTGTGCCCGGACCGATGACACAATTGTCACCGATGACGCTGTTGGAGATCTTCACCCCTTCGCCAATGGTGCAGTTGCGTCCGATCACCACTTTCCCGGTGATGTGAACGGAGGCTGGATCCAGATGTGACCCCTCGCCCACCCAGGCGTCGCCGATACTGCTTCCCGGGAGGTCAATCTTCACGCCGCCATTCAGTGCGTCGATGTGCGCGTCCTGATATTCATTCAAATTGCCGATGTCACGCCAGTACCCGTCGGTGGCACATCCGTACAGGCCGGCATCCTGCCGGAGCAGGAGCGGGAACAAATCCTTGCTGAAGTCAAAGTCCTCACGGTACGGAATCATTTCCAATACTTCGGGTTCGAGGATGTAGATTCCGGTGTTGATCGTGTCGCTGAACACCTCACCCCACGAGGGCTTCTCAAGGAACCGCGTGATCTTGCCGTTCTCATCAGTGATCACCACCCCGAACTGCAGCGGGTTGGAGGCGTGTGTGAGAACGATGGTGGCTTTTGCTTTCTTCTCTTCATGATACCGAATCGCCGCAGTCAGGTCGAAATCCGTCAGCACGTCTCCGCTGATGATGAGAATGCGTTCCTGCATCCCCTTCGTGGCATTCCGGACACTTCCGGCGGTTCCGTAGTCCGCGTCGGCCCGGACATAATGCATCTTTACGCCCAACTGAGATCCATCGCCAAAGTAGCTGGTGATCACCTCCGGCGTATAGAAGAGCGTAGCGCGGATGTCGTTGAGCCCGTGATGCTTCAACAATGAAACGATATGGTGCATCATGGGTTTGTTCATGAGGGGCACCATGGGTTTAGGGGTATTACAGGTCAGGGGGCGAAGCCTCGTCCCGAAACCACCGGCCATTATGACGGCTTTCATGTATGCGTCACGCGAAGTGGTGGATGGAACGGCATCGAACGTTGGTCAACAAAATATAGAAAAGAGTGGTGTGGAATTCAATCTCCGGTTCTGTTCATCAGTGCGGCGGCATACCCCGCACCAAATCCGTTGTCAATATTTACTACAGTGACGCCTGCAGCGCACGAGTTGAGCATGCCAAGGAGGGCTGACAGGCCACGGAAATTTGCACCATACCCAACGGAGGTGGGAACGGCGATCACGGGCACGGCCACCATTCCACCCACCACACTGGCGAGAGCGCCTTCCATACCTGCCACGACGATGATGACGCGCGCTTTGCGGAGTTTCTCGCTCTGCATCAGGATTCGATGGATGCCCGCGACCCCGACATCGAACAGATGATCAGTGGTGTTGCCCAGTGTTTCGGCGGTCACACGCGCTTCCTCCGCCACGGGAATATCTGAAGTCCCTGCGGTGACAATCAGGATGGTTCCACGACCGCGTTGTTGTATCAGACGAGTATTCGCGAGAATCGTCCGCGCCTGTGGATTGTAGCGGGCTGAAGGGACAAGGCGCTGCACTGCCTTATGGTGCCTTCGATCGGCCCTTGTCGCCAGGAGTATGCTTGCGCGTCGGACGATAGCCTGTGCAATGTGCGCCACCTGTTCGGGCGTCTTTCCTTCACAGAAGATCACTTCCGGAAAGCCTTGCCGGATTTCCCGGTGATGATCCACCGTGGCGAAACCCAGAGACTCAAACATCTGTCCCGGTAGACTGCGGAGGAGTTCCTCGTCGGTTAGCGTCCCCTTTTTGTAGCGGGCGAGCAGGGTCTTTAAGGTTGCGTTGCTCATGCCGCGGAAATATACCCTATTCCCTCAGGAATAGCAAGAAAATGGCCAGATTGACTCTCCTGCACCCTTTTTGTACATTAAAGAAAAGCACCCTGGATGAGGTTGTGTGGGTCGAATTGCGCTAAGCGTTTTCCTGGGCTATGTTGTTGGTTCCTTCCCGACCGCCTACCTTCTCGTTCGTTGGAAATCGCGAATCGACATTCGCAACGTCGGAAGCGGCAATGTAGGAACTCTGAATAGCTTTCTGGTAACGCGCTCCTGGCTGGTAGGGGGAATTGTTCTGGTTGTAGACATTCTCAAGGGAGCAGGTGCTGCTGCGATCGGAGCCGGGCTTGCGGATGGCAGCATGCTTTACGCCGCGCTGGCAGGCATAAGCGCAACAGTGGGGCATAACTATCCGGTCTGGCTGGCATTTCGTGGTGGCAGAGGGCTTGCCCCTGCAGCGGGTGCTGCCCTGGTGGTGTACTGGTTGATTGTTCCTGCGTGGCTTGTCCTTTGGACCGTTGCTTTTGCTTTCATCAGGAGTGTCAACCCGGCAAATGCGATGGCATCGGGACTTCTTCTGCTCGCGGGAGCAGTCGTCCCGGCTGAGGCATACGGGTATCTCGGGGGGGAATCCGACGACGGACTCATTCGCTGGTTCACCGTCGCAATCATGGGTGTCATACTCCTGCGGCATAGAGACACGTTGAAGGAATTCTTCACAAAGAGAAAGCGTTCGGTAGAAGAAGAGATGAGGGCACAATGAAACGCAATATCCTGATCACAATTCTGGTGTTGCTGGTGCCGTTTCTGGGTGGGGGGTTGATCGGATATAGTGTCGGTCACACTTCTTCCGGAAATGGTATTGCTTCCGCCCGACCCGCGAGTGGTGAGGTACCGCCGAGCGGGNNCGCAAACGGTGCGCGACGATTCTGCGTATCGTGACTCCATCGGCGAATCGGTCACCGGCGGACGGAGAAACGCCATCACGCGCGCGGTGGCAACCGTCAGCCCTGCAGTTGTGGGCATCAACGTCACGGAACTTCGCCAGGTCCGGCAGTGGTCCCCCTGGGGCGATGATCCCTTCTTCCGATTTTTCGGTGATCGGACGATCACCCAACAGGTACAGGGACTCGGTTCGGGGTTCATTATCTCCGCCGACGGCTATATCCTCACGAACGACCATGTGGCCGGCAACGCAAAGGAAATCACCGTTACCACGACCGACGGACAGCAGTACAAGGCGGAACTTGTCGGGACAGATCTCGTCTCCGACATCGCCCTGCTCAAGATCAGCGGCAAGAATCTGCCCTACGTCAGACTCGGGAATTCCGACGATGTGATCATCGGTGAATGGGCCATTGCCATGGGCAACCCGTTCGGACTTTTCGACATCAACGACAAACCTACAGTAACGGTGGGTGTTGTCAGCAATACCGGGGTGAAATTGCAGGCACAGGAAGGGCGGGTGTACCGTGGCATGATTCAGACCGATGCCGCGATCAACTCCGGCAACAGTGGTGGTCCTCTCATCAATGCCATGGGTGAGGTCATTGGTGTGAATGCAGTCATCTATACTCCCAATCAAGGAAGCATCGGATTGGGGTTCGCCATCCCGATCAACCATGTGAAGAGCATTGTTGCGGAACTCCGGAAGAGCGGGAAGATTGAACGCAATTTCTGGACCGGTCTTGAGATACAAGCCGTGGACCGCCGCATCGCCCGGTACTTCGGCCTTGAGAAGGTGGAAGGCGTCATTGTAAGCGATGTGCAAAAGAAAAGCCCGGCAGAGCGCAGCGGTTTCCGTGTCGGCGACATCATCCTTGTTGCAAACGGCGAACGGATCACCGATGAGTCATCGCTTCTGGCTGTTGTGAATGAAGCCAGGACGGGAGACACGCTGACGTTGAAGGTTATGCGAGAGCACAAGATCATCGACCTGAAACTACCATTGGAAAAACGCTCCTTATGATCCGTCGCTATACACGTCCCTCAATGGGAAAAATCTGGGACGAAGAAAACAAGTTCCGGATCTGGTTGGAAATCGAGATCCTTGCCTGTGAAGCGCAGGCGGAACTCGGCGTTATTCCCCGGGAGGCAGTGAACGTCATACGCGAAAGGGCGCGGTTCTACATTCCGCGCATTGAAGACATCGAGCGCGAGGTGAAGCACGACGTTATTGCATTTCTGACCAACGTCGGAGAATACGTCGGTCCGGAATCGCGGTACATTCACCTCGGCATGACATCTTCTGATGTGCTTGATACCTGTCTGGGCCTACAGATGAAGCAGTCCGGTGAATTGCTTCTTGAGGATCTGCGGGCTCTTACGACAGTTCTGGCACGACGGGCGCGGGAGTTCAAGACAACGGTGATGGTGGGCCGAACCCACGGCATTCATGCTGAGCCGGTGACGTTCGGACTCAAGCTCGCCCTCTGGTACGACGAGACGCGGCGGAATATTGCCCGTCTGACAGCGGCAGTCGAGCGTATTGGTGTCGGCCAGGTGTCGGGGGCGGTGGGAACTTTTGAACACCTGAGTCCGAAAGTCGAAGAATATGTGTGCGCGAAATTGGGACTTACGCCGGCGCCAATATCGACACAGGTGGTACAACGGGACCGCCACGCGGAGTTCATGAGCACACTGGCGGTGGTCGGTGCTTCACTCGAAAAGTTCGCCACGGAGATTCGCCATCTGCAAAAGACTGAAGTGCTTGAGGCGGAAGAGTATTTCTCCAAGGGCCAGAAGGGTTCCTCGGCAATGCCGCACAAGCGCAACCCCATTACCTGTGAGCGCATCGCCGGCCTTGCACGTGTGCTGCGCGGCAACGCCCTTGCTGCAATGGAGAATGTTGCATTGTGGCATGAGCGGGATATTACGCACTCGTCTGTTGAGAGAATTGTCGTTCCGGACAGTTGCATTCTTCTGGACTACATGCTTGCGTTGACCACGGAAGTGCTGGACCAATTGCTGGTCTATCCCGATCATATGCGGCAGAATCTTGAGCGCACCCACGGCCTGATATTTTCGCAGTCTGTGCTGCTGGCACTCACCGCGAAGGGGATGAAGCGGGAAGACGCCTACCGCATCGTGCAGACGTCGGCAATGGAAGTGTGGCAACAGGGAAAGGACTTCAAGGGTTTGCTGCTCCAATCGCAGGAAGTGATGGGAACGCTCACGCAGGCAGAGGTCGAAGAGTTGTTTGATCTTCAACGGGCGATGCGCAATGTGGACTATCTCTTTGCGCGCGTGGGTTTGGATTGAACGCCGAATAACACGGGGATTCCATGGCAAAGAAATTTCAGAACTTCATCAATGGCAAGTGGGTGGATGCGAAGTCGGGAAAAACATTCGAAAACCGCAATCCCGCCAACTGGGATGAAATTGTTGGGACATTTCCCAAGTCGGGAAAGGAAGATGTCGATGAGGCGGTGAAAGCCGCACGCCTGGCGTTCGAGAAATGGCGGCTCGTGCCGGCGCCTAAACGCGGCGATATCATGCGCAAGGTCGGGGACCTGATGGTCGAGCGGAAGGAAGAACTCGCACGCCAGATGACCCGCGAGATGGGCAAAGTACTCGCCGAGACGCGTGGCGATGTGCAGGAGGGGATCGATACCGCCTATTACGCTTCCAGCGAAGGGCGCCGTTTGTTTGGACACACCGTCCCGTCGGAGCTGCCGAACAAATTCAACATGGCGATGCGCGTGCCGATCGGCGTTGCCGGTGTGGTGACCCCGTGGAACTTCCCGATGGCCATCCCCACGTGGAAGATCTTCCCTGCGCTGCTCTGTGGCAACACTGTGGTGTTCAAGCCGGCATCGGACACGCCTGCCACGGCAACATCGCTCGTAGAGATTCTTGTGGATGCAGGTGTTCCCGAAGGGGTCATCAATATTGTGCACGGCGGCGGCGGTGAAGTTGGGATGGGCATTGTCGGCCACCCCGACGTGGACCTTGTCAGCTTCACGGGTTCGACCGAGGTCGGGAAGAAGATTTCTGAGGTTGCGGCCTCGACCCTGAAGAGGGTCTCCCTGGAACTCGGCGGCAAAAATGCCCAGTTAGTGATGGCTGATGCGGATCTGCACCTTGCACTCGATGGGGTGCTCTGGGGTGCATTCGGTACGACCGGTCAACGTTGTACGGCGACGAGCCGGCTTCTCCTGCACGAAAAGGTATTCAATGAATTCATGAAGATGCTCGTCGACCGCGTTGCCAAATTGAAGCTGGGCGATGGTCTCCTAGAGGGCGTCGACGTGGGTCCTTGCGTCAACCAGGGACAACAGGACACTGTAAAGAGCTATGTGGAAATTGGCTTGAAGGAAGGCGCCAGGATCGCATTCGGCGGTGCCGTGCCCAAGGATCCGGCGCTCGCACGCGGATGGTTCCACGAGCCGACGATCTTTGTGGATGTGCAACCCCATCACAGGATTGCCAAAGAAGAGATATTCGGGCCGGTATTGTCGGTGATCAAGATAGCATCCCTTGAAGAGGGCATCCGTGTGATGAATGATACAATCTACGGGCTCTCCTCGTCGGTCTATACGAAAAACGTCAACGACGCGTACACTGCGATTCGTGACATCCAGGCCGGCATTACGTACATAAACGCACCGACGATTGGCGCCGAAGCCCACATGCCGTTCGGCGGCGTCAAGCAGACAGGCAACGGCCATCGCGAAGGCGGGTGGACCGTCTACGATTTCTTCTCCGAATGGAAAACCGTGTACGTCGACTACAGTGGCGGTTTGCAGCGCGCGCAGATTGACAACTACGACAAGTGATGATCGTGACGCGTCAACCTCTCTACTTCGTCTCGCTCTTCGAGCACAACGAGTTCTTCTAACCTCTGCTCCAACGGGGGAGGGGACGCTTGTCCTCTCTCCTCACATCATGTGTATTCCTTATACGCTTCACTTGACCAAAAGGAGCAGACCCATGGCTACTGGCAAACGTCGTGCAGTGCGTTCCAGCCGCTTGGCCGGAAAGAGACTGTCAGCGAAAAGCGCACGCCGCCCATCGAAGCGATCTGTGCGCGCGTCATCGGCAACGCCGGCTATTACGCCGGATCGCGTTCTCCCGACCCTCCGGAAGCATTTGCTTGTCGATGGTTTCGACATCGTCATCGATCTCCGGAAGAGCCGCGGCAGCTATATTGTTGATGCAAAGGATGGAAAGCGGTATCTCGATTTCTTCACATTTGTTGCATCGTCGCCGGTCGGACTGAATCATCCCAAGATGACATCCTCCGGCTTCCTGAAGAAATTGGCGTATGTGGCGGTGAACAAACCTTCGAATTCGGATATCTACACTGCCGAGCAGGCGGAATTTCTTGAAGTGTTCGAGCGTGTGGCGATGCCGCCATATCTTCCCCATGCGCTCTTTATCGAAGGCGGTGCGCTGGGGGTGGAGAATGCCCTCAAAGCGGCCTTTGATTGGAAGATTCGGAAGAATTTTGCACGCGGGTACAAAGAAGAGCGCGGCAAGCAGGTGATCCATTTCCGGCAAGCGTTCCACGGGCGTTCGGGCTACACGCTCTCGCTGACCAACACGGATCCCGCGAAGACGGATCTCTTTCCGAAATTCTCCTGGCCGCGTGTCCTGAACCCGGCGGCGCGGTTCCCGCTGAGGGAGGAGAATATTGCCGGTGTGAAACGTGACGAAGAACTGAGCATCAACCAGATCAAGGAAGCGTTTTACAAAAACAGGGATGATGTCGCCTCGATTATCATCGAGGTAATACAGGGAGAGGGTGGGGATAACCACTTCCGGCCGGAATTCTTTCGCGCTCTCCGACAGCTTGCCGACGAAAACGAAGCGATGCTGATTTTTGACGAAATACAGACCGGGGTCGGGATGACCGGCAAGATGTGGGCTCATCAGCATTTCGTAGAACCGGATATGATGTCGTTTGGAAAGAAGATGCAGGTGTGCGGGTTTCTTTGCAGCAAGCGCATTGAAGAAGTGAAGGACAACGTCTTCGCGGTGTCCAGCCGTCTCAATTCGACCTGGGGCGGAAACCTTGTGGACATGGTTCGTGCGCAGCGGTACCTCGAGATCATCGAAGAAGACAACCTCGTGGAAAACGCGAGACTGGTCGGTGCGCACCTGGTGGCACGATTGAACGAAATGACGTCAGAGTTTCCGTCGGTGCTCTCAAACGCCCGCGGGTTGGGGCTGTTCGCGGCGTTTGATGTGGCGACACCGGAGTTGAGGACGAAGATCCGTACCAAGGCATACGAACTCGGGCTTATCGTTCTGCCGAGTGGTGAACGATCCATTCGGTTCCGTCCGCCGTTGACGGTCACGAAGGCGGAAATTGATGAAGGGATCGGTATTATCCGGAAGGCAATGGAGGAAGCAACGCTACAGAAGTAACGCGGTCTCATGAACAGAAGTAACACACGTGTCACACATGCCAGTCAAGCCTGACATGCCGCACACGACTGACTATCAATTGAAGAAAGGGCACACTATGCGTTCGACTATCGATAACCTCAAAGAGGCCTTTGCCGGCGAGAGCCAGGCTTTCCAGAAATATACAGCGTTTGCAAAAAGGGCTGAACAGGACGGTTTTCCCAATATCGCCAAGCTGTTCCGGCTGACCGCTGAAGCGGAGAAGATTCACGCTGATGGGCACTTCAAGAGCATGGATGGTGTTGGCTCCACTGTGGACAACCTTCAGGCGGCGATCAACGGCGAAACCTACGAGTTCACGTCTATGTACCCGCCTATGCTCGAGCAGGCCACCAAGGACGGTCACAAGGCAAAAAGGATGTTTGGATATGCAGTAGAGGCCGAGGCTGTTCATGCGCGCCTCTACACACAGGCGATCCAGGTGGCAAAGGGTGGGAAGGACCTCACTGTGACAGACTTTTATCTCTGTCCTATCTGCGGGTACATTGAATTCGGCAAGGCCCCGGAGAAGTGCCCTGTGTGCGGCACTCTGGGAACAAAATTTGTCAAAGGATGAGTGAAGCTGGTGAAGGGTAAGAACACGCGAGCCGCACGGGGAATGTGTCCTTATGCGGCTCAGATGTTACCAGGGTTGCGTGGTGCTGCTCTGCCCTGACCTGTCATCGAACAAGGAGCATTCTTCGCGCCTCAGTAATTCCTCCGGCTTCAAGACGGTACACATATGCGCCGCTCGCGAGACCCACTCCGCTAAATCTGGGGGTATAGTATCCTGGAGGAAGCACATCGTCTACAAGTACACTCACTGTCCGCCCAAGCATGTCGTACACGGTGATCTTCACTCTTCCCGATTCTCTGACCACGAACGGGATGACCGTCTCCGGGTTTGCAGGAGTCGGGAAGGGATTGGGCCAGTTTATTCCAAGTGCGAAGGACGAAGGAGTGGCCGGGGAAGATCCCGTGTCCGCGCTCTTCAACTGATCGAGGGCGGCTTTCGCGTTGACAATTCCCCATCCGATCAGATTGTTTGGTGCAGAAGCATTCGATGCGGTCACTTTCATTGCGTTGACAATTGCCATTGGTGACGCTGTCGGTTTGGCTTTGACGAGCAGCGCAGCGACACCGGCCGCGAGCGGACACGCGAACGATGTCCCCTGTCCGTAGGGGCTATAGCCGTGCGGATCGAATGCACTGGCAATGTAGACACCGGTGCCCAGAGCCATGACGTCGGGTTTGATATGCGGGGGAATCGATGTCGATGGCCCTACCGAACTGAAGCTTGTGCGGTCACCGCCCAACGACACCGCGCCGACGGCAACGACGCTGTCGGCGTCCGATGGGGCGTTGAGGGTATTGTGCGTCGCATTGTACCCTCCATTTCCTGCGGAATTGAGAACCACGATCCCTTTGCGGACAGCCATTGCGGCGGCACGGGAAATCAGTGTGGTCCGCCCGTTCATATCTTCCCATGTCCAGCTCGTGTACGGCGGGGGGTAGGGGTATTGGGGATCGTTGCCGTACCCGAGCGAAGTACTCGTGACCTGCACGCCCAAGCTGTCGGCCCACTCGATTGCGGCAAGCCAGTTGTCCTCTTCCACCGGAGTCTCACTGCTGTCGTTTTCCGTGCGAGCGAGAATGAATGATGCCCCGAATGCAGGTCCAATCAACTGCCCGGGTTTGTAGCCGCCGATAGTCGAGAGCGTGTTGACGCCATGGTCTCCGAAATCTGATGCAGGATTGTCGGGTACGACACTGGTCTTGTGATCCACAAAATCGTGAGTGGCAATGATGTTCATCGATGCGAACACCTCGTGTGAGAGAAGGCGGAATCCGTTGTCAAACACGCCGACGATGACTCCTTCAGCATGGTTGCCAAGATCGTGTACTGCAGTGACATGGATCTGCAGGAGTTGATTGACTGACGGTCCGTAGTCCAGACTGTAGACGCCGCCGGTTTTGGTGAGAGGTGCTGCGGGCAGGGGGGCTCCATCAACGGGTACCTCGTCTCTGCGCCTGCCGTACTTCCCGACAAGCTCGACCTCTTTGACAAAGGGGAGGAGGGCTATTGTGCTGATCTGATCTTTGCTTGCCACGACACTTGCTGCATTGAACCATCGAGAGTGTTGGCGAATCGATACACCGGTCGCCAGCAATGCGTTGACATAGAACCGTTCAACCGGGAGGTCGGCCTCATCCACAAGGGCATCCGCCGGAAGAA
Organism: Ignavibacteriota bacterium; assembly: GCA_003162215.1. GTDB lineage: Bacteria > Bacteroidota > Ignavibacteria > UBA10030 > UBA6906 > Fen-1255. The sequence continues at coordinate 24,317 of PMMO01000091.1, forward strand.
CATTCCTCCTTCGCTGGAGTGAGCGCTCCGACAGGAGGGACGAAGGATTGGAGGTCTTGCGCAACACGTCAGGTCCTTTGTCTGTAAACGTGACCCACACTGCATAGGAATCCTGTGACCCGTGCGAATGCAACTGACCTGCGAGGCGCCCGCCGATCTTCGACCCTGAAAACGCGGAATGTGTACACAGAAATGCACTGAGGACCAGGATGCCTGCCAAGTGCTTCATAACGTGTCCCTGCCTTTGAGGTGATTCATCGCCATCATAAGAATACCCAATATCGAAGGGAGAATCAAGAATGCCGCGATGGGTGTGGATGTTGAATAGGGATCCGAAATTTCGTAGTTTCTCGGCATGGAAACTGCAAGCAAGCTTGAACAATCGCTCCTTCTTGACACCGGCCTTGTGGAACGTCTTCTTGTCGAGTTTCTGAAAGATGAAACGCATCAGGCCGGATTCAGCCGGGGCGTTCTGGGTCTTTCGGGGGGCGTCGATTCAGCAGTCTGTGTTGCCCTGGCAGCAAAAGCCCTGGGGCCCGAGAACGTCCTGGGTGTGCTCATGCCCCACCGCACCAGTAATCCGCACAGCCGTGCAGATGCCGAACTGGTGGCGCACACTATCGGCATCAAGACCGAACTTGTCGAAATCACGGCGATGGTTGAGCCGTATTTGCAGATCATCGGTGACGCCGACAGGGTTCGGGCCGGGAATGTGATGGCGCGGGAACGCATGATCATTCTGTTTGATCTCTCGCAACGTGACCGGGCACTTGTGTTTGGCACGAGCAACAAGACGGAACTGCTGCTCGGTTATGGTACACTGTTCGGCGACATGGCATGTGCGATCAATCCGCTCGGCGACCTGTACAAGTCGCAGGTCTGGCAACTGGCGCGTGCGCTCGGTCTTCCGGAACAGGTGATATCGAAGAAACCATCTGCAGATCTCTGGGACGGGCAGACCGATGAAGGCGAGTTTGGCTTCACGTATGCTGACGTGGATCGCGTATTGTACCTGATGGTCGATGAACGCCGCACCGATGACGAGTGCGTCGCGGCCGGGTTCTCGCGCGAATTCATCCTCCGGATCAGGGGTATGGTCTCGCGCAGCCAGTTTAAACGGCGTCCACCGTTGATTGCAAAAGTGTCGCACCGTACGGTGAACATCGACTTCCGCTATGCCAGGGACTGGGGCATATGAGCGAAGAGATCGTAAGGGGGGCGCTCTACGTTGTCGCCACGCCGATTGGGAATCTCGAGGATATCTCACACAGAGCGGCGAGGATTCTCGAAGGGGTGGATTGCATAGCGGCGGAGGATACACGCACAAGCGGTGTGCTCCTCGCGCATCTGGGTATCAAGAAGCCGATGGTGAGTTACCACAGCTACAACGAGCGACGACGTGTCGACGAGTTGGTGAGCCGCCTCCGGAACGGCGAAACAGTAGCGGTGATAACGGATGCGGGAACACCCGCGATTTCTGATCCGGCATGTGCGTTGGTGCGCGCTGCAGTGGAAGCAGGCATCCGCGTGATTCCGATACCGGGTGCCAGTGCCGTGCTGGCTGCGCTGGTGGCGAGTGGATTGCCGACCGACCGCTTCGTGTTCGAAGGTTTTTTGCCGGTGAAGAAAGGACGTGCAACACGGCTGAAGATGCTCAAAGAAGAGCCACGGACTATCGTAGTGTACGAAGCCCCGCACCGTGTGGAGAGAACCTTGCACGACCTGGCAGAAACACTGGGCGACCGGCAAGCCGTTCTTGCGCGTGAGTTGACGAAGAAGTTCGAGGA
>PMMO01000091.1:26178-26442 GCA_003162215.1 Ignavibacteriota bacterium
TTGATGCGGTCTGGTTGATGGGTGTCTGGACGCGGAGCGAGACCAGCCGTGGAATTGCCCGCACAGAGTCAATTCTTCAGGATGAATACCGTGCCGCGCTTCCCGACGTCACCCCGGGCGATGTTATGGGAAGCCCGTATGCCATCCGGTCGTATCGCGTGGCACCCGAGTTTGGCGGGAGCGCTGCCCTCCGCCATTTACGAAGCCGCCTCGCGCGAAGAGGAATCGGGTTGGTGCTCGATTTTGTCGCCAACCACACAGCAC
>PMMO01000248.1:0-26837 GCA_003162215.1 Ignavibacteriota bacterium
CGATTTTGTGGGATGGCAGAGCAACAAACACGGGGGCGCAGGCGCTGGATGTGATGGCGGGATAACCGGTTCGTGTAATCCGGATGGCCCCGCTGGCCCATATTTCCGGCTCCTCAAGAATGCATGGCAAACAGGAGGGGAGTATTTAGAAGTCTGGTCAGCCGATGTGGTCAACTACCCGCAGAGTTTCGCCGCGGCAAAGTCTGCGGGCTTCTTCACGCTCACGGGTGTGGACATGGCGGCATCCGCCGCCCCCTATCGGTATCAATTACAGCAGAACTACCCTAACCCGTTCANNCCGTTCAATCCGAGTACAACGATCGGGTTTGGGGTCTCGGGTCCGGGTTCTAGCCCTGTAAGGCTCATCGTGTTCGATCTGCTGGGTCGCGAGGTGGCGGTGCTGGTGAATGAAAAGAAGGAGCCGGGGAGCTACACCGTGACGTGGAATGCGCGCGGGATGGCGAGCGGAGTATACTTCTATCGACTGCAAGCCGGAGAATTCGTTCAGACCTACAAGCTCTTGTTGCTCCGTTGAGCGTCATCGTTTGAATGGGTGTGAGAAGGCTCGGGGATTCCCGGGCCTTCTTCGTGTCAGGCAACACGAGCCCTCCAGATGAAGATCGTGAGCGCAATCGAGCGTACGTCCTCATTCTGTGCCATGAGATCGCATTGACCTCTTCGAAATTCACTTTGGCCGTCACCTTGCGCCCATTTTGGACTGCCACCTTGGAGATTCTGAATTCATCTCCATTGCTGGAATCTCCTTTTGTGGTGTATGAAAACTGTGTTTCCGCAGGGATGTACTCCATTCAAGAAAGGCGACTTCGAGGGATTAACTACTCTTTCATCCTCATAGCCGATATGATTTCAGAGAGCGAATCCGTACACTCATGTAAGGATCGCACAGCCTGCGCTCCCGAAGTGGATGACGGGATTCACCAATACAGGTATCGACCATAGAACGGGACGTCTTCAGACATAGAAGTAAAGAAGACGACCTCTTTTTCGGTCTTTCACGGTTTTCAGGGACATTCCGGGCCATTATTGCATCTCTATTAGGCTGTATTCCAGTAGCTGCATAATCAGTAAGCAGAGAAAACATATGAGAACACCCGACTATATCAAAATCCTCAAGCTCGACAGGATAGCAATGAAGTCAAAGACGCGTCCGGATTTTCTCAGTGCCGTGAAACCGCGTCTCCAATATGCGAGAAACCTTGGCGTTGAGGGGAGCTTTCTCTTTTTTGTGGAGCGTGCATGGGGGATTTTCGGCGATGGTAAGTGATCCGGGAGAAGGAGATTAACGCGCTCTGCGATTCCCCCATTGTCAATTGTCCATAGTCCCGTCCTCACCCTCCGCTGGAAGTATTCCTTTTGTGTGTTTGATGGTGCAGCATTCCCGGCTGCCCAATCGTTCGCCTGTCTTCCTGACAGTCTTCAACATACTCGGTCAGCAGGTTGAGGTTAGGGGATTTCGTTCTTGCCCGCAAGCTCCTCCTCCTCAGGGGACCGCAATCGTTGATTGGGTACAAGGAAGGTGGAGACATCTCTATGAACAGCTTCCGTCTTGCCCTTGTTTTACTGGTCCTGACCACGATGAACTGCGCAAAGCAGACCACCACACATCCCTGGGTCGAGCCCGGAATGCACCGGGCCAAGGTATTGGAGATCATGGGGACCCCGATAAGGATCGACAGTCTTTTCCATGACTATGGCTTTGACCTTCGCGGAATGACCATTGAGTCGCTCGATTCACTTCGTCGCACAGTCGATGATTCATTGGCCCACAGGATGACCCTCGGGTATCCGGTCGATCATTCGCACCAGAGTGATCAGTTCGTCACCTGGTATTACGGGCCAGAGGTCATTGACACGATGTTCACCATTGACAGGGAAGGCACAGCGCCGTCGCCTCTCCGGAAGGTCTGGTTTGCCATCCGAAAACAACGTGCAGTGGTGTTCGACATGAAGGGCGGAATAGCAACGGAACTCGGATTCAGGGTCCTTCACATCAGCCCACTGTGAGCAACACCCGTCGCCATTGACTCGATCTTCAGATGTGTGATGCCGACCTCTCCACATTCATTTGATACGAACACTCTTTGCAGGTTCTCCCGCATCGAGTCGGTCGACACGGCTTTCTCGATCTTGTATTTCCTGTATATCATCTGTTGATGCTGGACTTTGCCCAAATTCCATCTACATTAGTGGTGGGGAAGGGAGAGCGGGAGTCATTTCTGATCAGATTGCTAAACTGAAGTTATGCTGTGAAGTCCCAAGTGGTTACACCGTTCTCTCGGCAGGCGATCTGATTGAAACGAAGGCATCGGGCGTCAGTACTCAATTTGTCTGGGAGACAACGTTACGCGTATTCACATTGCCGCTGGTAGTATTGAAATCAAGCTCGCTCAAGAGGGATTCGACTCAATTTCTGTGGAAGAAGATTGTATGGAGCAGCATGGATCAAAAGGAAACATCACATCAATGAAAGGACCGTGTCATGAGCAGCCTTGGTGCGTCAGAACTTTTAGTGATTCTCATCGTCATTCTCATTTTCGCCGCAGCAGTACTTATCCCGTACTGGAAGATATTCGGCAAAGCGGGGTTTTCTCCCTGGCTTAGTCTCTTGATGTTCTTGCCCCTTGTCAACATTGGGCTTCTGTATTTTCTGGCATTCTCCGACTGGCCGAGCCTCAGGAAGACTCAGAACTGATCGACGCGGTCGATTTTGTGCAGGAGACTTCTGCTGGTTCACCGGATCTGAAAGGGAAAAGAGGATTCTTCAACTTGCTTCGTCACATCACTCACGACAACTGCCAGATTCCGATGTGTCCTGCTTCTCTATGATCAAATCACCGAAAAAGAGCTATTGCGTCATCGTCCTTTTTTCTTCTGTACTCGTCCTGCCATTCGCGACCGTGGTTGCGCAACACCAATCTTCCCGAGGTCGGCCCGATGTTACGGAAGCCGTGGTACTTTGGAATCGCAACGCGACTGCTGCGGATTCCATCGATCAGGAAAGTTATGCTGCGATGATGGCCAGTATGGGCTTTACTGCGTCGAGGCTCAACGTTCGGGATCTGGATAATGCTGGCCTCGATGAGCACACATTGCTGCTTATTCCACACGCTTCATCTCGGTCTCTTTCTTCGAAACAGGTTCAACGCATTGTCAGAGCGATGGAGAAGGGGCTCAGGCTCGTCACAGGCGGTGAGAGTCCGCTTCTGTCGGCACTCCACTTGAAGCCCGGCGAACCCCAGCGGGTTAGCGTGGTTATCGATCAAAATCTTCCCGGCAACCATCTTCATTGGGCTGATCGGCCGAGGGTCAGTTGGATTGCGGGACTTCCCGATGCGTCAACGCGAGTACTCTATGCTGATTCTGTCACCGGCCATTCCCTTGTCGTAGCAGGGGGTCTCGGAAGAGGGAAATACATTGTCCTTGCAACGCATCTCGATGCTCTCTCCGGCAAAGGCTATTCCAGATTCCCGACGATGGTCAATGCTATTGTCCGAAACCTTGACTGCAGACCGCCGTTCCGACGTCAGGGGGTCGACGCGTATTTCGATGCGGGATACCGCTTCTCCATGCCAATAGAGAGTATCGCAACTCTCTGGAGAGCGTGGGGGATTCGCGCCGTGCATGCCGCTGCGTGGTACTACAACAGTACCCCGCCCTATGATTACAAGAAACTCATCGACGCTGCACACAGGAATGGAGTCCTTGTCTATGCGTGGCTCGAGTGGCCGCACGTCGGAGAAGGATTCTGGAATCGGCACCCCGAATGGCGTCAGAAGAATGCGCTCCTCCAGGACGCAAAACTGGATTTCCTCCATCTCATGGACCTTCAGAATTCCGATTGTATGAACGCAGCACTCGACGATCTGTCCCGGCAGCTCGAGTTGGATTGGGATGGCGTCGACATCGCGGAGTTCACCATCACGGGAGCAGGAGGAGAAGCGCTGCAAGGACCATCACGACCTGACTACTTCACGAGCTTCGGATCACCCATGCGAAGGGAGTTCGAAGCAGTAGCCGGATTTGATCCACTCGAACTCGAAAACCCGGCCTCTCAGCACTTCTGGAAAGGCGATTCAATCGGGTTGCAGAAGTTCTACCAATACCGGAAGGTCGTCAACAACCGCTTGCTTCGCCGGGTCGTGGAGTTCATCTTGGATCTGGAGAAAAGGGGGAAACGCGACTGGGAGCTGATACACACGATTGTTGACAATACACTGCATCCCGAGTTCGACTATTTGCTCGGCTTCGATCTCGATGCGACGCTCAAGCTGGTGAAAGAGTGCGGCGTCACCTTGAATGTCGAAGACCCATACATGGAGTGGGACGAGCCGCCTGTCCGGTATCGTCGTTTACGTCAGACGTTGCTATCGCTCATTCCTGAGCGTCCCTCAATGATCGACATCAACGTGGTGCCGATTCATCCCCTGACGCAACACGGATTCGCGTCGGCTCAAGCGATAGGCACCGAGTTCCTTCAGCAACTGCAGATTGCATCGGAGAGACATGGTCGGGTGTGTGTCTACTGTGAGTGGACGGTATTCGATCAGGATTGGCCGCTCGTTCCTCATGCGATGGCCAGTGGATCAACAATCAGAAAGAGCGCTGACGGATGGGAGGTCAGCGTGCCGACGACGGTCACATTGGATGTGACTGGAAATGGGATGTTGTTCAACAATGGCGATCCCTGGCCGTGCCATGGATCCGAAGGCATCGTTCTGCCCGCCGGAACGCATCATCTCACATTCAGCAAAGCATCAGCAAGCAATATTTCAGCACAGGCGGAACTCCGTCTCGTCGCGATCTCCGGTGAACTCCTTGACTGCAAAGCCGGCTTCGAAGGATTCGAAGTCACTTATTCCTCGCCATGTCGGTGCCTCGTTTCGCTGAGCGCCTATCCAAAGAGAATCCTGATCGATGGATCTGAAGTTCGGCTTCCTGTTCTGAAAAGCCAGAATTCCTATGTAATCGTGGCGCCATCCGGGAACCATCGTCTTGGGGTTTCAGGAGTGTGAACCAACGCACTTTCTCGATTGCCGAATGCACATTTCAGAATGCCGTGATCGATCGGGTGTTTCTCTGTCTTCAGACCTTATCGGACAGTTTGGGCAAAGAGTGGGGAGAGAGTTTTTGGCATATCCCGTGAGTGTCTGCCCTTTGCTCTTGCCGAAAATCTGATGTGCACTACCCCCCGGCCTTTTTCAGCTGTTCCTGCATACTATTGATGCGGGCTTTGATTGACGGATCGTCCGGGTACATCCGGGCGAGCTTCTGTAAAAGGGACAGGGCTTTGGGATAGTCCCGTCGTATTTCATACAGCTCGAGCATTGCACCGTACACATAGGGGTCTGCAGCAAGACTCTGCGGCGACATTCCTGCAAACTGCTGTTCAACGCGATCTGCTATCGCATTGAACTCTTGCAGCTGTCCGATGCGGAAGTAGATGGTTGCGAAATTCACGCTTTCCTCAATCGGGGCCACCATCCTTGACGGTGGCATGATCTGCTGAAGCCGATCGACCACGAGCGCCGCTTTCTGCGGATCATGTTGCCCTTCGAGGTAGTAATAGGTGAGTGACCGGAAGGCTAACCGTAGACCAAAGAGAATCCGATTTTCATTCTCGTCGAAGAATACGGTTGTGTCAGCAATGGTCCGCAACTTGAAACCGTATTGTGGCTTCTGAGAGTACCCTTCAGGTTCATGCATCAGGTTATCGGCCAGTCTCGGTTCGTCCACGCCTACATCGTGCGGCGTCGCTTTCGCGGGAGTCAGACGGTAGGCGAAGCCGCAAATTTTCAGATACTCGTCCAGCCCGATTCTGCTGTCCGGCGCGCCGGTGACAGCAAAGTAGATTGGCCGTTTCCACTGATTGGTTCTGATGATATCCAGCACGACGATGTCCTGCACGCGGACGGCCTTGGTGTTCCCGAAGTCCAGCGTGTTCTGCATGCGCCATTCGATTTTCCCTTTGTTGGTTATGGCGGTGTCAGTGATGCCACAGGCGGCGTACACCTCCTTCGGGACGGGTACGGTGACAATCTGTGGTTCCCAGAGAGCCGGTTGGATTGTGGCAATGCGACTATCGCTGATCGACAAGGGGACCGCTTTTGCCTCAGGGAAGTACGGTGGGTTCTTGAGCTGTTGCACATACCAGTTCGTGTTGGCGAGGCTGAGACAGACGACCCTCACGTCGCGCCTGATGCCTTCGACGTCCTGAAGGTACCAGAGTGGAAAGGTGTCGTTGTCACCATTGGTAATCAGGATGCCATCCTTGTCGCATGTCTGGAGCATGTTATAGCCGGTTTCCCACGCCAGCCAATTCTTCGATCGATCATGCGTGTGCCAGTTTGTCCATGCCATGCGGAATGGGATGAACACCGCACCAAGAAGGACTACAGCCGCCATTCCGATTGACGCGAGCCGGGATGCCCGGGAGTTGTTCCTGACCAGCTCGATCAAGCCGTTCATGCCGAGCGCGATCCACACAGCGAACACAAAATAGGCGCCTCCATAGAAGTAATCTCGTTCCCGTGGCTGCGGCTCCTGCTGGTTTTGATAGAAAGCAATCAGATAACCTACAATGACAAAGAGGATCAGGAACACCGTTGCCATCTGCCAGTTTCTTCGAAGGTGAGTGTAGAGTCCGAATAGGCCGATCAGTAGTGGGATGCCGAACAACTGTGCCGCCGACCAATCATCATCCTGGTCGCGTGAAGTGCGCCCGACATAGTTGAAAAGCAAATACCGTGTGAACATATGATGCATCTGATAGCGCCAGAAGAAATCGAAATCCGACGTGTACTCTCTAAACGTTCGCTGGCGGTCAACCTCCGGACTCCAACGCCGCTTGAAGATCGGGAAATCGCCGTATTGTTCGCGATTCAGGTATGTAAGCAATCCGGAAAACGTTCGCGGCTCATTCTCATTCATTGGGGTGTGCTTGTTCGCCCTGATCAGAATCATCGTGTAGGTCGAGAAACCCAGAATCATGAGAAGGACGCCAACCGCAAAGAGGTGCACAAGGGTGTGTTTCCGACGCCTGGCCCAGAACGCGAGTGCTGCGAATACAGCCACCACCGCCAGAAGTATGAGCCCTCCCATGGTGCTATCATCCGCCGACAACAAGTGAATCAGCTGAGGCAGTAGCTTGATGACGCCGGGATACGCGATGCCAAGTGCGATTCCAGCGACCAGCAGCGCGAGATAGATTGAGTCCCTCCGGAACACCTGCTTCCAGAACAGGCCCATAACGCCGAGGCTCGTTATGCCCATGATGCCAACAAAACGCTGATCATAGGCCTTTGCGTCTTCAATCGACGGTGGTTGAACCGATTTCAGGCTGCTCCACATACCATACGTCACGAGCAACAGCACTGCAATGTGAAACAGGAACACATAGGTCGATTTTTTGCAGGATTCCTTGTTCTTAGTATACCGCCTGAACACAACGATCATGACGGCAGCAAAAATCGCAGGAACGCTCATCAGGTGGACCCCCGCGGAGAGACCGGCGAGATAGGCGATCATCAACAGGTAGCGGTCACTCGTAGGCTGGTCCGCTTTCTCGTTCCACTTCAACATGAGCCAGACCATCATTGAGAAGAGGAGCGTGCTCGTCGCAAAGTAATTGGATTCCACTCCGTTGAACCAGAATGAATCACAGAATGAAAGCGCCAAAGCGCCGATCGCTGCAGAAAGGTATGTGCCCAGCTCGCCGGTGATCGACGTTGTTGGCCCACCTCTCAGGTTTTCTATGAGCTTGACAGCGATGAGATAGAGGAAGAACACGGTCGCGATGCTCGCGCACACTGACACCAAATTCACTTTTAGACCCAGGTTCCCTGGAATGGGCAGGATATAGAAGATCCTCCCGATCAGTGAGAACAGAGGTCCTCCCGGCGGATGGGGGACCTGCAGCAGGTACGCGGCTGCGGAGAGTTCACCGGGGTCCCAAAACGGGACTGTGGGTTGGACTGTTGCAAGAAACTGAACAGCAGAGATCACAACGACGGATATCCCAACCAGCCTGTGGAGAATTCGTGGACTCATCGGATGCACCTGACCTGAGAATGGCGGACGGTGGACAAAATGAACACTTCATATGAACATACAATATACACTAGCCAGCCGACGGTTTCAAGAGACGCATCCTTCAGGAGTCATAGAGTGTTGCATTTTTGAGGAGGTCGTTTAGATTGACTGACTGCTACTATCTACCTCTTTTCGTTTTTTTTCGTTTTATTGAAAGCGGCGGAACTCTTCGTCTGTTCGACTCGTTGAGTATTGTGGTCGAACATTGAGAGGGTAGCGTGGTCGAGAGCAGTGGCCCCCCCAGAGAAGAAGCAATTATTAGTGCAGCTCATCGCCGGTTTGCTCATTACGGGTACTCAAAGACCACGATGGATGAAATCGCTGGTGATCTGGGAATGGGGAAGGCCTCTTTGTACCATTATTTTCCAACAAAAGAGGCTCTCTTTTGCGCGGTTATTGGACGCGAGCAGGATTCGTTCATCTTCCTTGCTGAGTCTCTGGTAGATGGGATCGGCCCGGCAGGGGAGAAGCTTCATGCCTATGTGGATCGTCGCCTCGACTTTTTCCACAATGCACTGATCCTGGGAAAGTTCAGCTTTGACACGTTTTCCTCAATCAGACCTGCTATGGCCGCTCTCTCCGTGGAGTTTGCCCGGCGGGAATTGCACATCCTCTGCGCAGTCCTTCAGCGTGGGATCTCTCAGGGAGAGATTGCAGCAGACAATCCGGATCAGCTCTCGAAGCTGTTCCTGCACATCCTGCAGGGGCTTCGGTTCCGCGCGTTCCGGTCGGGTATCGGTGAGCCCTTCAACGATCAACAGTTTGAAGAGCTTCGCAGTGAGACGAGGCTCGCCACGACTATTTTCTTGCGGGGCCTTCACCCTCCTGTCAAGGGAGTGCCCCTTAATTCAGGGACGTTTTCACGATAACCGAGAATCCACCACCTTGGACCTATGAGCACTCGAACAAAGTTACTCATCGTCGTTGGCGTCGTTGCTGTTGTCGGCCTCATCATCGCCTATCGCATCATAAGCGGCGGGCCTGCGTCGGATTCCCGCCGCCAGGCAGCGCCACTCGTAAAGCTTGAGTCGGTTCGCCGGGAGACGGTCAGCAACGTCCTGCGGTTTACCGGCGATGTCGTCGCAATCCAGCAGGCAAGCATCTTCTCCAAAGTCAGTGGCAACCTGGAACGGTGTTATGCAGACATGGGCATGGCGGTCCGCCAGAACCAGCTGCTCGCCCTCATTGACACCACCGAGCTCCACCAGCAATACCAGCAGGCCGCCGCGACTTACGAGAATGCCCAGTTGTCCTACCAGCGCACAAAGGACCTGTTCGAACAGAATCTGGTCTCGCATCAGGATCTGGACAATGCCGAAGCGGCCAAGAAGGTGTCTGGCGCGGCATTTGAAACTGCAAAGACTCGGCTGCAGTATGCGTGGATCACAGCTCCCTTCGCCGGCACTGTGACACGTCGTTTTCTGGATCCCGGCGCGCTGGTGACCCCGAGCAGCTCCACCCTCTTCTCGCTCATGGACCTTGACCAGATGAAGATCATCGTCAACGTGCTGGAAAAGGATATTCCGCAGGTCACCATCGGGAAGAGCGCAGTGGTGACCGTCGACGCGTTTCAGGGAAAAACCTTCTCGGGAACTGTGCGACGTCTCAGCGAGGCGGTGGATCCTGCGACTCGCACCATGGCCATTGAAATTGATCTGGACAACAAAGACCATGTCCTGAAACCGGGGATGTTTGCAAACGTGATGTTGATCGTTAATGAACGAACGAATGCGATCACCATTCCGACAGAAGCCGTGCTGAAGGATGACGAGGGGTTCTTCGTGTTCACAGTTGCCCGCGACTCCGCCCGGCAGATTCGTATCAGACGGGGGGTGGAGCAGGGAGATCGAACCGAGATTGTGAGCGGGTTGGGAGACTCTTTGCAGGTAATCTCCGTGGGGCAGCAGTTTGTCAAGGACCGGGGGCCGGTCACGATTCAGCGCTGACTCCCTCGCACGGCTGACAGACAGGCACGAGAAGGAAACCCCTATGTGGCTTACACGGCTTGCGCTACGTTACCCGATTTCGACATTTCTCTTTGCTGTGACCATTCTGGTCCTCGGCATCGTTTCATTCCAGCAGCTTCCCATCGACCTGCTCCCCAACATCTCTGTCCCCGTTGTCTCCACGGTCACCTTCTACTCCGGGGCCGGTCCGCTGGATATGGAACAGACTGTGACACGTCTGCAGGAACGATCGGTAAGCTCCGTCAACGATGTGGACTACATCCGGTCTTCAACCCGCGAGGGGATTTCACGCGTCAGCATCTTCTTCAACTGGAATGCCAACCTTGACGTCGGTCTTGTGGACGTCGTACAACGGGTCAACAGAATTCTGAACCAGCTGCCCACCGGGATTTCTCCGCCTGTAGTGTTGCGGTTCGACATCACCTCTCTGCCCGTCTGCACGATCACGGTGGGAGGCGATATGGATGAGCGGGACCTGTATGACCTTGCCTTCAATGTAGTCGAGCCGCAGATCGAGCACATCAGCGGGGTGGCTTCAGCCTCGGTCACCGGAGGCCGCATCCGTGAGATTCATATTACCCTCGACCGCAACCGGCTGCAAGCCCTCAGCCTGCCTGTCCAGTCGGTGCTGAATGCGGTCGCCGGAGCGAATCTGATCATCCCCTCCGGCGATCTGAAGACCGGCACGTTCGACTACAGCCTCAAGACAGAGAGCCTGTTCAACGTCGTGAAACCGATGGAGGACATCGTGATCACGACCATCAGGGGAGTGACGATTCGCGTGAAGGATGTGGGCGCTGTGGAAGACAGCTACCAGGAACAGACCGAAGTGATCAGAATCAACGGAAAACCCGGGCTCACGATGAGTGTCCAGAAACTCGCGGGGGCGAACACCGTAGAGGTGGTCGACAATGTCGTGCGGGCCCTCCCGAAACTGACCGGTGTCCCGCCGAACGTGAACATGTCGGTGACATTCGACCAGTCGCTGTACATCCGGCAAACCATTTCCGGACTGCAGCAAGAAGCGGGTCTCGGCGCGATCCTGGCAATGATCATCATCATGCTGTTCCTCCGGAATCTCCGGGGAACGCTCATCATCATCGTTGCCATCCCGCTCTCCATCCTCATCACGTTCATCTGGTTCCGGTTCGGGAACGTCACGTTGAACATCATGACTTTCGGGGGGCTCGCGCTGGCGGTCGGGCGGCTGGTGGACGATTCTATTGTGGAGCTGGAAGCCATTTCGCGCCATTACAATGAACGTCGTCAGGGGCAGCCGAAACTGGAGGCGACTCTGGAAGCCGCCAAAGAGGTCGCGGCGCCGATCTTTGTGTCGACCATGACAACGGTCATTGTGTTCCTGCCGATCGTCTTCCTGACCGGTATCGCCAAGCTGCTCTTCATTCCGCTGACCATCACCATCGGTGTGGCGCTGTTCGGATCCTTTTTTGTCTCCCGGACGGTCACTCCGCTGATGTGCCTGAAGTATCTCCCGCCGGAGAAGCTATTGGATCGTTCGTCCACGAAGCTTCCCGATCGTATTCGGGTGAGGGCGCATGATGCGCTCGAAGCGCTCGACGCACGGTATGCCGCACTGCTCCAGCGGGCTCTGCAGCACCGCAAATTCATCATCCTTTCCATCAGCGGCGCTGCTCTAGCCTCCTTGATTCTTGTCAAATTCATCGGGACGGAGTTTTTCCCCGACCAGGATGAAGGACAGTTTACCATCACTGTGAAACTCCCCGTGGGCACGCGGGATGAAGAGACCATCAAAGTAGTGCAAACTGTGGAGCAGATCCTGCAAAAGAACATCCCGGAATTGCAGGCGGTGATCTCCGACATCGGCGTTCCCTCTGCCCGGAGTGGCAACCTCTTCGGCCGGAATACGGGCAGCCATGCCGCCTATATCCAAGTGGGCCTCGTTCCTGTGGGTGAGCGGAAGCGAAGCGTCTTTGAAGTGATCAAGGCGATCCGGCCGAAGCTCGCAGCGGTTCCGGGGGCGTCGCAATTTCTTGCACCGGGTGGCTTCCTCCGGTTTCTCCTGAATTTCGGCTCGAGTGCCCCGATTGACGTGGAGATCCGCGGATACGATCTGGATGTTGGCACCGCCCTTGCAAAGCAAATCGCCATCGCTGTCCGCTCGACGCCGGGCGCAGTAGATGTGCAGATCACGCGCGAAGACAACCTGCCCGAACTCCGCGTGCAGATCGACAGGGAAAAAGCGGGAACTCTCGGAATCAGCGTGGCGCAGGTCTCGAATACCATCAACGCCTGCATCAACGGTGCGGTCGCATCATTGTTCACCGATCCGGTCACGGGGAACCAGTACAACATCCTGGTGCGCCTCGGCGAGGGCTACCGGTCCGAAGTCAACGACCTGCAAAACCTCGTGCTGACCACCGACGGCGGGCAGCAGATCCTTCTGGGGAATATCGCCAAGGTTGAAAAAGCAAATTCGCCGGTTCAGATAGACCGTAAGTATCAACAACGCCTCGTTGAGGTGACGGCAAATGTAAGCGGCCGCGACCTCGGCAGCGTCGCGCAGGATATCAGCTCCCGGCTTGCAGGGATCAACGTGCCTCCGGGATTTGAGGTGAAGCTCAGCGGTAATGTCGAGCAACAGCAGAAGACCTTCCGCGATCTTCTGCTCGCGTTCAGTCTGGCAATCCTCCTCGTGTACGTGGTGATGGCGTCACAGTTCCAGTCGCTGCTCGACCCGTTCATCATCATGTTCACAGTCCCGCTGGGGATCGTCGGGGTATTCTGGACGCTGTTCCTGACCGGAACCACGCTCTCGGTGACGTCCTTCCAGGGGATTATTGTGATGGTGGGGATTGTGGTGAGCAATGGCATTCTGCTTGTAGACTACACCAACCGTGTCCGGAAGACGGGTGTCCCACTGGAGGAAGCGGTGGTGAAAGCAGGACGGACGCGATTGAAGCCGATTCTCATGACGTCGCTGGCGACAGTATTGGGGTTGATCCCGATGGCGGCCGGCATCGGGGGGGAATCGACACAGGCCCCGCTGGCGATCGCCGTGATCGGTGGACTGACGGTTTCGACAGCACTCACGCTCTTCTTCGTTCCCGCCCTGTACACGGTGTTTGAGCTGAGGTTCAAGCGGGAGTTGAAGAGCGAGGAAGGAGAGTGATCATGACCCGGACACTCATCACTCTGCTCGCCCTGGCAGTGGTACTCACAGGAATGGGCGCTCGAGCGAATGGGGGAGGACTGGATACACTGACGGTCGAGCGTGCCGTCCAACTGGCTCTCGATCATCATCCGTCCCTCCGATCGGCTGAAGCGAACGTACGGGGAGCCGTGGCGGGACACAAGGGTGCGATAGCCGGCTACCTGCCTGCCATCACTTTTTCGGCAAGTGCGACGCATAATGAAGGTGTGTTTGTGTTCAATCCCTCGGTTCCTTCGCGGAACCAGATCTACTCGAACTACACGGGGGGATTCCAGGCCCAGCAGACCCTTTTCGACTTCGGGAAAACCATCAACCGGGTGAGCGCCAGCACGGACCTTGCGGATGCCGCTGCGTCGGATTTCGTTTCCGCCCGCGAACTCGTGAGAGTCAACGTGCAGATTGCATACTACGGCCTCCTCGCTGCGAGAGGGGTGGCCGCCGTAAATGACGAGGCGGTGAGTCAGGCGGAGAAGCACCTGCTCCAAGCCAAGGCGTTCTATTCTGTGGGAACCCGGCCGCGGTTCGATGTGACCAAAGCCGAGGTGGACCTGGCCAACGCAAAAGTGAATCAGATCATAGCTGCAAACCAGATGCAGGTGGCACAAGTGCAGCTTGAGAACGCCATGGGATTTCATCCCGATAAATTGTACACTGTGAGCGAGTCACTGCCGAGCCCACTGATTGCGGTCACCATGGATTCCGCCCGCGCGCTCGCGCTGCTACATCGGCCCGAACTTCAGGCGGCGCACTTGCGTGCGGAGGCGGCTCGCTCCCAGGCGCACGCCGCATGGGACCAACATCTGCCCACACTCTCGGCCGTCGGAACATGGAACTGGAACGGCTTCGACCCGTCGCCGCTGTATCCACGCTGGACCGCCGGGATCCAGCTGACTTTCCCCATCTTCCAGGGATTCTCACTCGATGCTCAGGTGGAACAGGCGAATGCCGCTGCGGATGCAGCACAGGCGGCGTTCGACACTCAAGCCCAGTCAGTGCTGCTCGAAGTCGAACAGGCCTACCTGGGTCTCAAAGAAGCGGAAGAAAGAAAAGTGGCGACGGCCAAGCTTGTGGAACAGGCGGATGAGAACTTCAATCTTGCCCAGCGCCAGTATGCCGCCGGCGTGGGCACGGCAATCGAAGTCGCAGATGCTCAACTCTCTCGCTCCAACGCGCAAATTACCAACATCCAGGCGCAATACGACTATATTACCTCCCTTGTCAGGCTTCGCCGGGCCCTGGGGACGGCAGCCGATTGAGTTGGGAGGGGGGGCACGTCAGTGTGTTATGGCTTCGTGAAATTATGAGCAGAAAGTGACGTGCCTGCCCTGCGATCAGAGGTGTTCATTCCCACCTGAATGCTGCAACGAGCGAGAAGGTAAGGGCATCCTGGACGGGAATCATCAGCAGCGAAGGGCGCTCGACGTTGAAAGCGTTCAGACTTACAGCAAACTCTCCCTGTACGAACAGTGAGTTCCCCGACCATTTCACCGACGATTTGACCACCACATCTTTCGTGACACCATGGAAGGTCAGCTTGCCGGCTACGGCGAGACTGTCTCCTGATTGTGTAACCCCCGTGCTCGCAAAGCTGGCTTCCGGATAGCTGATTGCATCAATCACTTCCATGGCATGAGAATCCCGGTTGGAGTTGCCGCTGTCAAATGTCGTCACATCGACTACGGCTGTGACGGCCTTGATCTCTTTCTTTTCGAGGTCGAGATCGAGCTTGTAATGGACATCCTTGCTTGTCGCCTCAACTTTGTGCAGGGGGTGCACAAGTCGATAGGTCACGGATGATTCATTCCTGACTGCATCCAGGGTTTTCACCTGCGCCATCCCAGTGGACAAGCAGAGCAACAGCAAAACCACACAACGCTTGACGGTCATTCCCAAGTATCCTTTAGAAGGTTATGATGATCATCGAGGCAGCAAACACCGCCGTGGTAATGTACGCGGCGATCTGGTGATAATGCGCCTTATCGCTAATGGAGGTTCCCCGTTTGTTGATGGCAAGACCAAGTATCGGAGTAAGAATCATGCCGGCGGCGTGCACCCAAGCCAGAGTCTTGTGAATCGTCGTCGTGCTTGTTTCGTCGCGCCGGATCAACGGCGGCGGTGACAGGACAGAAAGAAGACCGGTCACCGAATAGCACGCAATGGTAATGGGGATGAACAACTGATGCATATTGCGGTCGCTGCGCTGTCCGCTGTTCATGTATTTCTGGCCGTAGTATACGGTTGCCAGCATCGAGCCAAGCGTCACGAATCCACCGATCTGGTGCATTGTGAGCATTGTGCGTCTCACCCCGAGCTCGTGTTTTCGCACTTCAGGGGTGAGCGGTGAAGCGATGCCGATGTTTCGGATAAACCCGTTCTCTCCCCACAACGCACGTTCCATGAAACTGATGTTGTCGGGGAGAAGTTTTGGCTTCACTGCCGTCTGGAGACTCTCTGGAAGGGTCAACTCTTCCCTCGAAAGTGAGATGCCATCAACCAGCGCCAAAGTCCCAAGCATCTCGTTGTCTTTGGAGGATGACACAGAATCTCCGCCTGCCACGACTCCAGAGACCTGAAGCTCCCCGTCCGGGGAACCTGCGTGAGCAACGGGCCGAGCCTGGAGGAAGCCACCGCCGACCAGGAGCAGTGTTGCGAGGAATGGGACGTGGTTCATTGTTGGAGCTCCTTCGTGTTCAAGTGTACACTCTCAGGGAATTCCCGGTATGCAGAACACCGCTGGTACCGTCGCAGGGCTGATTTATTGGACTAGCCAAAACGAAAACGGTTTAACGGTTCGATTCCTCTTTCCTAGCCGAAAATCTAGTTTAAAGAACTCCTAGTTAAAGAGCAATACCCTTTACTGACGGGGCGTACTACTCGCTGGCAACGACTGACGCGATCATCGTGCTCGCCGGTATTCCGGAAGAATGGAAGCAACGGAACCAACCTGACACACTTCATCGTTTATCTCTTATCCGGGTATTCCCATCAGGAGACTGCCATGCCACACTACGATTATCTCATTGTCGGCGGAGGGATGACCACAGACTATGCTGTGCGGGGGATTCGCAGCATTGATTCCTCGGGGACCATTGGTGTCATCAGCCAAGAACAGCATACGCCCTATAAGCGTCCTCCGTTATCGAAAGGGCTCTGGAAAGGTGAACCGCTCGAGAGTATCTGGCTTGAAGCCGCCAAGGCCAGCGCTCATATGCATACCTTACGCACCGCGACCAGAATAGATGTGCAGGGGAAGAAGGTAGTAGATGACCAGGGGCTGACATACGGCTATGGCAAGCTCCTGCTTGCGACCGGGGGGAGGATCCGCATATTGCCGTTCAATGTTGAGGGTATCATCTACTTTCGTACGTTGGATGACTACCAGAATCTTCGCAGGCTGACCAACGAAAAGAGCAACTTTGTTGTTATCGGGGGCGGATTTACGGGATCCGAAGTTGCCGCCGCTCTGGCAATGAATGGAAAAAAAGTGACCATGATCTTCCCCGACGAAGGGATCGGTCAACGCGTTTACCCTTCACGCGTTTCACGGTTTCTTAACTCTTACTTCGAAAGCAAAGGAGTCCGGATTTNNGGCAATCGAGGGGTAACCGGCATCACTCGGGAAGGAGGAGTGTACCGCATCAAAACCTCCCAGGGTGATGACATCGCTGCGGATGCTGTGGTCGCGGGTGTGGGCATTCAACCCAATGTGGAACTTGCTCAAACGGCCGGTCTGGCAATCGGAAACGGCATAAGCGTGAACGATGTATTGCAAACTTCTCAGGCCGACATCTATGCGGCCGGGGATGTGGCCGAGTTCCACAGCCCTGTGCTCGGCAGGAGTATTCGCATGGAGCATGAAGATAATGCCAAGGTCATGGGTGAGCACGCAGGCAAGAATATGGCCGGCAGCGAGGAATTTTATCGCTATCTCCCGTTCTTCTATTCCGACCTGTTCGAACTCGGGTATGAAGCTGTCGGGCGTCTCAATAGTACGCTTGAGATCGTCGAAGATTGGAAAGAAGAGTTTCATGAAGGAGTTGTTTACTACCTCGAGAATGGAAGGGTGGTGGGCGTGCTCTTGTGGAACACGTGGGGACAGCTGGACAATGCACGCACCCTCATTGCGGAACCGGGTCCGTTCTCGGCAATGACTGTGAAGGGGAAGTTACCGTACTAAGCGATATTCGTTAACGGTTCTTATGCCAGACTTTTCGGCCTGATTCTTGGCATATCATGTTCACGGAAGAACGAGGAAGTTTCGCCACGGATTGGATGGGGGAAACCAGTTTGCCTCTGTACCGGTCGCGATGTACGGGGGTCATGCTCTTGTGTTGGTTGCGGTATGTGGCTCATTCCCGATCGACGTATCGAAAAGGTGATTACCCGGGTGGCTGGTTGACTTTTGCCGCCAGATGGGTGATATTCATTGGCATATACGATGATCGAGAGGTAGGAACGATGGGATGGGTTCTGCGGATGTGGTTTCTTGGGGGAATCGCATCGGCTTTTGTCGGAACTTCCCTTGGCTCTTCCGGAGATCCTTTCGACAGCATGGCCACTCTCGATAATATGCGGCGATATCGACATGTACGGGGTCATGAGGGCACTTGTGCTGGGGCAGAAGCATCGTGAACACGAAGGGAGAAAGGGCCGGCGCATGCCTTTTCGTCCGGACCATGGTCATGTGATGATACCAGATATGGAGAAGCAAGGAGTATACCCAGGGTATTCCGTTTTCGGCAGAATGAGAGGCCTTGCTGAATTGCGGGGTCTGGAACTGGGCATTCGGCGCTCGTTGGAATTGTGATGAGCCGGCAACTATCCACGCGGAGGCAACGGGTACAATGACGAAATTCTTGGAACTAAAAGTTTCCCGACGCGTATTCCTTACGCGGGTGGGGATATCTTCGGCGGGGTTGTTTCTTGTTCCATCCATACTGTCGAGTAGGCAGGCGGCGTTCGGAGGCATGAAGGGTGTTTCCTCTCTTACAAAGGTCGGGCTCACTCAAGCCACCACGTATGATCGGGCCGTCATCAAACAGAAAGTGCGGGACCTTTTTGAAGCAATCGGCGGGATCCAGGATGTCGTGAAGGCAGGAAACAAAGTCGCAATAAAGATCAATCTCACGGGCGGATCCGGTTCCGCAACCAGTCCAATACTCAACGGTGTTTCCATCACGGAAAGTATGTGGACGCATCCCGAAGTCGTGCGAGCGGTAGGTGAACTGATAATAGACTGTGGGGTCAGCGGGAGCAATATTACCATCGTCGAGGCGCTGTGGGACGATGCATCCTACAACAACTTCGGCTACCTCGCTGTGCAACAATCGCTCGGGGCCGGGATGGTAAATCTTAACAACAAAACCCCTTATGCAGATTTTGTCACACGGGCGGTCGGTCCGAACAAGTTCTCCTTTAGTGCCTTCACGGTTAACCAGATCCTGAGCGATATCGATGTTCTTGTTTCAATCCCCAAGATGAAAGAGCACTCTGAAGCCGGCGTCACAGGCTCCATCAAGAACCTGGTGGGCATGGTTCCCAAGCAACTGTACATACTGCCGACCGATCAGGGACGAAGAGGGGCTCTCCACTCCGACGGTGTTACCTCCTCCACATCGTACCTGCCAAGGTCCATTGCCGATCTCTTCATGGCTCGGCCCATCCATCTTGCCGTCATCGATGGCATCAAGAACGCGAGAGGTGGAGAAGGTGTTTGGAACCCCCAATTTCAGTTGGCACAAGACCATGTTCTTCTGGCGGGAAAGGATCCGGTGGCCACGGACAGTGTCTCTGCATTCTTGATGGGGCATAATCCGGCTTCTGCAACGCTGCGGAGGCCCGATGGAGTGCAATGTGACAATCACCTCGAGTTGCTTCATCAGAAAGGGATAGGAACGAACCAGATGAGTGAGATCCAGGCCGTCGGCGATGGTGCCGGTCTCGTGACGTCCGTTCCTGCTCAACCTGAACCTGTTGTCCCGAAAACCTTCGCGCTCTATCAGAATTACCCCAATCCCTTCAATCCCTCGACAACATTCCGGTTCCATCTGCCTCTCGCCGGGCAGGTGAGAATTGGCGTGTATGCAGCCACAGGGCAGGAGGTAGAGACTCTCGTTGACGGGTGGCTGTCCGATGGGCTTCACGAATTGCAGTGGATTCCAAGAGGACTAGCCAGCGGTGTCTATCTGTGCGAAATGCGCGCGAATGGGTTCCGCGGCAGCATCAAAATGATCTTCCAGAAATAGCAGAAAGGCAGATTGAGATCCCTATGTACTCTCTAGGCTACGATATCGGCAGCTCGTCCATCAAATGTGCTATCTTCGATTGTGCAAGCGGTAGAACGGTCGCTCATGGGTCGTATCCTTCAGAGGAGATGTCCATCCATTCCCCCCGGCCGGGGTGGGCCGAGCAGGATCCGGAGCAATGGTGGTCATATGTCGTTACGCTGACACGTCAGTTGGTGAAAGAGACCGGCGTTGATGCCGGTGCGATAAAAGCTATCGGCATATCTTACCAGATGCATGGGCTTGTACTTGTCGATGCAAAGCAGCAAGTGCTGCGACCGTCGATAATTTGGTGTGACAGCCGTGCTGTGGAGATTGGTCGGAAAGCCTTTGACGCACTGGGTCAGGGATTCTGTTTGAAACACTTGCTGAATTCGCCGGGAAACTTCACTGCTTCAAAGTTGCGCTGGGTGCAAGAGAATGAACCGGATGTGTATCGCAAGATTCACAAGGCAATGTTGCCCGGCGAGTTCATTGCGATGAAACTCACTGGCGAGATTACAACGACAGTTTCGGGATTATCCGAAGGGATTTATTGGGACTTTGAAACGAACGCACTCTCTTCGGCGTTGTTGGAACATTACGGAATAGACAAGCGTGTGCTTCCAGAAATCCGCCCAACCTTTGGCAGGCAGGGTCAGCTTACGAATGCTGCTGCAGAACAACTCGGACTACGGCCGGGAACCGTTGTGGCGTATCGTGCCGGCGATCAGCCGAACAACGCGTTCTCATTGAATGTGCTGAACCCGGGTGAGGCCGCGGCAACTGCGGGGACGTCGGGTGTGGTGTATGGAGTAATTGACAGAATCAGTTATGACAGCAAATCACGGGTCAACCCGTTTGCTCACGTAAACCATACCGCCGACCATCCGCGGCTCGGTGTACTTCTGTGCATCAATGGAACGGGCATCCTGAACTCCTGGCTTCGCAGGAATTTTGCGGGTGGGATGAGTTATGCCGACATCAATACGGCAGCAGCTGGTGTGGCAATCGGGAGCGATGGAGTGTCTGTATTGCCCTTCGGGAATGGGGCAGAGCGCATTCTTGAGAATCGGGAAATCGGATGCCGGATTGATGGGATTGATTTCAACAGGCATTCGCGCGCCCATATATTCCGGGCAGCTCAGGAGGGGATCGCGTTTTCGTTCAGGTATGGAATTGACATCATGAGAGAGATGGGGTTGGATCTTCGCGTCATCAGGGCTGGTCACTCCAACATGTTCCTAAGCCCAATTTTCCGGCAGACACTGGCCAATATTGCGGATGCGACGATTCAGCTCTATGACACAGATGGCGCGCTGGGGGCAGCACGTGGTGCGGCCATCGGTGCAGGCATATTTGCCTCTCTGCGGGATGCGTTTGTTTCGCTTCGCAAAATGGAAGAGGTCGTTCCTTCGAGCGACAATCGTGACGTGACCTCCGGCGCATACAGCACATGGTTGGCCCACCTGCAGAGAAACCAATAGAGCGCGAGTCAGCAATGTGATTCTATCGATAGGTGCAGCTGACGATATTCCAAGAACTTACTGATGCAAAGAGATGTTCCTGAAGGCATGTCGACACTGCATGCCGCCGTGTGTTTTTGGAGTGCCCTACAGTGAACACCGTTCGGTTTCTATGGATATTGACAGCGCTTCAATCCGGTCAGGTCCTGGCGGGGCCGCCTTTCCGAACTGATGACCCTCAACCTGTCGACTACCGTCACTGGGAATTCTACGCAGCATCGGTCCAGCAATTCGGACGGACTGTAACGGCGGCGACTGCTCCCCACATAGAAGTGAACTATGGAGCGGTTCCGGATGTACAATTACACATTGTTGTGCCATTCGAATATGTTCATGCGAACGGGGGGAATGCGTACGGCTTCTCCGATCTGGAAGTCGGAGTCAAGTACAGGTTTGTGAATGAATCGGAGTCGCTCCCTCAGATCGGCGTTTTTCCACTTGTTGAACTCCCCACGGGAGACGTATCCCGACAGCTTGGCTCGGGACAGACCCAGGTGTTTTTGCCACTCTGGATACAGAAGAGCTGGGGAAAACTCACAACCTATGGTGGGGGAGGGTATTGGATCAACCCTGGTCCTGACCAGAGAGATTGGATTTTCGCCGGATGGCAGGCACAATACGATTTTTCGGAAGTGGTTACCCTCGGCGCGGAGGTCTACTATCAGACTGCCGATGCCCAGGATGCCGAAGCTGCCGGAGGACTGGCTATCGGCGGCTTCTTTAACCTGAGCGAGCACAGCCATATTCTTTTCTCGTACGGGCGCACCGTATCGGGCGACACATTCACCACGGGCTATGTCGGCTATCAGCTCACAATTTGACAAGAAGGGGACTGTGGAATTGGGGTGCTTGCTCTTCTGATCGCCAATCACCCCCATATGATCTTGTACGCTGCAATCAACGCCATGATGACGTTGATGGCGATGAAGAACCAGAAATACTTGCTCATGTCCTTTGTGGCAGGATCACTCTGATCTTGCTGGTGATCTGCGTGTGGGGTTTTCTTTCGCTCTCTCATGATGGACTCCAATAGTCATTCTGTGTGTACAATGAGGCACCGGTTCAGACGAGCGCACCTCTCCAGAATCGAATGAGCACACGCGATTCGGATCGAGGAGATGAAGTGATGTCCAACCAGTTACAGATGAGAGGAGGTTGTTTGGGTGTAGACGAGAAGAGATGAAAGAGAAGGAGAAACGTTGATGACTGCAGAATACGATCGCGGCATCGACTCGTCGTCACCCGCAAGGTCAATCAAAGTGAGTACAGAATCAACAAGGGGGGATCTGGCGCTATTCTGATCGGACCTCTGCTGGTCCATCCCCAGCGCGATATTTTGAAGTGCAGTGATGCTCTGTCGAACAGGACCGTGTGAATCGAGCGGGATGGATAGTGCCCCGCTCTGCATCAAGAACAAGATGAAGAGAGCCAGGCAGAGGAGATGTTTCAGCTCTGGCTTCGTGGGATGCAGCTGTGGATATTGAGTCGTCACTGAGTGTATGCTGGAAGTGGACTATCCATCATCCATGGAATATTGATTATTCGAAAGCCCCGCCGATGGCGGGGCTTTCGTGGTGCTAACTCGAACGAATCGTTGGAAAGGACTTATCCCTTCGTTACCTTCGTTGCCTGCAGACCCTTCGGTCCACGGGTGACTTCAAAGTTCACCTTATCGCCTTCGTTCAGGGTCTTGTACCCTTCGCCGACGATTTCCTTGAAGTGGACGAACACATCTTCGCCCGTTTCACGCTGAATGAATCCGAAGCCTTTGGCCCCGTTGAACCACTTCACTGTCCCTTTTTCCATGGAACAGATCCTCTCGATGTATGAAAGTCCGCTACCGGCGGACGCGGGAGTACAACCAGAAGTGTGCTTTGGAAAAACGAAAAATCGCAACTCGGTCATGCAGCACCTGGGTCGCGATCTCTCAAAGAGTTCAACAAGGCCAACAACGGTGTACGATCGATGCTGTAGTATAAATAGCTTGTAAATCAATTGCAAGCATATTTTCTTGTGGGGTCTCCTATGGTCCGATTCTTTGCCGGGTTTTTTTTGTTCTTTTTGGGTTGATTTTGGCATATTTTCGCCGTGATAGAGGGCCTTGCGTGTTGTACATTAGGCCCAGCGGCGAAAAGCGAACCGAGTAATGCGGTCTACCTGCACTTCCAGTTTGTGCCTCCAGGTACTGTTCTGAATCCGATCACACGTTAGCGAGATTGAATCTCTCATGCGGATATTACAATTGAAAACTTTCGTTCCCGGTGCTCTGTTCACAATAGCATCGGCGCAAGCGGCAGACAAACTTGTTGTCGGCTACTCTCCCGACTGGAACAGGACCCTTCTCCCCCCTTCGGCAATTCCGTATCAATTCCTCACGCACATCCTCCATGCGTTTCTCCTTCCAGGCGGTGTCTATGACTACCTTCTCACGATTGAATTGATGGGGATAACCTGGTAGCCCTTGCTTTCAAGGGAGTCGTACGCTATTTTATATCGATAAGGTCGACTAGTCCTCACACGTGACAGGCACGGTGTTCAATATCATGCGATTCTCGGTCAATGACGGACCGGGGATCAGAACGACCGTTTTTCTCAAGGGATGTCCGCTTGCATGTCCCTGGTGTCACAACCCCGAATCCATACAACGGGAGGAGGAGATTATCCTTCGGGGTGACCGTTGCATAGTGTGCGGCGAATGTGTGGACGCGTGTGCACAGCATGCCATTGCTCATGTTGATGGTCATGTGACCACAGACCGAACACTATGTACACGATGCGGAGAGTGTGTGTCTCACTGCTATAGCGATGCGCGGGAGCTGGTGGGGAGAGAGTGGACGACAGAGGAAGTCATGGGAGAAATACTCCGGGACCGGGTCTTTTTCGACGAGTCCGGGGGGGGTGCTACAATCTCCGGAGGTGAGCCATTCCTCCAGCATGAATTCCTGGAGTCATTACTCCTTGCCTGTCGGCGACAGGAAATTCACACTGCAGTGGAGACAACGGGTTGCACCTCGCCGACGATTCTTGAACGGATCGCTCCTCTGGTTGATCTGTTTCTGTACGATCTCAAGATGATGGACGATGCGAAGCACAGAGAATACACCGGCGTTTCTAATGTTCTCATCCTCGGGAATCTCCGGCGTCTCGTGCAATGGGAGAAGCAAGTGATTGTCCGCATCCCGCTGGTGCCGGGGGTGAACGATGACGAGCCCAACATACAATCGAGCGGAGAATGGCTTGCGTCGTTGCGGGCTATTCGCGAGATTCACGTGTTACCGTACCATGCAACCGGAACTGAAAAATACTCCCGGCTGGGGAAAACTTACACGCTTGATGCATTGAGGTCCCCGGACCGCGACTCTGTAGCCCGGATCGTCGAAGTACTTCAGAAGTACGTGCCGTCAGTGATTCTGGGAGGATAGGCCGTGACAGAACGCGTCAGGAAGCTGCGCGAACAAAGCGTGCATGCCGTTCCGTATTTGACGCCGGAACGTGCACTTCTTGTGACGGAAGCCTATGAACAGACCGGCTTTGTCTCCGTGCCGATGAAACGTGCCCTGGCATTCAAGCATATCATGGAGAACCGCGGGATTTCCATCAACGACGGTGAACTCATCGTAGGTGAACGCGGACCGGCCCCGAAAGCCACGTATACGTATCCCGAACTCTGTTGCCATTCGCTTGAGGATTTGCATATTCTCGACACGAGGGAAAGAGTCTCCTTTAAGGTGAGCCAGGGAATGCGCGACGTGTACCGCGATAGGCTGATACCGTTCTGGAGAGGGAAGACGATCAGGGAGAAGATTTTTGAGGAGATGACGCACGACTGGAAAGACGCCTACGCCGCAGGTGTGTTCACGGAGTTCATGGAACAACGAGCACCGGGACATACGGTGCTGGACAACAAGATTTACCGGAAGGGAATGTTGGAGTTTAAAAAGCAGATCGAACAGCGGCTGGCGGCACTCGATTTTCTCACCGACCCGGAAGCCTATGCGAGGCGCGAAGAGTTGCGCGCGATGGCCATCTGTGCTGACGCGATCATTACTCTTGCTGTTCGCCATGCCGATCTCGCTGCAACGCTCGCCAGGAAAGAATCCAACCCTGAGCGGAGGTCTGAACTCGAGAATATCGAAGGGGTCTGCCGCAGGGTTCCGGCCCATGCCCCCACGGATTTCTGGGAAGCGCTCCAGGCATACTGGTTCGTTCACCTGGGCGTGATTACGGAACTCAATCCCTGGGACGCGTACAATCCCGGCCGGCTGGATCAGCATCTTCATCCCTTTTATGCGCAGGAACTCGCTGATGGAACGCTTTCCAGGGAGAAGGCCGAAGAACTCTTACAATGTTTTTGGGTGAAGTTCAACAATCAGCCAGCCCCTCCAAAGGTCGGTGTCACTGACGCGGAAAGCTCAACCTATACCGATTTCGCGAATATTAATTGCGGTGGCTTGAAAGCGGATGGCACCGACGCAGTAAATGAGGTAAGCTACCTCATGCTGGATGTGATTGATGAAATGCAGCTCGTGCAACCGAGTTCCAATATTCAATTGAGCAGAAAAAACCCCGACGCATTCCTTACATACGCAGGAAGAATCATCCGGAAGGGACGTGGACAGCCGTCCATTTTCAATGCCGAGACCGTTGTTGAAGAAATGCTGCGACAGGGGAAGTCCGTTGAAGATGCCCGTGACGGCGGAACGAGCGGTTGTGTTGAGACCGGCGCGTTTGGGAAAGAGAGCTACATCCTCACCGGGTATTTTAACATGCCGAAAGTTCTTGAAATCACGTTGCATAACGGCGTTGATCCACGAACAGGCAAGATACTCGGCATTGCCACCGGGGCGGTGAATGATTTTGTATCATTCGACGAGGTATTCCAGGCATACAAGAAGCAGCTGCATCATTTTGTAGATATCAAGATGCGTGGCAACAACGTGATTGAACGCATCTTTGCAGAATATATGCCTGTTCCGTTCCTTTCGCTCCTGACCGACGATTGCATCGCAAAGGGGAAGGACTACAACAACGGCGGGGCCCGGTACAACACAAACTATATCCAGGGAGTTGGTGTCGGTTCGATGACCGACAGTCTTGCTGCAATGAAATCGTTGGTCTTCGAGGAAAAACTACTCACGATGACCGATCTGATCAAGGTGCTTGACGCGGATTTTCAGGGATTCGAAAGGACACGATTGTTGCTCATGAATCGTGCTCCGAAATATGGGAACGATGACGACAGGGCTGACAGTCTGATGCGGGAAGTTTTTGAAGCGTTCTATGGTGAGGTGAACGGAAGGCCGAACACCAAAGGGGGCGTGTACAGGATCAATCTCCTGCCGACAACATGCCATATCTATTTCGGCTCGGTGACAGGGGCAACACCCGATGGGAGAAAAGCCGGAACTCCTCTTTCGGAAGGTATCTCACCCGTTCAAGGTGCCGACCGCCATGGACCGACGGCAGTGTTGAAATCGGCCGGGAAAATGGACCATGTGCGGACGGGGGGGACACTGTTGAATCAGAAGTTCACTCCTCACATTCTGGAAGGAGAGAAGGGGATCGACACGCTCGCCCATCTTGTGCGTTCGTATTTCACGCTCGGTGGACATCACATCCAGTTCAACGTGGTCAGTGCGGAAACCCTGCGGAACGCCCAGCAGCACCCCGAGCAATACCGGGACCTCATTGTACGCGTTGCCGGATATAGTGACTATTTCGCCGATCTTAGCAAGACGCTGCAGGATGAAATTATTGCCCGAACTGAGCACCAGGGATT
>PMMO01000248.1:26912-27079 GCA_003162215.1 Ignavibacteriota bacterium
TTCAATGCCCCCTACAGCAATACACGAAGCGTTGCCGAGCTGGTGATCGCGGAGATTGTGGTCCTCATACGCCGGCTGTACGACAAGATCGCGAAGGCCCATCAGGGTGTGTGGGACAAGTCGGTTGAGCGGGCCCGCGAAGTGCGCGGGAAGAAACTTGGGATCAT
>PMMO01000187.1:0-208 GCA_003162215.1 Ignavibacteriota bacterium
GGCAAAACTTCGTGTACTCTACCGCACGGGAATCCTGACCGCACTGGGCGAGGTGGTTGTGACGGTCATTGAAGGGGGGGGACTTGTTGTCGTTGCCGGTCCGAACAAAACCGCGGACCTTGCGAAGGTGGCGCGGCACATGGTTTCTCTCGGCGTGTCCGAGTTGCTCGTCGACGGTTCATTGAACCGCATCGCGCCCATGGCTGTG
>PMMO01000187.1:248-761 GCA_003162215.1 Ignavibacteriota bacterium
TACCGGGGATTGTTACCGCTGATGCACTGTCGGTGCTCTGTGATCGCCTGGAGAATGTCGATGCGAAAAGTGTTACGGTTGTATTTGATAATCCATTCCGTCTATTGTTGGCCGGGGAGCCTGCCCGTGTTGGCAGTCTTCTCAGATGGTTGGGTGCTCTCTCCGTCAGGATCCGGTACCGCCGCAGGTCAGATCTTGCCGCCATNNACCAATGGGCGCCGCTGTCATTGAGGCATCCTCTAGCGACGTAGTCTGTCATTCCGAGGCTTCCTCTGCCGTTGTAATCTGTCATTGCGAGGCTTCCTCTGCCGAAGCAATCTCTCACTCGAATGTTGATGCGATTGCTTCGTCCCGCGGTGCGGGACTCGCAATGACGGATAGGCTCGCAGGAGGCTGGCAATGACAGATGTTCTACTTGTCGGATATCCTGATAAGCACCACCCCATGCCGGGGGACGGCTTCCGAGAATGTCGCATCGAATCTTCCGAGATCCTTTTGCCGCCACAGATCGCG
>PMMO01000187.1:788-5742 GCA_003162215.1 Ignavibacteriota bacterium
GTCATGTCGCAGCCGATGAGCAGAGGCGAAGAGAGGAGGCACCAGAGACTGATATGTGTGTACTGCTCATTCGGTGTCAGACGTGTGGGGTGGAGCGTTGGCCCCCATCCGACCTTCCCGATCACAAGCATATCCGGATCATTCCAGTGCCCGGGTCCTGCATACGTTTCATGTCCTGCCTGCGAGAAGCCGATACCTGACATGCTCTCCCATGCGTCCTCGATGTCGCCAGTGGTTCGCCACGAATTACCCCCCACCTTTGCGCCCCATTCCCATACATTGCCCATGCCGTACTGGCAGAGCGAGTAGGCGATGTCTCGTGGTACAGCGTCGAGCGCCGTTCGCATGACCGTGTACGGCTTCTGAAGCTCCGGAAGGCTCCGGTCTTTCGCGATCTGGTTGTACGAGCACCAGTCATATTTCAGGTAGTCGATGCCCCAAGAAGCATATTGCCGGGCGTCGTCGATCTCGTGATTGTAGCTCGCAACATACCCGGCACAAGTCAAAGGCCCGGGAGATGAGTATATCCCCATCCTCAGTCCTTTGGCATGTATGTAGTCACTCAGCGCGTGCATATCGGGGAACTTGGCGTTGGTGTTAATCATGCCGCTTGCGTTCCTGGGTTCACCACTGAGAACCGGGTCAGTGCTCCCGGGTTTGATTTCCCAGCAATCGTCAATGTTGACATACGACCACCCATGCTGGCTCAATCCGCTTGTGATCATTGCGTCCGCGGCGCGACGAACGCGTTGATCGTCCACAGCGCTGGCGAAACAGTTCCAGCTATTCCAACCAAGCGGCGGGGTAAGAGCAATTGTCGGGCCGATCACTATCGTGAGGGTTCCCCTGGTTTTGCCGCGTGGGTTCGACACAGACAGGGAGACAGTGTACTTGCCAGGTGTATCGGCACGACCGGTGATGATGCCGGAAGCCGGATCGAGACTCAATCTCCGGGGCAGTCCCGAAGCGCGCACGGTGATCGGCCGTTCACCGCTGATCGGGATTGTGAAGAGGAAGGGATGGCCCGGTCGCGCTCCGACACTGCGTGGCCAGTTGATGTGCGGAGCTGCAGGGGCTTTGGGTGTGAGGACTATTTCGGCGAGTTCTGCTTCCTTGAAGACAAGATATGCTTCCTGGATTTCCGAAAGATCGGACAAAGTCCTCGCAGTGCGAGCCTTGATGCCGAGCGCATGACTTTCCGCAAAAGTTTCGCAATTAGCCTTGTCCGCGTAACGGATGGCAAGAGGCTGCACATCTCCGGGCAACCACTCAGTGGCCCATATACTATCTGCGATTTCCCACTCCATCTCCCGTCTGCTGATCAAATCCGGGAAATCTCTGTGTACATTTTCCCACAGCAGGCGCATGTCCGTATCTTCCACAGCAAAGAAAAACCCGGACGGCCCAAAATGGTTGTTGATTTTAACAAGGAGAGTGTTGAGCCCTGAATGGAGAGACACAGTGAGTCTCTCTTGATCGGCATTTGCTCCGCGGTCGATGTTGTGTGCCAGAACGTTTTGTCCATTCAGCCACACGGTGATTCCATCATCACTACCGAGCGAGAGAGTGAAGGCCGTATCGCGCGGAACATGGATTGTCCGGTAGAGATAGTGAGCGCACATTGTGTCTGATCCCAGACTCGTCACTTGCCCGTCGCGCCATTCCGGATGATCTGTCCACCGAAGGGCGTTGTACGTCGTGTCAAACACCAGCGCTCGTTCCGGCGGAAAGATCTCGGCAAATGGAGCCGAGGCGCTTGCAGTAAAGGGGCCGATATATTTCCATGAAGAAATCCGTGGTTGTTGTGTCTCCTTGTCGGCTCCGCGTTGTGCGGACAGAACTTCGCGCGAGAGGCGCATGGTTTCATGCCAGGATTTTTGGCGGATGTAGTACGAAGGATCCGAGGCGAATGCGCAACAGTGCGTTAGGAGAAGGATGAGTGTCAATAGGTGACAATGCATGGCGGGTTCCCCGGGATGGTCGAATAAAATGTTACGGATCTTCAAACTGATTGTCAATGGAAACACTTGACAAACTGCCTGGTCTTATGAATATTGAAGGAGACACTTAATGCGAGAACTATTCCATGAGCTCTGCACAGCGTCTGTTCATTCGTCGTACGTTTCTCGTCATTGTCATCCTCCCGTTCATCTGCAGCGATGGATTCGCCGGCAAAGCGACGAGTCTTGATGGTCAATGGTTCTCTGCTGTTGACAGCGGGGGGCAATACACGATTGCGACGGTGAGAAGTCGCGGGTATTGGCGTTCGATAACAGTTCCAGGCTCGTGGCAGACGCAGTTCGAAGATCTGCGCGATTACCAGGGGGTTGGATGGTACAGGAAATCGTTTGATACTCCCAGAATGCGGCGTGGGGAGACGGTGGTGTTGACGTTCGGCGCGGTCGATTATCGTGCAGAGGTCTTCGTGAACGGTTCGAAGATTGGTGTACACGATGGTGGCTACACTCCATTCCGGTTCGAGATTGGGAATGTCATAAAACCCGGGCCAAACGAAGTTATAGTCCGTGTTATGGATCCGGTAGGGGATGGCAACGGCACCGAAGGGGTCAACTACAAGAACATCCCTCATGGAAAACAGAGCTGGTATGTACAGACCTCCGGCTTGTGGCAGAGCGTGTGGCTGGATGTTGTTACTCCACGGAGAATCACACAAATGGAGGTTACTCCGGAGACTACCGGAGTCGTTGACGTCGCCTTGCGCTTGTCCGCTCCAATTGCTGCTGCTGCACACAATCGACTCGAAATCCGCATCCTTGATAACACGGGAAGTGTCATCGCTCGCACCAGAGCATCAATTGCTGTCCGTGATAGTCTCGCCCGGGTCCGGCTTGAAGTGAATGATCCGGCATTGTGGAGTCCGGATGCGCCGTCGTTGTATCAGATCGAAGCGGTCCTTGACGCGAATGCGCCTGTCCGGGATCGTTTTGGTTTTCGTTTGATCGAAACAGGGAGAGGAAAGATTCTCTTGAATGGCCGACCATTCTTTCTTATCGGTGCACTGGATCAGGATTTCTATCCGGACAACATTTACTCCACTCCCTCGGAAGCATACCTGCGTGACGAGATGACAAAGGCGAAGCGCCTCGGGTTGAACATACTGCGCTGCCACATCAAAGCTCCCGATCCGATCTACTTGAAAGTGGCGGATGAAGTCGGACTCCTGGTGTGGTACGAGATCCCCAACTGGGATGTCTACACACCGGAGGCGGGTCATCGTGGAGAACAGACTCTGCGTGAGATGCTGGAACGCGATTGGAACCATCCGTCCCTGGTCATTCTCAGCATCATCAATGAGAGCTGGGGAGTGGATCTTCGGAAAGGCGAACAGCGGGCTTGGCTGCGCGGTGCATTTGACAGAGTGAAGAATCTGGCGAAAGGCCGGCTCGTCGTTGACAACAGCGCGTGTGAAGGCAATTTCCATCTGAAGACTGACCTGAATGACTGGCATACGTACTACGCGATGCCTGATCGACGGAAGGAGTTCGATAGCGTCGTTACGGCGCTTGCCGCGCGGCCATCATGGCTTTTCAGTCCGCATGGAGACGCCGTGACATCGGGAAAAGAACCGTTGCTGCTTTCGGAGTTCGGAACGTGGGGGTTGCCGAAAATCCCCGAACCCGCACCATGGTGGTTGGGCAGGCGGTTTGGGAATGCAGAAGTTGTCTTTCCTCAGGGGTACGCGGAACGCTTTGCGCGCTACAATCTTCAGAGTGTGTTCGGGAGTTACCGGGAGATGCTGGGTATAAGCCAGAGGGCGCAATCGGATGCGCTCAAATATCAGATCGAGCGGCTGCGAGGCACGCCGGGGATAGAAGGATACGTTATCACGGAGTTCACGGATATTAACTGGGAGTGCAACGGGCTTCTGGACATGTGGCGCAACATAAAGGAGTGCGGGAAGGTGTTGCCGGCCATCCAGCAACAGGATGTGATAGTTGCGCGTCCGGGCAGGTTCGCATGGTGGTCCGACGAACGTCCGACGGTCGATGTTCGGTGCTCTCGCTATAGTGCCGAGAGTGCACCGGGAGTTCTGATACATTGGTGGACATCGTGTGGAGATTCCGGGAGCATCGTGCTCGGATCGGCACCGGCGGGCACTGTGACTGTCGTCCCGCCGATGCAGCTTCCTCGCAGCGGGGTTCTACCCGGGGGCAAATTGAAGGTGAATTTTCAGATGCTCTCCACGTCCGGGCGAGTGCTCGCAGCGAATGATCTGGATCTTGCGGTCTACTCCAGGGAAGCGATGAAGGGGACTGAGGCCGGGTCGTCTGTCGTGGTGTCGTCGACGTTGGATTCGGTTACGGTGGCAGCATTACAGCACGGTGGGGATGCGCTTTTGTTGATGGATAGCACCACGATTTTTCCTGCAGGATTCCCGATGGTGGCTGTCCGACGGGACACCGGGTGGTACGACGGCAACTGGTCATCGGTACTGAACTGGGTGCGGAACGACAGGGGGCCGTTCAAAGGGGTTTGTCCTGATCGGCGCTTTGGTTTCGAATCGGAGGGGGCGACGATGCCATATGCGGTGCGCGGAGTTGATCCCAGGCATTTCGATGATGTTCTTGCAGGGCTTTTTGTTGGATGGGTTCAGCGGCATGCGGCGTACGTTGTACAGATAAGGGTGGGGAAGGGGAAGCTCATTGTGTGTGCGATTCCATTGCAGAGGACTGTGGCTGCCGATCCGTTTTCGGCGGTGCTCTTGTCTCGTTTGAGGCAGTATCTCTTGTCGTCTGAATGTCAGCCGAAATGGGCATGGAATCCGTAGGCGGAGGGTGGGCTTCTGGAGGTTCGCTTCGAAAGTCAAGACCGTCCTTGACTTCCGATGAGGGAATGCTTATATTAACACGCTAAATGATCGCGGGGTGGAGCAATTGGTAGCTCGTCGGGCTCATAACCCGAAGGTTGCAGGTTCAAGTCCTGCCCCCGCTAC
>PMMO01000083.1 GCA_003162215.1 Ignavibacteriota bacterium
AAAGCGGCACGGGAAAGGAGCTGATGGCGAGGTTTATCCATCAGCAGAGTTCCCGCCGGGATAAGCCGTTTGTAACGCTGAATTGTGGCGCGATCCCGAAAGAACTGGCGGAGAGCGAGTTCTTCGGTTACGAAAAGGGTGCATTCACGGGCGCCACCGAGAAAATGAAACAAGGGAAGTTTGAGCTGGCCGACGGCGGAACAATTCTCCTCGATGAAATCCGCGAGCTCTCCCTGGATATGCAGGTGAAGCTGTTGCGNNAGGGACGCTTCCGCGAGGATCTCTTCTACCGGTTGAATGTTGCATCTGTGCGCATTCCGCCGCTTCGCAACAGGAGGGAGGATATTGGCGAGCTCGCCACGGCCTTCCTCGCGGAATTCTGCCGTCGGTTCAACAGAGCGGTGCCGCAGCTCAGTCCTGATGCGCTCCAGTATCTCGAGAATCTGACATGGAAAGGCAACGTGCGCGAATTGCGCAACGCCATGGAACGCGTGGTGCTGCTGAACAATGTACCCGTGTTGACCGGAGATCACTTTGCGTTTCTTCGTGCGGCAGGCAATGCACCCATGACATCGTCCGGCAACGGCAAGACATTCGTCCTTGACCTCCCGCCCCAGGGCATCAAGATGAGTGAAGTGATGAAGGACCTTATACTCAAGACACTGGATATTGTCGGGGGCAATCAGGTCCAGGCGGCAAAAGTTCTTGGCTTGACCCGCTCGAAATTGAGATACCGGATGGAACAACTGGGTATTCGTCCCGAACAACGAACTTATCGCACGAGCGTTCAATGACGGGTCGCGTTGCGGGAAGACGGCGGAGTACCAGAATGCGGCGCGCACCGGCTCCTCCCGGGGCTGCGTTTACCGGAGTTGCCCAGGCAATCCCTGTGCCGATTCTTGTGTTCGATGGAGCCGGGCAGCTGGTGAACGGTAACAAGGAGCTCCTCGAATTCCTCGGCGTGGACATGGCAGATATCGCCGGCACAGGCTGGCTCTGCCACGTCGATGCAGAGGATCGCCGTATGGTTGGCGAGATCATTGCCGCTGCGGGGGCGGCACGCCAGCCGTTCCATCTCACGTGCCGCATCCGTGCGCACCGGAAGGACCTCCGCACGTGCGAACTGCATTCCCGTGTATGGATGACCGGAAAGCGTTTGTCCGGCTATGTGAGCACTATGGTTGACGTCACCGCACGCGACGCTGCCGCCCGGCGTGCCCGGGTCAACGCGCATTCCCTCCGCGGCCTGTCGGAACACACCCCGGACATGTATTTCGTTGTTGACGACGCCGGCCGGATCATGCACTGGAACCCTGCCGCAGCCCAATTCGCCGGTCGCAGCGAAGACCAGGTCGTCGGCGAGCTCCTTTCATCGCTCGTGCGTTCGAGTGAAATCAATGCCGCTCTCACCGAAGTGCGTTCCACCAAAAGAACACGGAAACTCCGTGGCGTTTCCTGGCCAGGCCGTTCGCTGCGTCTTGACTGCACAATATTTCCGGCAGGAGAGGATTGCGGCGTGCTCATGAGTCCGGAGCGGGAGTCGGCAGGGACGGCGACATATGAAGCTCTTTGCCGATGCGAAGAACAGCTCCGCCGGAGTGAAGAACGCTCTCGCGCCTTCATCGAAAACACCTCTGAGGGGATCTGGCGGTTTGAAACCGATGAACCCATTCCTGTCAGTGCGCCGGTCGCTGAACAGGTGCGCATGATGCTCGCGCACATTCATCTTGCCGAATGCAACGACACACTCGCCCGCTTCTACGGGCACTCCAGCCCTGCCGATCTTTTGAATGCACGCCTTGCGGCTGCCATCAGACTGGAACCTTCGCAGCTGGAGGTTCATCTGACGCGCTTTATTGCTGGGGGATACCGCTTGAGCGATGTAGAAGTGTCACAGCACGATGCAGAGGGCGACATCCGTTACCTTCAGTGGAGTTTTGCCGGTGTCGTCGAGCGAGGATGTCTCATCCGTCTATGGGGGATGATCAGGGATGTCACCGAGCGACGGGAGGCCGAACGGCGGTTACGGCTCCTCGCATATACGCTGACGAGTACGCGCGACCCCATATCGATCACCGATGTCAATAACCGCATCCTCTTTGTCAATGATGCGTTTGTGCGTACCTACGGATTCTCCGAGGACGAGTTGATCGGTCAGGATGTCGCCATGGTCCGCTCTCCCAGCACCCCGCCCATCATGGATGAGCAGATCCGCAAAGCCACACTACAGGGAGAATGGTACGGCGAGGTGCTCAATCGCAGGGCCGACGGCAGCGAGTTTCCGGTCGAGCTCTGGACCTCCGTGGTGCATAACGATGAAGGCGACCCGGTGGCATTGGTGGGAGTCACCCGCGATATTACAGAACGCAAACGGACGGACGAAAGCCTCCGTGCTTCCCTCCGGGAAAAGGAAGTCCTCCTCAAGGAGATTCACCACCGTGTGAAGAACAACCTTCAGGTCATCTCCAGTCTGCTGAGTCTCCAGGCGGAGTATCTTACCGACGAGAGTATGCTCCGGATCATGCGTGAGAGTCAAAGCCGTGTGAAGTCAATGGCGCTTGTACATGAGAAACTGTACCAGTCGCACAATCTCGCCGAGATTGATTTCGGGGACTACGTGCGCGTGCTCGTGATGCAGTTGTTCAGGTCATACGGAGTCCCCCAGGACAGTGTACAAATGGTCATCACGGCTGACACCGTCGCGTTGGGGGTTGACCTTGCGATCCCCTGCGGGATTATCGTGAATGAACTCGTGACGAATGCGTTAAAGTATGCATTTCCCGGCGGACGCAATGGGAAGGTCGAAGTGGAATTGCGATCGATCCCTCCAGGGATGATCCGTCTGGCAATCCGGGATAATGGTGTCGGCCTTCCGCAGGACATGGAATTTCACACGGCCGGCAGCCTGGGCCTGACCCTTGTGCGTATGCTGACAGATCAGGTTCAGGGAGAACTGACATTACCCCGTACATTGGTGGGGGCGGAATTTGTGCTGACTTTTCGAAAGTGACACGAAGGATGCGCAAACGAATCGTGATGGTTGTCGAGGATGAGCTGATTGTCGCAGAAGATCTGACCCACTGGTTGGCCTCGCTGGGGTACACGGTGGGTGCCCGCGCAGCGACCGGCCAGCAAGCGGTACAGCGGTGCGAGGCAACGCGTCCGGATCTCGTTCTTATGGATATTCTATTGCACGGGGACATGGACGGCATTCAAGCCGCGGAGATCATTAGACAAAGGTTCGATATCCCCGTGGTGTATATCACGGCGTCGTCCGACGACGCCACACTGTCGCGTGCGAAAGTGACGGAACCGTTCGGGTATATTCTGAAGCCGTTTGATGAACGGGGGCTGTACTCCACCATCGAAATGGCTCTATACAAGCACCAATCAGAAAAGCAAATCCGTAACAGCGAGGAACGTTTTCGATTGCTGTACGAAAACGCACCGGTTGCGTTTCAGTCGTTGGACGCTGATGGCCATCTCCTGCAGGTGAACAAAGCATGGCAAGAACTGTTCGGGTACACGCAGGAGGAGGTGAATGGCCATTGGTTTGGGGAATTTCTTGCACCGAACAGCACAGAACGCTTCATCGCGGCGTGTACCCAGTTTCGCCATAGCCCCATCACCGACAGCATCACGCTCGATGTGATTGCCCGCAATGGCATGAGGGTATCGGCGACATTCAAGGGAAGCATTGCGGTAGATCATCGGGGCATGTTCGAGATGACCCAGTGTGTCCTCGAGAGCCGGTTGCACCCTGCGGCGGACACCACTGGTAGCGTGGGCACCTCTGCGGACAATGTGTCGGGGCTCTCGCTGCGCGGGGCGTGGCTTCTCACATCTCCCGATGGCGTCATTCTGGGAATCACACCCGTCCTGGAGCTTCTTCTCGGGATCCCAGCAGATCGTCTTTGTGGCATGATGTTCCATGATCTCTGTACTTCAGCGACGCACGTTACAGAACTCCTCGCGCAACTCACGAGCACGGGTACGCTCGATACCCGTCCGCTCGCGTTGCGTCATGCCGGCGGTGATCCCCTCAACACGACAGTGACAGGGTTTCTTCTCCATGGGCAGGGCGGGATGGCTGGCAGCTGCTGTCTGTATCTCCGGAAACCATGAATGCAAGGGTGCCATATTGGCTGATCGATGAGGTGGGGAAGCGCAGCTGGCTTCTCCTCTGCAGCATTGGTGTCACCTATGTCCTGGCTGCGCGCGTGGGGCTGGTGGACGCGAACCTGCACGACAATGTGACGCTGATCTGGCCGCCCGTGGGTATCGCTCTCGCCGCTGCGCTTATCTTCGGACTGCGTATCTGGCCTGCCGTTGCTGTGGGGGCGTTTCTTGCCTACAGAATCGCCGGTGCTCCCCTGGGGTTTGCAGCAGTCACCGCGGTGGGGAATACCGTCGAAATCCTGGTCGTCGTTATGGTACTGCGGACCTGGTGCGGATTTGACAACGGACTGCGACGGGTCAGGGATGTGTTGTTGTTCTTGAGCCTGGCTGTGGGTGTTGCCCCCCTGGTGGGGGCGACAATCGGCGTTATCGCCCTGTGCATCCACGGAATGGCCCCCTGGGAGGACTTCGTCAAAGCGTGGAGGATCTGGTTGGTCGCTGATGCGATGGGGATTCTTGTTGTCACTCCCGCCCTGCTCACGTGGTCACAACGCTCCAGAGAGGTTGTCGTCCGCAGGCATGCAACGGAAGCCATCGTGCTGGTGGTTCTCCTAGCGCTGGTGTCTCATGTCGTGTATGGCGGTCTCCTGGACGAGCGGCTCTCCAGACCGTTGTCGCTCGCCTGTTTTCCGTTCNNACAACGGGGTGCGGCGGCATCGGCGATGCTTGCCGTCACTATCGCGATTGTGGATACCATTCAGAGGCAAGGTCCCTTTATTCATATGAGCCCTTCGTCGAGTCTTGTCTATCTTTATGGATTCACCGGTGT
Organism: Ignavibacteriota bacterium; assembly: GCA_003162215.1. GTDB lineage: Bacteria > Bacteroidota > Ignavibacteria > UBA10030 > UBA6906 > Fen-1255. Next base: position 4,949 of record PMMO01000083.1, read on the forward strand.
GGCAACGGTTACCGGGTTGCTTCTTGGAGCAGTCGTGACGGAGTGCCGAACCGTCGCGTATGAACTGCAAGAAGCCAGGGGGCTTCTCGAGGCGCGTATCGCTGATCGCACAGCTGCACTCCAGCAGCAACTCGTCGAGCGTGAACGCGTTTCCGCGGCATTGCGCGACAGCGAAGAACGTTACCGCCGTATCACACAGACAATCACCGACTACATCTATTCCGTGGCGTTTGTTGACGGCCATCCGGTAGGAACGACCCATGCCCCCACCTGTGAGGCGGTGACAGGATACACGAGCGAAGAGCTGGCGGCCAGTCCCTTCCTTTGGCTGCATATGGTGCACGAGG
>PMMO01000177.1:0-4903 GCA_003162215.1 Ignavibacteriota bacterium
TAGCGGTGCTGATGCTTGCGTTCCTCTATCTCGGAGGAACCTGTGCGCAGCTGGCCGGCGCGGCTTTTCCTCTTGTTGGCACTGGAGAGAAGGCGTACGGTGATTTTAAGGGGAAGACGAAGGNNTTGCACTTGTACCAAGCTTTTATCCGTCACTCGTTTCGTCTCCTGTTCTCACTTGCGGTACTCGCGCTCCTCCCGCCCTCTGAGTCCTCGTTTCGTCAATTCGTGTCTCTGAACAGATACTCGCGACCATTTTGGATGGGTGCTTTGCCCATCGCGGCATCTGCGTCATGACGTTGAAGTTGGCGCTGTCGCGAACGGACATACCCCCCCAAGGGTCTGCATACTCATGGAGGGCTTCACCATGTCACATAAGAAATCTGCACATCGAATTGCCATTGAGGAAGAACATCATTTGAATCCAGGGGCAGAAAACGTGAATCCCGCCAAGCCCACAGGCGCACCTGCTCCGGCCTGGTACGAAAAAGAGGAAGTCTCGGTTCCTCCGTGGGCGCCTATTTTTGTGTTATGTGCGATTGGCTTTGGTCTCCTTGTACTTGCGGCAAAGGCAATTGGGCTTTTCTAGATCGCTTGTTCCTGCTGCCCCAAGGGGCACGCATGTCTCGAGAGTGCCGAGGGCGTTTTCTGGTGGCATGCGCCGTATTATTCGTGTAAAGGGAAGATTGCGTAGGAGGTGAACACATGCGATCCACGAATGGTGTGCGAAGATTGGTAATAGTGTCGAACCGCCTTCCGGTTTCTGTGGAGATGGACGGCGTTTCGATACGGTACAAGGAGACGACAGGCGGCCTTGTGACCGGGTTGTCGTCATTTCTTTCATCTCTNNATCTCTGGATCAGTTGCCATTCTTCAAGAAGAAACATCTGTGGGTCGGTTGGCCGGGTGTGACCGTTGATGTATCGAAGCAGAGGGTGATCACAGAGAAAGTGCTGACGGAGCACGGAGCATATCCGGTGTACCTCCCTCAGGAGGAAATGGACCAGTTCTATCTGGGCTTCTGCAACAAAACCATCTGGCCTCTCTTCCACTCGCTCCCCTCGCTTGCCGTTTATGATGAAGCGATGTGGCAGGTTTACAGGCGCGTCAACGAGAGATTCCGCGACGCTCTCCTCGACATACTGAAGCCGGATGACTTGGTCTGGATTCATGACTACCATTTGATGCTCTTGCCGCGGCTCTTGAAAGAACGGAGGTCGTCCATTCAGATCGGCTTCTTTCTTCATATTCCATTTCCCTCCTACGAGATCTTCCGGTTGCTGCCGGGTGTGTGGCGCAAAGAGGTCCTTGATGGACTCCTCGGAGCGGACCTCGTGGGTTTTCACACCTACGAATACACCCAGCATTTCCTGCAAAGTGTTCTGCGCATACTGGGGCACGGCCACAACATGGGGCAGATCCTCCTTCCTGATAGAAGTGTCAAGGCAGACACATTTCCAATGGGAATCGACTACGACCGGTATGTGAATGGAGCCATATCGCCGGAAGTGCAGTCGGAAGTTGCTCGCTTTCGTGCGTCACTTGGCGATGTCCGGGTCGTTCTCTCGGTCGACCGGCTCGACTACACGAAGGGGATATTGAACCGGCTGGAGGGGTTTGACCTGTTCCTCCAACAGAACCCGAAATGGCACAGCAAAATCGTTCTTGTGTTGGTTGTTGTGCCTTCACGAATCGGGGTCGACCAATATGATTTGATGAAACGTCAGCTTGAGGAACTTGTCGGACGGATCAACGGCAAATATGGTAACCTCGGATGGATGCCGGTGGTGTATCAGTACCGACATGTCCCGTTCATTCCGCTTGTGGCTCTCTATGCCATTAGCGATGTAGCATTGGTGACACCCTTGCGTGACGGAATGAATCTGGTGGCGAAAGAGTATATTGCAGCCCGGACGAGTGGTACGGGTGTGTTGATCATAAGTGAAATGGCAGGCGCGGCAAAGGAACTTGGTGAAGCCGTACTTATCAACCCCAACCACTGCGGCGAAATCGCCTCCGCGATTGCTGTAGCATTGGAAATCCCGGAGGAAGAGCAGGTCAGACGGTTACGGATCATGCAGGCGCGTTTGCAGCGCTACACCGTGCATCGCTGGGCACGCGATTTCGTCCAGGAAACTCTTGATACTGCAGCTACCACAAAGAAGTTTGAGACACAGATGCTCGGCAACGTGGCGCAGATGCTCCTCCTCAAGCAATACCGGAAGAGTCTGAAACGCCTTATTCTGCTCGACTATGATGGTACGCTTGTGCCGTTTGTCGCAGATCATGCACAAGCACAGCCGGGGACCAAAGTGATTTCGCTCATCCGGAGGCTGGCAGAGAATCTTGCCAACCACGTTGTACTTATCAGTGGCAGAGACCGGCATACGTTGGAAGCGTGGTTTGGATCGCTGCCCATTTACTTGGTTGCCGAACATGGGTTCTTTGCCAAAACAGCGGAAACCGAATGGCGCATCATGAAAGTCATTCCGGGAGACTGGAAGCACGGGTTGATTCCAATACTGAAACTCTTTGCTGATCGACTCCCGGGAGCATCGGTGGAAGAAAAGGAATATTCCCTTGTTTGGCACTACCGTGGCGCCGATCCCGAACAGGGGGAGCCAGTTGCTCACGAGTTGATTGACAATCTCAACGCGCTTACGGGAAATGTCGATGTCCAGATCATGCAGGCGAACAAAGCGGTCGAGGTCCGGGTTGCGGGAATCAACAAAGGGACGACCGCCAGGGAGCTCCTCGCTGAAGCAGAGTATGATTTCATTCTGGCTATTGGTGATGACAGGACCGACGAGGATCTCTTCGCAGTTCTTCCCGACTCGGCATATTCCATTAAAGTGGGTTCTGCGCGTGGCCATGCAAAGTACAACTGTAAGGATGTCGATGAAGTCCATCGGGTGCTCTCGTTGCTTGCTGCTCCCAGCCGAAAGGAAGAGTTTCATGAGGGACCTCTTTGGAGAACGCTGCGATTTCTCGTACGCATCACAGATCACTTGACAAAGAAGAGGTGACCGCTCGGGACAATCGTCTCCGGATACTTCAAACCCTGTTGTTTCAGAACGAAAGGTGCTATATTCCCATCATGAGAAAGAAGATCACAGAACATACCGTGCTGTTCATCAGCATCGTGAAATGGGTTGTCCTTGCGACAATTGTGGGGGCGGTCGTTGGTTTGTCTACAGCTGCGTTTCTCGAAGCTCTTAGTTGGGCTACCGGCCGAATGAGCCTGCATGCGTATTCGTTCTTGTTTCTCCCTGTGGCTTTCTTTGCCAGTTCGCTGTTGGTCAAGACTCTTGCCCCGGATGCCGAAGGACATGGCACGGAAAAAGTGATCGAAGCGATTCACAAATCCTCGGGCAAGATCCCGCTTATGGTTGTCCCCGTGAAACTCGTGGCAACAGTTATCACGCTCGCGACGGGGGGATCCGCCGGCAAGGAGGGACCGTGCGCGCAAATAGGAGCAGGACTCGCTTCATTGTTTGCAGACATCGTCAGGTTTGAAGACAGCGATAGGAAGAAGCTCGTCATCTGCGGTGTCAGCGCGGGATTTGCCGCGGTGTTTGGTACGCCGATAGCGGGTTCCATCTTCGGCGTGGAAGTACTCTTCGTGGGGGCCATCCTCTATGATGTCCTGCTCCCCTCGTTCATCGCAGGCATAACGGCATATCAGATCTCCGCTGCACTTGGAGTCACCTATTTCCATCAACCTATCAACTTCGTACCGGCATTTAGCGAGGGTTTTCTTGCGATTGTTATCGTTGCCGGCATCTTTTTTGGTTTGTGCTCATGGCTGCTCATTGAAGCCCTGGAGCTCGGTGAGCGCCTGTCTGGGAAGTTACGGATGTGGGCCCCGCTGAAGGGCCTCGTGGGAGGAGCTGTGATGGTTGTCCTTGCCCTGGTCTTTTCAACACGATATCTCGGCCTGGGGTTGACTACCATCGAAGCCTGCCTTCGTGGCGAAAGCGTTGAATGGTACGCCTTCCTGTTGAAACCGGTGTTCACGAGTTTAACCCTTGCGTTCGGAGGGAGTGGAGGGATTGTAACGCCGATCTTCTTCATGGGCGCAACCGCAGGGGCCTTCTTTGCCATGATGACCGGGCTGAATGTCGCGACGTTTTCGGCGATCGGGCTGTCGAGCGTCCTCGCGGGCGCGGCAAATACTCCCATCGCAGCGAGTATCATGTCCGTCGAACTCTTCGGACCACAACTCGCTCCCTATGCGACAGTTGCTTGCGTCATCAGTTTCCTGATGACAGGCCACCACAGCGTCTATCCTTCACAGATTCTCTCCATGAAAAAGTCCGCATCGCTGCAGGTCACTCTCGGGGGGAACATGGATGACGTGGAAACGAACTACGAACCGCACGCCAAGAGCCTGTCAGGAGCGATTTCCAATCTTATCTGGCGGCTGGTGCAGGCAGTCAAGTGGATATTTTCGCGTAGCAGCCGTCCCAACGACAGCGACAATACGAAGGAGTGACACACCGGACCGCCACCACAATTGCGAATTATGCTTCCACAGCCCAATGAGGATGACCGTTCAGTGACGTTGCCAGCACATCACCCGGCGGTGCTCGTTGCGCTCACGATTCTCTCTTTCCTCGGTCCCTTCGTGTCCGCACGGACTCAGACCCTCTCACCAGGTTTTCATGTTGTGCCCCGTCAACTGATTCGGGATCTCCTCGAAAACGAAGACACCGATGGAGATCGGAAGATCACCGTTCATGATCCGTATGTGAGAGGGACTGATCGGGGCGACAAGGTCTTCTGGTTTACATCGTGCGATGGAACGCGCTGTGAAGTCGCCGGCTGTCCCTCTGCAATATTCCATCCGGCACAGAATACTCTCGCGATCCCTCAGTCGAGCGTTGTTCTCAAGCATCATGAGT
>PMMO01000177.1:4922-5544 GCA_003162215.1 Ignavibacteriota bacterium
AGAGCGAGACGAAAAGATATTCCCGGATGAGTGCCCGCAAGGTTACGGTGCCGCTACCCATGACTTCGGGTAAGTTTGCCGTCGGCCAGGGCAGTTTGGCGAGCTTACGTCGCCAGACTTCGTCCAGTGGCAGCAGTCGCTGACTGACGGGCTCATAACTCGCCCCGGACGATGGGCGGTTGTAAAAGAGGTGGAGTTCGGTGACTTCACCGTGACTGTGGTGCGCCTCGCTCTCCACGAGAATCTGCCCGACGAGCGGGGTGACGGCCTTGACGGAGTTCGGCACGGCAAAGAGTCCTATCGCCGGCAGCCCCGCATCAATCAGCCGCGCATGAACGCGCTCACCGACGGCCCAGACTCTGGGTTTGCCGGGCAGAGCTACAAGTGTCTTAATCGCATGGTCGGCCACCACATCGTTGAACTGGCCAACCAGTCCCTGGTCTGAACCGAACACGACCGCGCCAATCGCACGGGCAACTGTTCGTCTTTTCCACTCTGGAATCAAGGGCGCCCGTCCGATTTCCCGGAAGCATGCGCCCAACCCCAGCTCCACAGTGCGATAGTAGTCTGTCAACGCGCGCACCGATTTCTCGTATTGCCCGATGCTCGAGGCGGCCACGGC
>PMMO01000107.1 GCA_003162215.1 Ignavibacteriota bacterium
AGCGTTGGCGTCTCGCCGACGAAAGCGTGCTTTGACCGGGATCGCACAGACAGCCGGCGAACCTGATCCCCTCCGTGCGGCTCCGTGCTCTCAGTGCCTCCGTGGTGGATTCGAGACCGACGGCTCTGTGTGGCGTCCTCACCCCTCACCCTTCACCCTTCACCCGCGCGAAGCGCCCTAGACCCCAGACCCCAGACCCCAGACCCTAGACCCTTTCTTCTATGCTACAATCCATCCAAGCCAAAGTGCACGAGAGCCGGCGCATCAGCAGGGAAGAAGGTCTCTGGTTGGCGCGCAATGCCGAGTTGCTCGATCTGGCAGCGCTTGCGAACGAAGTCCGCTTCCGCTGGAATCCTGAATCCCGCGTGACGTTCGTTATCGACACAAATCCGAACTACTCCAATGTCTGCACGATCGACTGCATCTTCTGCGCGTTNNGCCAATTTCAAAGAAGCTGCGGCGCGGGGCGTGACAACGGTGTTGCTGCAGGGTGGCGTAAACCCCAAGCTCCCGTTCGCATACTATCTGGAACTGGTGGAGCGGACAGTCAAAGAAGTGCCAACGGTGCAGCCGCATTTCTTTTCGACTTCCGAGATCATGGTTATGGCGGAAGTGTCGGGACTCCAGCTGTCCAAGGTGCTTCAAAGGCTCTGGGATGCCGGGATGCGGACGATTCCCGGGGGCGGAGCGGAGATATTGTCCGACCGCGTAAAAAAGAAAATCAGCAGCAAAAAGGGGACCAGTGCCGACTGGCTGACCGTGATGCGTGAAGCGCACAAGATCGGCTTCAAGACCACGGCAACGATGATGTACGGACACCTCGAGACCCATGAGGATATCATCGAACATCTCGACGTGATCCGGAAGCTCCAGGACGAGTACCGGGGATTTACAGCGTTCATCCCGTGGAGCTTCAAGCCCGGGAATACGCCGCTTGAGAAGATTATTCCGCACTATGCGACGTCGACACGCTACCTCCAGATGATCGCGCTCTCGAGAATCTACCTCGACAACTTCCCGCACATCCAGGGGTCATGGTTCTCGGAGGGGAAAAAGGTCGGACAGATCGCGCTGCACTTCGGGGCTGATGATTTTGGGGGAACGCTGCAGGAAGAGAACGTCCATGCGGCTGCCAACTTCGTAAACACGACAAACACCGAAGAATGCATCCGCCTTATTCACGAATCCGGATTTGCTGCTGCACAGCGGACCACGCTGTACGAAATTCTCGCCGTGTATGAAACCCCGGCGGATGCCGCATGATTTCCTCCACCAGGGTGGGGTTGAAGCGCCACCCTGGTGGAAGTCGGATGATACTTACTTCACCAGGATCATCTTCTTGACATCGAAGAAGTTGCCTGCCTGCAACCTGTAGTAGTACACTCCGCTCGTTACACCGCCGGCATTCCATGTCACCGTGTAGTCCCCCGGCTCCTTCTTTTCGTTCAACAGCACCGCCACTTCGCGGCCCAGAAGATCGTAGACGGAGAGCCTCACGACACGGGTTCCGGGTTGCGAGTTCCGGGTATCTGATTCCGGATTCTGTAACCCGAATCCCGGCACCCGATACCCGATGGTGGTAACAGGATTGAACGGGTTGGGGTAGTTCTGCCCCAATGCGTAGCTGCCCGGGATGATGGTTGATCCCTTTTGTTCTACAGCCGTGAAGCTGACGATATTTCCCGTACCGATGTCAACGACAAAATTCTTGGTCCTGACAGTCGCAAAGGAGTCCGGAGTAGGCTGAGTTCCGAGGTCATACTGCACACCCCAGTAGATCTTCGAGGTATCGAAGCTCATTCCGGAGAACTGGGAGTTGCGCAGATAGCCCAGGATCATATCGATCTTGAAGATATACCCTCCGGTGTTTGCGAATGACCGCCAGGTTCGGCCTCCGGCGTTTTCCGTGCGTACGATGATGCTTTCCGGGAGTGCAACGGTTGCGGGCGAGGTGATCGGTTTCCAGTCCTTGAACCCCTGCGCTTGGTCTGCCGGAATCTCTCCGACTACTACGCCCATGGTGCCTGCTCGAGCAGAATAGTACTTTCCTGAGGAGGGGGAGGAGTAGTAGAACGTCCACTCTGAGCTCCTGGCCGTTGTATCCAGATCCCAGCAATTTACCACTCGCAACACTCTGTCGGCAGGAATGGAGGATGAGGGCACGGCAGCTACGGAATCACAGGCGATCTTGTATGTGAGCGGCTCAAAAGATACGAAGATCAGATTAATGCCGGAAAGGGGTGTGCTGACCACCGTGAATGGATCGCCGAAGGCAGCAGGATCGCCTTTGCCCGGATCCAGTTTGCCGTCCTGATTCACATCCCTAATGGCAACCGGATAGTAGGTTCCTGCCGGTAAGCCGGGGAACACGAACGCACCGTTCACATCTGCGATCTGTCCGAAGAGCAATCTCGGTTTGCCATTGGCGATGGGACTGGCGCTGAGGGCTACCAGGGAGTAGGATGGAGGAATACCGGTGGTGCCGCCGGAAACTGTTCCACTCACCTGATAGCTGGGGCTTGGGAAGCTGGAGCCGGTTGTGAAGGTTAAGGTTTGCGGAATCGCGATATTCGCTCCACCGTCACCTGGAGCCCAGTAGACGCAAACAAAATAGGCTGTATTCGAAACGAGGTGCACGTTCAGATAGGCAGTTCGACGGTCGGTACTGTACCAGTGTGATGTGATGGTGTCGATGTTCGAAATGACACCGAGGTCGGCGCCGAAGCCCGTTGTCGTGTCGATTGGTGCGCTAAACGTGAGGCTGAGTGTGGTCGTTATGGGCACACTCGTGGCGCCCTCCGCCGGCGTGGATGACGTCACCGTGAGTTGTGCTGCAGCGAGAGATGCTGTGAGGACGAGAACTGAAAAAAGGGCGAGATTGCGCATGGTTCCTCCATAGTAAGCCGTGGGATGATTACGAGGAACCTTTATGCAAAAAACCTGCCAAAGGAAAAAAAGCCGGAATCGCCGTTTTCTGGCTTCTGGTGCATGTCACAGGAGAAACGTGGCTATTATTCGCCATGTGTCGAAAATTGTAGGGTCACACCAACTCGATCGCCGGCATCGGTGGTATCAACCCCCTAAGCTGGGCCCGCTTGAACAGCTCCTCCAGTCCCTTCTGTCCATTTTCCCCCATGTCGATCGTCAGCTGGCTGACATACATCTTCACAAATTTCCCTCCCAGCTCGCGATCGATGCCGCGGCCCCACTGCATGGCGTAGGGGATAGACTCATCCTGGTGGTCGTAGCCGTACGCGATGCTCTCCTTCAGTCCGCGTGACAGCCGGCGAGCGAGGTCGATGCCCAAATCCTTCCGGACCACATCCAGTCCCAACGGCAGCGGCAGTCCTGTGGTCTCTTTCTCCCAGAATTCGCCGAAGTCCAGAATTTTGTGGTAGCCCAGCGACTGGTACGTGATCTGCCCTTCGTGGATCAGCAGTCCGGCATCCACAGTGTTGTTGTCCACGGCCTCCATGATCTTATCGAAAGGCATATCGACATTCTTGATGCCGTTCGTGAATATTTTGAACAGGAGGGTCGCCGTGGTGAGGGGACCGGGTGTTGCCACGGTCTTTCCCTTGAGGTCACCCAGCGTCTTGTGATTTCTTGAAATGATCACGGGCCCATACCCTTCCCCCATGCTGGCACCTGTGCGCATGATCCAGTATTTGTCGGCGACGTAGGGAAATGCGTGTGCGGAGATTGCGGTCACCGGCAGTTCCGCCCGCATCGCGCGTTCATTCAGCGACTGTATGTCTTCGAGCATGTGCTCGATCACGATGCCTTCGAGTTTCACCTTGCCGGTTGCGAGGCCGTAAAACATGAACGCATCGTCCGGATCCGGACTGTGACCAACCCGAAGAACTTTATCCTGGGTACTCATTTGTCTCCCGTGTAGATAGTCGCTATGCCGAATGTCAACCGTTGTTGCCGCACGTCGTGGAATCCGATGTTGCGCAGTATGCCGGCGAACTGCTCTCCCTCAGGAAAAAGCATCACCGTGTCTGGCAGATAGGTGTAGGCTTCTTTGCTTCTTGAAATCAGACGTCCAAGCAGGGGAAGAATTCTCCGGAAATAGAAGAAATAGATTTGTTTGAACGGGAACCGTCCAGGCCGGGAAAACTCCAGAACAACAATACGTCCGCCCGGCCGGAGGACACGACGCATTTCCCCCAAACCCTCCTCAAGATGTTCAAAGTTTCTTGCACCAAAGGCGACAATCGAGGCATCCATGCTGTTGTCCGGGACATCCAGATGTTCGGCTTCGCCGGAGCGGAGCGCAATGATGTTCTGGAGGCCCTTGCGTTCGACTTTCTTTCTGCCGATTGCCAGCATTTGCTCTGCAATATCTACTCCAATCACCTCACACGGGTGTAGTCGAAGGCTGGCGATCGCGAGGTCGGCGGTGCCCGTGGCAACGTCAAGAATACGTTGTGGGGCAATCTCACGCAGACACTCGACGGCCCTGCGTCTCCAGTAGAAGTCAATCCCCCCGCTGAGCAGATGATTCAGTAGATCGTACCGGTAGGCGATGGAATCGAAAAGCGAACGTACGTAGTGTTTTTCCAGGGTGTCAGGGTCAAAAGTGATTGGACTTGCCTTTGGGTCTCGCGCCAAGGCGTCTAAGATTACTTGGGAAGAAACACCAGAAAAGAATTCCTTGGCTCCTCGGCGCGGAAGGATCTCCTTCTCAAGGAAAGTACGAAACTTGCTGTTCACTTCCAACGAACGAGAGCGTGTGGTTTGTCAATCGTCCAGGTCCATAGTCCAGCGTCAATTGTTCTTTTCCTTGACTTTCACGGGGGGTTCCCGTACTCTTTTTGTTATGAAAAACAAGATTGCAGTCCACATGCGGCCCGGACGGCACCGATCGTATGATATTCTGATCAAGGCCGGCGGCCTGAAAACCCTTCCTTCCATCATCAGGAAAAAGTGGCCCGGCCGCAGGATCTTTCTTGTTACGGACACCAATGTTTCGCGCCTCTACGCGAAGAACCTGCAGCACGCATTCGATGATGTGGGAATTGACAGTGCTCTGTTTGAAGTGCCTGCAGGCGAAGAGACGAAATCGATTGACATCTACTACGCTCTCATTGGAGCGCTGCTCGAGTCGGGCATTAAACGGAACAGCCTTGTCATTGCCCTTGGAGGCGGTGTTGTCGGAGATCTCGCAGGATTTGCCGCAGCGACGGTCCTCCGGGGGGTCGAGTTCATCCAGGTTCCCACCAGTCTTCTGGCGCAAGTGGACAGCAGTGTTGGCGGCAAAGTGGGTATCGATCACGATGCCGGTAAGAATCTCATCGGTGCGTTCCATCAACCCTCATTTGTACTGATCGACCCGACGGTTCTCCGGACGCTCCCGGTGATGGAATTCCGGAACGGTCTCGCGGAGGTCGTGAAGATTGCCGCTGCACTGGATGCCGACTTCTTCCGGTTTCTCGAGCGAAACACGTCACGCATTACACGGACCAACGCACGATTCCTTGCCAGAGTGATTTGTCGTGCGGTTTCGTTGAAGGCCGCGGTTGTCGAAAAAGACGAGCGCGAATCGGGCCTCAGGAAATCGTTGAACCTCGGCCACACAATCGGCCACGCAATAGAGGCAACGTCAGACTTCACGATGAAACATGGCGAAGCGGTGTCGATAGGGCTCGTGGCAGAGTCTCAGCTGGCTGTGGCTGCCGGACTCCTTGCTGTCGATGACTACTTAAGGCTTTCACGCCTGTTGGTGCAATGCAATCTTCCGGCTAAGGTGCCTTCGGGCATCAATGAAAAGAGATTCTTCCGCAGCCTTTCCGTCGACAAGAAGAATACCGGTTCGGAGCCATCATTTGTTTTGCTCCGGAGAATTGGTGTATCGTTGATCGGAGTCCGGCTTCCTCTTCCCAGGATCCAGGCGCTTTTGCGATGATCATCGTTCCGATTACCGGCCCTTCAATGGAAGAGGCGACCAATCAGATCGTCTCTTCGGCGCGGCATGCGGATCTGTTCGAGCTCCGCATTGATCTGCTCTCGCGCCCGGAAGTCGGAATGCTCATTGCGTCGACCCGAAAACCGCTCATCGCAACGTGTCGCCCAGTTCGTGAAGGAGGCAGGTTCGAAGGCCGTGAGGACGAACGCTTTGATCTGCTCCAGCAGGCGATCGATGCGGGCGCACGATATGTGGATCTCGAACTGGATGCATGGGGGCCTGGCCGGCAACGGCTCGACTCGCGCAGAAGGAGTCAGCAATGGATTGTTTCGCATCATGTGCTCGATGGTCCCCCCGGGCGTGTCGATGCTCTCTATGCCACGATGAAGAAGACCGGCGCCGGGATACTGAAATTTGCTTACGTGGCTGATGATGCCTGGGAGATTCACGCAGCTCTTCATTTTTTCGCGCTTGCACGCAAAGACCGGCAACGGGTGATCGCCATCGCCATGGGCGAAGCGGGTGAAGCGAGCCGCGTTCTGTACAAGGTGTTCGGCGGATGGGCAACGTTCGCGGGGTCGGAAGACGGGCGGCAGTCGGCGCCGGGACAACTTCCCGCATCCACAATGAAGAGGGTCTTTCGGTCCAATACGCGAACGACCCGCACTAAGATCTTCGGGTTGGTCGGGAACCCGGTTGGACAAAGCAAGGGGATATACATTCATAATCCCCTCTATCGGCGGCTAGGCAGGGATGCCATCTATTGCCGCTTCAAGATCGACGATCTCACCCGCTTCATGAAGACATTTGACGGGGTGTTAAGTGGTTGCAGTGTGACCGCACCCCACAAACAGGCGATGATGAAATTTTTGGCATCGGTGGATCCACTGGCGCGTACGTTGGGTGCAGTAAATACGGTTGTCCGTCGTTCAAGAGGATACTTCGGGGCGAACACCGACGCGCGTGGCGCGCTTGATGCGATCGAGCAAAGACTTCGGGTGAGCGGCAGGCGATTTGTTGTTCTGGGAGCAGGTGGTGCTGCCCGTGCAGTTGCCGGAGAGGCGGTCCGACGTGGCGCCAGGGTGTACGTGGCCAATCGGACCGCACAACGGGCGGAAGGCGTTGCACGCTCCCTCGGAGTGCAATGGACGGCGCTGGATAATGTCGCTTCACTGGAGCCCGAAATTCTCGTGAATGCGACATCGGTCGGGATGTGGCCGAACATCGATGCTACACCGTTGAAAGAGATTCCCGGTACGGTGCGTCTTGCCTTCGATGTGATTTACAATCCGGCCATGACGAAATTTCTGAAAGTTGCTGAAGGACAAGGCGCTATTACGGTGACGGGAGTGGAAATGTATGCCCGTCAGGCGGTCGAGCAGATCCGCCTGTTCACCGGCAGGAAACCTGATGCAGCCGATGTGAGGCACCTCTTCCTTGCTGCTACCCGTAACCCATAGCCCAGAATTGAGAACCGAAACCCGGAACCCGAAATCTGATATCTGTTCTCTGACCCCAGATCATAAACCCTAGACCCAATCGTACAATGCCTCCGTCCCGCACAATCCAACCCACCGGACCTCTGCATGGCGCGATCACAGTGCCCGGTTCGAAGAGTCTCACTAACAGGGCGCTTGTGTGTGCAGCGATGGCGAAGGGCGAGTCGTTGATTCACAACCCTTCCGACAGCACGGATACGGCAATGATGATCAACGGTCTGAACCAGCTTGGCGTGTTGGCGAGGCCAGCGGGCGGAACGCTTGTTGTTGAGGGTACAGGAGGGAAGCTCTTTGCACCTCGTTTTTCGATCCCGGTTGGGAATGCTGGCACAACGCTTCGATTTCTCCTTTCCGTAGCTGCGAGGGCGCAAGGTGTGACAGTATTCGAGGGGTCAGAACGCATGGGACAGCGGCCGATCTCAGACCTTGTTGATGCGTTCCATGATCTCGGGATTGAGGTCGAACATCTTCCGGGAATTGCGCGTTACACCGTGCATGGTGGCGCGTTCCATGGAGGAGAGGTCACAATCAGCGGAGAGAGAAGTTCCCAGTTCATTTCTTCGCTCCTGCTCGCTGCGCCCGGCACAGCACAGGGTGTTGCCGTGCATGTTACGGGCGCGCTTGTTTCGGCGCCGTATCTTGCCATGACCGTCGACGTGATGAAAAGGTTCGGCGTCATCGTTGGGGTGACCGGCACGGACTACAGTGTTTCTCCCGATGCATCATATCGTCCGTCTCAATACGAAGTAGAGCCGGATGCTTCGAGCGCGACGTACGCATTCGGCGCCGCTGCGGTTGTAGGCGGGGCGGTGACTGTCAAGGGGGTGCAGCGGGCATCGCTACAGAGTGATGCAGGTTTGCTGGAAATGCTCGGTGAAATGGGATGCTCCATTGAATGGATTCCGGATGGTGTCACCGTCTCGTGCAGGAGTGTCCTCCGGGGGATCACCGTCGACATGAACCGGATGCCCGATGCGGTTCCGACCCTGGTTGCGGTTGCCCTGTTCGCCGACGGGCCGACGCGGATCACGAACGTAGAGCATCTCCGCTTCAAGGAATCGGACAGACTGGGAACTCTGGCCGATGAGTTGCGCCGGCTTGGCGCCGACATTACCGTGTTCGACGACGGCATGGTCATCAGCCCGGTGCCGTTGCATGGGGCAACACTGGATGCACATGAGGATCATCGTCTCGCGATGAGCTTTGCGCTTGTCGGGCTTCGCGTCCCGGGCATCACGATCCTGGGACCTGATTGCGTGGCAAAGTCGTTCCCGCGTTTCTGGGATACGTTGGATAGACTGGCAGCAGGGAGATAGCACATGGCTGGTAATCGCTTTGGAAAGCATTTTCGCGTCACCACCTTTGGCGAAAGCCATGGTCCGGCCCTCGGTGTTGTGATCGATGGCGTGCGACCCGGAGAGACGTTTGATGTTTCGGTGATTCAGCGTGATCTGGATCGCCGCCGTCCGGGGCAGAGCAAGGTTACGACTCCGCGGAAGGAGGCGGATCGAGTGGAAATACTAAGCGGTGTATTTGAAGGGAAGACGACCGGTACACCGCTCTGCATGATGATCCGGAACACGGATCAGCGTCCTGCGGCCTATGCGAATTTGAAGGATGTGTTCCGTCCGGGACACGCTGGCTACACGTATCTAGCGAAGTTTGGCGTTGCAGACTACAGGGGTGGTGGACGCTCATCCGGACGGGAGACAGCCGGACGTGTGGCTGCGGGGGCATTGGCGAAACAGATGCTCGCACGTCTGGGAACCGAGATCTTCGGATACACGACTGAAGTTGCCGGCATTCGCGCGAAATCATTCCGGAAAGATGCGATTGAACAAAATGCGCTCCGCTGCGCTGACGCCGCAGCCGCCCTGAGGATGGAGCGGGCTGTTCTTCGCGCAAGGAAAGAAGGGGATTCGGTCGGCGGGGTCGTAGAGGTGACAGTCCGGAACGCGCCTGTCGGACTGGGAGATCCGGTATTTGACAAGCTCGAGGCTGATCTTGCGAAGGCTCTGATGTCGATCGGGGCCGTCCGTGGCTTCGAGATAGGAAACGGTTTTGCCTGTGCTAGGCTGCGTGGAAGCCAGAACAACGATCCGATCTACTTTGACGAGAAGACAGGCAGGTTCCGTACGCGGACAAACAATGCTGGAGGTATCGCCGGTGGTATCTCCAACGGCGAAGATATCGTGGTCCGCATTGCTGTGAAGCCCACCTCCTCAATTCATAAGGAGCAGGAGAGTGCAACGGTCGATGGACGCGCAACCCGCCTTGTCGTAGAGGGACGGCACGACCCGTGCATTTGCCCCCGGATCGTCCCAGTGGCGGAAGCAATGGTTGCGCTGACCCTGTACGATCACCTTCTCCGGCAACGGATGGTGAAGCGTGGAAAAACCAAAGCCGAGAAAAACGCATCCCTGGCGTTGGTCGACGCCGGGATCGAGATCCTCCGGCGTGAGCGAAAAGAATTGTTGGGTGGGGTCGGAAAATCGGGACGCAGAAAGTAGTATATTAGACAGGACAGGAACGCAGCGTGATCGAAATCCGCAACCTCATAAAGAAATTCGGCAGCAGCATTGCGGTCAACGACATCTCGTTGACAGTCGACAGGGGACAATTCTTTGGGTTCCTGGGGCCGAATGGGGCGGGAAAGACTACCACGATCAAGACCCTGGCGGGTTTGTATAGACCGACATCCGGAACCTGTTCTGTCAACGGGTTCGACGTCCACGCCAATCCAATTTCCGCAAAGCGAAGCTTCGGGTACGTTCCCGACCAGCCCTTTCTGTACGAGAAATTGTCGGGACGCGAGTATCTGCATTTCATCGGTGGCCTGTTCCGCGTGCGGGCTGACGAATTGCAGGCCAGAATCGAGAGCTATGTGACCCGCTTTGAAATGGAAGGGTTTATTGACAGATCTGCCGAAGAGTATTCGCAGGGTATGAGGCAACGGGTGGCACTTGCCGGTGCGCTGGTGCACGAACCCACCGTGCTGATTGTTGACGAACCGCTGCTCGGGCTTGATCCCCGCAGTTCATGGCTGGTGAGAGAATTCCTCAGGCAAAAGGCTGCAGCAGGAATGACGATCTTCATGTCCACACATCTTTTGCGCATCGTTGAAGAACTCTGCACACGGATTGCGATTGTCAAAGGCGGCAAAATCATCTACGAGGAGATGTTCGACGCCACCGGAGCACAGCATGGGACGCTCGAAAAGACGTTTCTTGACATCACACGTTGAGGCCCGCGATGAATGACGTGCGAGCCGTGCTTGGGGCCAAGTCCGTAGTGATCACGAAGAGTCTGTCGGATTTCCGTTTGCACGGTGTGATCAAAAATGTTTCTTCCCTGATCATTTTCGGGTGTATGGCGGTGGGGATGTTTCTTCTCGCGCGGAATGTCACACTGTTTCTGATCCGTCAGGTCGGGATTGGGGCGGAGACGTTGTATGGACTTGTCGCCGTTGTGTTGTTTGCCTTCTTCGTCTCGGCGCACTTCATGAGCTTGATTCTCAGCTATGCGACATTATTCACGGCACGCGAAGTGGAGTTCCTCCAGGCTCTTCCCATTGCGCACACGAAGCTCTTTGTTCTCCGCACAGGTGAGAATATTATTACCAGCACCGGAGTGCTTCTCCTCATCGGCACTGCGGGGGTTCTGGGGTATGGCGCGGTGTTCCAACTTGCCTGGTATCAATACCTGATGATGATGTTCCTGGTGATGATCCCTCTCGTGGTCATTGCCGGGATCCTCGGTGTGTTTTTGCTGATGGTGCTGATTCTCCTGGCGTCGAAAATTGGTGTGCGATGGATGCTGGCAGCCGCGATCCCGGTGTACTCCGCGGTGTTGTTCCTGTCGTACCGGATCACGGACGTTATGTCGATGGTTCGCGAAGCTGTTGCGAGCGCTCATGGTGGATCTCCGGCTGTTGTCGAAATCTCCCGCCTTTCTGCCACATGGCTTCCGCACGGAATGGCCGCGTCGGCTCTTCGATGCATCATCGTTGGTGACCATGTCGGAGCATTGCTTTCGATTGCGGGACTCCTTTGGATGCTCCTCTTGCTAGCGGTGGTTGTTGTCTACACGGGTTCCCGCTTCTACTACACCACGTGGCTGTTGGTGGGAGAATTGCGGGGCCATCACGAACGCGTGCATCGCGCACGGATTGCCGGGCTCTTTGATCTCCGGCGACGGTGGACGCGCCGGCCGAATGCCGAGGCGGTGCTGAAACGCGATATTCTGCAGTTCCTCCGCGATCCCGTGCAGCGGATTCACGCGCTCATGATGGCGATGCTTGTTGTCATCACGGTAGTGTTTGGCGGGCTCTCTGTTCTCCCGCCGATGCGGACACTGCCCCGCGCGCTTGCCATGGTGACGATTCTGCTGTTTGACGGATTTCTCGTTGCCTCAATCACTCTGCGGTTTGTTTTCCCGGCAGTCAGTCAGGAAGGGAACGCTTTCTGGTGCGTCCGGACGGCACCGATTTCCCTCTCCCGTCTCTACTGGATGAAATTCATCCTCTGGGTGCCGATCGTTCTCGTACCGGCGGAAGTGTTGGTGTGGTCAACGTTGCCCATGGCGCGTGTGCCGGAGCGGGTAATGCTTGCAAGCGCAGGTATGATGGCGTTCACCGTTGTCGGGTTGGTGAGCATCAATCTCGGTGCAGGCGCATACTTTGCCACGCAACGGGAGGATAATCCGGTAAAAGTCGCTGCGTCGCAGGGGGCATCGGTGACGTTTCTTGTCAGTCTGTTGTACCTCATGGTTGCAGCGACACTGCTGGTGTTGCCTGTGGCACGTGTCCTTGCCGGGGCCCCGGCGCAGCAGGCCAATAGCATGCTGCTCAGCGCGGTGATGATTGTCGCCGCCGTGTCGCTCTCTGTATCAGTACTTGCGAACATTGTTGGCATACTCGCACTCCGTAAGGATTTCTAGACGAATGGGGAATCATGCCTTTCGATCTCTCGCCATAGCGCCCCGGCGCACAACAATGGTGATGGTGATCTGTGTCCTGTGCGGGTGGATGACGGCAATTGCACAACAGGATGATATGCACGACCGTGAGGCGGAAGCGCTCTTCCTGCGGGCCGTGGCATCGTACGACCAGGGGCTGTATCGCGAAGCCTCGGAGCAGTTTGCCCAGGTTTCTGGAAACTATCCCCGGAGCGTGCGAGTGACGGCTGCCCAGATCATGAGGGCGAAGGCGCTGTTTTGGTTGGGGGAGAACATGGAAAGCGTGAAGGCCGCTCGGGCGTTGCTTTCGACATCGGCGTCTTCTGCATATTCGGCGGATGCCCACTACCTGTTGGGGGCGGTATACTATCGCATAGGTCGTGTAGACGAAGCCCTGCAGGAGTGTGCGCTTTCATGGGAGCTTCTGGTACAGCCGGCGCCCCCACGGTTGCTTGAATCTCTTGGCAGCATCCTTGACACGATTGCCGCCCGGCACCTCAATGTCGAAGCGCTCGAGCGCGCGATTGCTGCGCGAGGGACACGCGACTATCACGCCCGTTTGCTTCTCAATCTGGCGGAGAAGCATGCATCGGCCGAGAATACCAGAGCCGCGCGAATCGCGCTTGACAGCCTGCTCTCAACATTCCCTGAGCAGCAGGGTCAGCCGCGCGTGATGAAGCTTCTCATGGAAATTGCCGAACGGAGCGACGTGAAGTTGGGCGTGTTGCTCCCGCTTATGCGCAACGAACCTCCGTCAGCTGCGAAGGAAATCGCGGGGGACGTCAATGACGGCATCGAGTTTGCCGTGCAACAATTCGGGCGCGATCCGTCAGAGCAGATCAAAGTTACGCTCGTCACTCGCGATACCGAGAGAGATCCTGCCGTGGCTTCCCGGCTGGTAAACGAAATGGCATCGGACCAGGGGATTGTTGGCATCATCGGGCCGATGTTTTCCACCACCACAATAACAGCCGCGCGGGCGGCACAAGAAGTATCGATTCCGCTGATCAGCCCGACTGCCAACGCCAACGGGATTGCCGCCACAGGATCGTTTGTTTTTCAGGCAAACCCCGACTATGAGACCAGGGGACGTGCCATGGCCCGCTATGCAGTGGAGAAGAAACGGTTCAGGCGGTTTGCCGTGCTCGCCCCTTCGGACGCATATGGCAAATTCCTTGCAGACGGGTTTGTGGATGAAGTCCGGAATCTCGGGGCATCCATTGTAGCGACCGAATGGTACGAGCGGGGAAAGACGGATTTGACCTCTCAGCTCAGAAATATCCGGCGTGCAGGTCTGCGCATCGGCACCGATGCCTTCATCTCTTTCGGTGGCAGGAAGAAACTCGGTGAGCTGATGAAGCTGGTCGGTCTGGGGGTACCCGTGAAAACGCTCGACTCGCTGCTCCACAAGGGAGCGATGGTGAATGCCGTCACACTTCTCGGGCCTGATGCCGCAGCGCACCTTGATTCGATCGGGATCACAGTTGTCTACAATGAAGCAATGACCGACAGTCTGGATACTCCGGTTACCACCATTGACGCGCTCTATGCTCCGATCACTTCTCCGGAGGAAATCGGAGTTGTTTCGTCACAGATAGTCTACTTCAACATCCAGGCACAGCTGCTCGGTTCGGGTGAATGGAATAGCCTTTCCGAACTGGATGAGCACAGACGGTACAGTTCGGGCGTGGTGTTCGAATCCGATTCTTATGCGGATACGACATCGACCGTCTATAGAGACTGGGCCGCCGGATACAAGGCCCGCTTTAATCGTCGGCCTTCGAAGAACTCATTGTTCGGGTTTGATACGGCGGACATGGTCCTCGGAGCGATGCGTGATGGGGCAACAACGCGTCAGGCACTTGCGCGGGCATTGTCCAGGACGCGCAGCTATTCCGGTTACCATTCGGCGATTGGTCTCTCCTCTCGCCGAGTGAACAACATTCTCTCGATACTCCGTTTTGACGGGCAAAACATTAGCCGTATTGATGAAATCCGGGTTGAATGAGAGGGAATTCCGTCAAAGAATGGCCTTCTGGAGAGAGGCCCCGTGAGAAGCTTCTCGGCAAAGGGCCATCCGCCCTCACGGAAGTGGAGCTGCTTGCTCTGGTACTGAGAACAGGTACCGGTAATTCCACCGCACTGGATCTTGCGCGCGAAGTGCTTTCCAGTGGACGGTCACTTCGGGTGCTGGGTACGCGCACACCCGGAGAACTCATGAGGATTCGCGGCATAGGCCCGGCGAAAGCCGTGGAATTGATTGCTGCGTTTGAGATTGGCCGGAGGGCGCAGGCGGAGCCTGATGAGGAGTGGCCCATTATCCACTCCCCCGAGGATGTCGCCCGGTACATGGTGCCCTTGCTCAGGGACCGCACGAACGAGGTGTTTTTCGTGCTCCTGCTTGATTCGAAGAATGCACTCAGATCAAAGGTGGAAATCACCAGCGGCACATTGAACGCCAGCCTCGTTCACCCCCGTGAAGTGTACAAAGTGGCAATTGATCAGCGGGCCGCCTCAATTATCGTGGTTCACAACCATCCCTCGGGCAATCCGGATCCGAGCAGGGAAGACACGGAGGTCACCCGTCAGCTCGCTGAAGCTGGACGTATCGTCGGCATACCGCTCCACGACCACCTTATTGTTGCCGGCGACCGATTCACGAGTCTTGCCGAGAAAGGGCTGCTTTAGGCAAATCAGCCTACTATTCGATAAATTAGCATTTGACAAGGAACCAATTTTTCACTATACTGCCAGCGATAACCCAGCGTGGCAATCAGAGCAGTAACCTATCCGTAACCCCATATCTCAGGAGGGTACACATGTTGAAATGCACAAGGACAGTCATAACCATTGGGATGGCGTTCCTGTTCGCAGGATCGCTCTTCCTCTATGGTTGCTCTTCAAGTCCTGACGAGCAGCAGCTGAAGGCGCTCCAGACCTTGAAAGATGAGACGGCGCAGCTCGAGAAGGAGGTCAAGGAGAAGGAAGTGAAGAAGAGCGACCTGGAAAAAAATATCGCCGAAAAGAATGCGAAGATAAAAAAGTGCGCCGAGGACCAAGCAATCGTCAAGCAACGGCTAGCAAAGTGACACAACCAGCGAGGAGTCTCTGAAAATGAAATTGCGCAACGCTCTTGTAATGATCGTCGCTGTCGTGCTCACCCTGTCAGTCGGAGTGGCGACTGCCCAGGAGATGACAAAAGAGCAGTGGCAGCAGGAAATGAACACACTCACCCAGACGCGGAACGACCTTCAGGCAAAGCTGAAGGCGCTCGATGCCAGCATCAGCTCGCTTACTTCAGAATCCAACAAACTGGATGGCGACTACCAGAGCTCTCTGGATGCCCTCTATGCTCTGGTGGGTTCCGATCGCGAGAAGGCGGATGCCTATCGCAGCGAACTCGATGCACCGGAAGCCAAGGCTGCCGATCTCATGCGCCTCTCCGACGCGGATCTGATGGCCCGGAGCAGCGAAGTGACGGACCTTGACTCAAAGGTCAAAGAACTCTGGGGGAACAAGCTTTCCCTCATTCCGGAATTCTGGGACCGCTTGACCGCGCTCGACACGAAGGTGAAGAGCCTCAAGGAAACTCTTACGAAGCAGGTGAAGGTGTACACCGTCGGTACGTGGTCCAAAGACCGTGACTGTCTCTGGAACATCTCCAAGAAGCCCGACATTTATGACAACGCCTGGTTGTGGCCGCGCATTTGGCAGGGCAACCGCGATCAGATCAAGGATCCGGACATCATCCACACCGGTCAGATGCTGAAGATCCCGCAAGGGAAGGAAATGAACGACGCCGAGAAGGCGGCTGCAAAGAAGTATTATCACAAGGTTGCAGCAAGGGCAGCAGCGGCGCCGGCCGCAAACCCGGCTGAACCCGCAAAGAAGTAGTGAACGGCAGTCCCAGTTACCTGAGCCCCCTTTCCTGCGCGCTGCAGGGGAGGGGGCTCATGCGTTTTTTTTCTTGACGAACGATGAGCGGAGTGACTGAGAAGAAACTGAAGATCGAAGGGGCCGACGCACTCGGACTTCTTGGCCTCAACGATGCAAACCTCGAGGTGCTTGAACGGCGCTTCGATGCGACGGTCGTCGTCCGCGGCGATACTATTACCCTGCGAGGCGACCCGGCTGAACTTGAAACCCTGGACCGCATTTTCAAGGAGCTGATGTTCCTACTCCGCAAGAACGGATCCCTCACCCCCAACGATGTCGACACGGTGATTGATCTCATCGCAGCCAACGGGGAACCGGCTGTGCCGAAGAGCGCCACATCGGGACTGTCACACGATGAACTGGACAACGTCATTCTCTTCACGAAGAGTCAGATCATCCGCGCGAAGACGCCCGGCCAGCGTGAGTATCTGCGGCAGATCCGCACCAATGATATCGTGTTCGCCATCGGGCCGGCCGGAACCGGCAAGACCTATCTGGCAGTCGCCTTCGCTGTCGCAAGCCTGAAGAACAACGAAATCACGAAGATCGTCCTTACCCGCCCCGCAGTTGAGGCAGGTGAAAGCCTGGGCTTCCTCCCCGGTGATCTCAAGGAGAAGGTTGACCCGTATCTCAGGCCGTTGTACGATGCTCTTGACGATATGATTCCGGCTGAAAAACTGCGGGGGTATATCGAAAAGCGTGTGATTGAAATTGCACCGCTTGCCTACATGAGGGGACGGACGCTCCACAATGCATTCGTGATTCTCGATGAAGCACAGAATGCCTCAGCGATGCAGATGAAGATGTTTCTGACGCGCCTCGGACCGAACTCGCGGGCGATCGTGACGGGTGACGTCACCCAGATCGATCTGCCGGCGAAGCAGAGCTCGGGTCTCGTACAGATCCAGGATGTATTGCGGGGTGTGGGGGGAATTTCCTTCGTGTACTTCGACAGGAACGATGTCGTTCGCCACCGGCTGGTGAAAGACATTATTGACGCGTACGAGAAATACCAGAATGGCGGGCCGCAGCTGAGTGAAGAGGCGGGCAAGAGTAGTTGATTGGCAAGCCTCACATGCGCTTCTTTCTGCGGCGCTTCGCTTTCTCCCAGTAGTAATCCATTTCTTCCAACGTGCTATCGTGGACGGTTTTACCACGGTGGGCCAGCTCACGTTCGATGTACTGAAACCGGCGGGTGAATTTGTCGATCGTGTGCCGAAGCGCGTTCTCCGGATTGATCTTCAGAAAACGCGCATAGTTTACGAGCGCAAAAAGCAGATCCCCGAATTCTTCTTCCTTCTTTGCCTGCTTGCGTGAACGGAGTGCATGGCGCACTTCTTCGAGTTCCTCGCGGACCTTTTTCCACACCTGGTCTTCGTTGTCCCAATCAAACCCGACTTTTGCAGCGCGTTGCTGCACCCGAAGTGCACGCTGCAATCCGGGCATACTGCGGGGAACCCCCTCGAGCACTGACTGCCGGCCCTCGGTGAGCTTGATGCGCTCCCAGTTGCGGCGTACCTCCTCTTCATCGCGCACCTGTGTCGTTCCGAAGACGTGCGGGTGCCGCCGGATCAGCTTGGCAGATTCACGGCGTAAAACATCACGCAGCGTGAATTCCCCCGCCTGTTCGGCGATGGTCGTCTGCAGTATTGCATGCAGGAATAAGTCTCCCAGCTCGTCGCGAAGGTGCGGGAGATCTCTACTGTCGAGAGCTTCAACGACTTCGTAGGTTTCCTCGATGAGACTGTGTCGTAACGAGCGATGCGTCTGCTTGCGGTCCCACGGGCAATCCCGACGGAGACGGCGAACAATGCGGATAAATTCATCGAGGTCCGCATGCGGCACGGGGGGATATTTTCTTGCCATGATACCCAACCTAGCCATTTCATCCCTGACTTGCAATCGTACCAGAATCTCGCTATTCTGTTTCCGTTCAATCTCGTCGCAGAAGGACGTTTGATGCGGTAGTGTTCCGGTCACAGGAGGGGCGTTTGCAGTAGCAATGACATCTCAGGTGACGTCGGTGTCCGCGATCGAGCGGAAAAACCTTGTCCTCAATGTTGTCGAGGGTGGTTTATACATCTCCACGACCGCCTTTCTGTCATTTCAGACTGTTCTTCCCGCTCTTGTCTCCCGGCTCGGAGGGACGAATGTCGAGGTAGGGATGGTTGCGGCCATCGCATACATCGGAGCCGTTCTCCCTCAGCTCTTTGCTGCACGCGTGGTCGAAACGCTTCCATGGAAGAAACCATGGGCGATACGGTTAGGATTTGCACAGCGGCTTTGTGTCCTGTTGATGGGCTTGTTCATTCTTTTCTTCGGGTCCGTGGGTTCGCCGTTGGTGCTCTGGATATTTTTCCTCCTGTACCTTTTGAATCAGACTGTTGGTGGAATCACGTCCGTGGGATGGTTCGATTTCTTTGTGAAGATTACATCGCCGAAGAAACGCGGGCGCCTGATAGGATACCGGAATTCGCTCGGCGGGTTCGGCGCATTCTTGTGCGGGTTCGTGCTCACGTGGCTTCTCGCGTCATTTGCTTTCCCCCTCGGCTATGCTCTCGCATTCGTTCTTGCCTTCATGCTGCAAGTTTCGTCCGTGGTTGTGCAACGGTACATGATCGAGACCGACCCGAGTCCGACCGTTGCGCGACGTCCGATCTTTTCATTCCTCAAGGATCTCCGGAGGGTGCTGCGTGCGGACCGGGACTTCAGCCGGTTTCTGGTAGCCTCGGCATTTTTGATCATGGCGATGATGCCGCAGGGGTTCTTCATTGTTCACGTGCTTAAAGATTTCGCAGCGGATGAATCGGTTGTCGGGTTGTTTACACTGTCTATGGTTGCCATACAGGTCGTGAGTGCCCTGGTGATCGGCTTTGTCATTGACCGCTACGGCAACAAGACCGCTTTGCTGTGTGCGGCGAGCTCAATGTTGATGGCGACTCTTGGCGCCGTTATAGCTCCGACTCCCGGATGGTTTGTTGTTGTTTTCGGCTTCCTGGGGGTGAATTTCGCCGCAGAAGGCATGGTCCGGTCAAATATGGCGATCGAGTACAGCCCCGCGGCGCAGCGCTCGACATATCTTGGATTGATGAACACTCTTCTCACGCCATGCTACTTATCGGGATTGGCGGGCGGCCTGGTCGCTGATCTTCTGGGGTACCGCGGCATGTTCATGGTGGGGGCGTTTTTCTCCGTCATCGGCATTTTCCTCCTTGCCACGCGCGTCCGCGACCCGCGCGCGATTCAGAGGGTTGCAGCATGAGCGAGATCCAGCGGCAGTCATCATTGCTCCCCCGTACGTGGACGGTGCTCTCGTTGATTGAATGGTCCCGCGACTACCTCGTCGAACGTGACTTCGATGAGGCCCGACTGCACGCAGGNNGCGAAACGGCGTTCATGGGGATCACAATACATGTCGGCCCGGGAGTGCTGATCCCACGCCCGGAGACAGAATTGCTCGTAGAACTTGCACTTGAGAGCATCCGCGGGATCCTGAAACCGCAACTGCGTGTACTGGACGTCGGGATTGGTTCAGGCAATATCGCTCTCGCAATCGCGCATCACGCCACCAATGTCCATGTGACTGGAGTAGATGTCAGCGAAGCGGCTGTCGCACAAAGCAGGAGCAACGCGACACGTCTCGGCATTAACCGGGTTGATGTTCTCCATGCCGATGTCTTTGATACCGGCGTCGTGCATGATCGATTTGATCTCGTGGTGGCAAATCCCCCGTATATTTCGAGGGAGGAATACGAATCCTTAATGCCGGAAGTCCGTCTCTTCGAACCACGGCAAGCATTGACAGACGAACAGGATGGCTACGGATTTCTCCACAGGCTTGCTCCGCGGGCAGCAGAGTTGTTACAGCCTGGCGGACTATTCCTCTGTGAGATTGGCTATGGCCAGGAAGCAGGTGCGAGAGAGATTGTTGTGAATGCGGGATTTCGCGACGTGTCCGTACACCCCGACTTTGCAGGTATCCCGCGGGTTGTAGAGGCCCATCTGCCATTAGCATAGAAAGTGTGTGAATCATGCGGGTCGTTGTTCAGCGGGTTTCCAGTGGACGGCTCACCGTCGAAGGCGCCGAACATGCACACATCGGCACGGGCTTTGTCATCCTTCTGGGGATCAAGCAGGGGGACACGAAGAAGGATGCGGAGTTTCTGGCCGACAAATGTGCGGGACTGCGCGTTTTCGGGGATTCTCAGGGGAAGATGAATACCAACCTCCAGGATGTTGGAGGCAGCATCCTTGCTGTATCCCAGTTAACACTCTACGCCGATGCGCAGAAAGGAAACCGCCCGAGTTTTATCCTGGCTTCCCGACCTGAAGACGCTGAGCCTCTGTACGAACATTTTGTGAGTCGTTTGCGGGAACGGCTTGGACCGGAGAGGGTGCACACCGGAGTATTTGGTGCAATGATGGAAGTGACCATCGTAAATGATGGCCCTGTGACGATAATAATAGAGAGTCCATCCACGACAACTCATTGAGGCGAATGCCCTCATGCACGTTCTCTTCCTCTTTCTTGATGGTGTGGGTATTGGCAAAAAAGATGCAGCCGCAAACCCCTTCTTCGCGGCCCGCATTCCCGTCCTGGAGATTCTGCTCGGAGGGACATTGCCCTCGTTGCACCATCGAACGATTGAGACAGCTGAGACAACGGCACTGCCTCTTGATGCGACGCTGGGTGTAGAGGGACTGCCCCAGAGCGGCACCGGTCAGGCGTCGTTGTTCACAGGAATCAACGCTCCGCTTCTTGTCGGCAAGCACTTTGGTCCTCATCCGTACTCCACGCTCAGGCCTGTGATTGAGGCACACAATATTTTCCGCCGGGTCCTGCAGGCCGGTCTGCGTCCCTGCTTCGCCAATGCTTATCCACAAAAGTTTTTCGACTATGTGGAGACGCGTCAGTCGCGCCTCACCGTGACGACGCTTTCATGTAAATATGCCGGCCTACCGTTGCGTCGCGAAAAGGAACTCAGCGAGGGGCGTGGCATTTCAGCTGACATCACACGCGAAGGATGGTTCAAGCTCGGGCATCCATCCATCGCCGTAATTTCTCCGGATGTTGCAGGCATACATCTTGCCGGTCTCTGTGTGGACCACGAATTCGTGCTTTTCGAATACTGGAAGACCGACCATGCGGGGCATGGACAAGGCATGGCAGAAGCGGTTGATGCGCTGGAGCGATTTGACGGTTTGTTGGGAGGGATGCTGGCAACCATTGATCGGCACCGAACACTAGTTGTGCTGACTAGCGACCACGGAAATCTTGAAGACCTGACCACCAAAACTCACACCCGCAATCCTGTCCCCCTCATACTCACGGGCAAACGCCACCGCGCGGTTGCCGACCGTGTGTACCACTATGGGGGGCGCGCGCCGAACCTGACTCATGTCTTACCCGCGCTGATGGAGGTACTCCAGGATGATGCCGGGAGGGGAGGCCATTCATAAATACCCCGCAGTGATCCTCGCGGCGCTGGTTGGCACCGGGATTTGGATCGGGGATCAGCTGCCTGAATCAACCGTCCTTCCTCTTTTTACCCTTGTAGTTGCAGCAATGGCGCTCACGGGGGTAGCAGGGCGGCTCCGCAACGGACACACTGCTGCCATCATTCGATCGCTCTGCTGCATCCTGCTCTGTCCTTCCATCGGTGCTCTCAAGTATCGCTGTGACGACGCCGGACGAAGGGTCGTGCCCGCTCCGAACGCACGGACAACTGTGACGCTCATTGGTGACGTTGCCGATGCTCCCACAGTGATGGGAAACCGTGCGCGTTTTGCGTTCCACGCCCGGTCGATTATCGCGGATACCGCGGAGACTCTCTGCGATGAGAAGGGCATTGTCACATACATCAGCCCCGGGAGCGACACTTCCGGTCGAAGCATCATGTACGGCTCGGTGCTGGCTCTCAAAGGAGTGGTCGAGAGCCCGCCGGAGGCGGGCAATCCGGGAGAATTTAGTCCGCGCCGGTATTATTACGCCAACGGGATATCCTTCATGATGCGGGTGCGTGGCATCGAGAATGCGCGCATCCTGGGTGTGAACGGTGGCTCGGCGTTCATGCGCACAGTGGTGTTTCCGTTGCGCGGGAGTATTCTCTCTGAGATCGACCGCGATGTCGGCGGAGAGGAAGGGGAGTTCCTGAAAGGGCTGTTGATCGGAGAACGCTCGGGATTGTCGCCCGGAGTGCGGAGGGCATTCCTTGATTCGGGAGTGGCACACATTCTCGCCGTATCGGGATCTAATGTTGCCGTGGTTGCCGCGACCATTATGATGTTGTTCTCCCTCTTCCGCGTTCCGCGGATTCTTGGCCGGACCATGACGGTGTGGGCTCTTGTCATCTTCATGCTGGTGACCGGTTCACAACCGCCTGTCGTACGTGCCACCATTATGGCCCTCGCCCTGCTTCTGAGCAATTCGCTCGCGCGTCGTGTCCATCCGCTGAATGGTGTCGGTCTGGCCGCCCTCATCATGTTTTCATTGGACGCGCGTCAACTGTTCGACGTGGGCTTTCAGCTCTCCTTTGGCGCCGTGATCGCCATTCTCGTGCTCCATCGTCGGTTGCTCGCGGCTGTCCGTCACCGGAGCCGCGGCACGATGCTGGTGCGATTTGCGCGGCAAGTATACAGCGTGACCGCCGTCTCGGTCGCCGCTTCCCTTGGTACTTTGCCATTGACCGCGATTGTCTTCGGCCGTCTTTCCGTGGTTGGTTTTCTGGCAAACCTCGTTATTGTGCCGGCTTCCGAAATATCGGTGGTTCTTGGCATGATATCAGCTGCGTTCGCCCCAATGAATGCATGGGCTGCGGGAGCATATGCTGCGGTGAATCGGGTCCTGTTGATGCTCACCATTTGGGGAGCTGAAATAGCATCGTCTGTCCCCTGGGCGACCATGGACACCGTGGAGTTCCGGCCGGTACATGCCTTGCCGTACTATGCAGGTCTGGCATGTCTCTTCTGCATCGGGCGTCCACCAATGGTCCGGCACTTTTTCATCGCATTCCTGTGTGGAGCGAATGCGGTGCTCTTCTGGCCTTCCGCAGCTCTGGCAGGTGCATCCCCCATTGAATGCCGGATCACCATGATTGATGTTGGCCAGGGAGATGCCATCCTCTTCCAACCGCCGGGAGGATGCAACGTGCTGATTGATGCCGGTCCACCCTCACGAGACGGAAGTCCGTGGGGAACATCGGTGGTTCCATTGCTGAAGCGGCTTGGCGTACACGCGCTCGACGCAGTCATCATCACTCATCTTCATGATGATCACGCAGGCGGCCTCGTGCATGTTCTTCATTCATTTGAAACCCGGCGGGTTATCGTAACCCCTGATGTCGTTCGCGCGGCTGACTCCTCAATCACACACAACACCGGAGTGATCTCCGTCGCGTTTGGAGGCATGATGCTGGGGGTTGAGGTGTGCAGGTTCTATGTCCTCTCACCGGATTCAGTGAATACTGATGCAAGCGGTAATGCAAATCGACGGTCCATTGTTGTGAAAATCCAGTATGGGAATACCTCCATGCTCCTGATGGGGGATGCCGAGCGGGAAGAGGAAGAACGGCTTGTTGCGCGGTACGGCGGGTTCCTCAAGTCCGATGTGTTGAAGATCGGTCATCATGGCAGCAAGGCCGCAACGAGCCAGGAATTTCTTTCGGCGGTCAGGCCGGACTATGCGCTCATATCCGTAGGAAGGGCGAATCGCTTCGGGCATCCGGCCGGATCAACGATGCAACGCCTGCACGCTTCAGGTGCGGAGGTGTTTCGCACCGACGAGATGGGGGCGATATTCCTTGCGACGGATGGAAAAACGGTGCGCCAGGTACATTGGAGATGATGAAGAAGCTGATATCAGATTTCTGATGTCAGATAGTTGCATTGGGATGCGCCCAATCTGCTTTCAGGTCTGTCTTGCTTCTCGCCGACCCGTTGGTTATCATTTCTCGTCAGAGACGCCGAAAGAATTACGTGCCACTCACCAAAGCAACAATACGCGAACTGCGGGATCTCGGCCGCAAGAAAGACCGGGAAGCCACCGGACACTTTGTCGTGGATGGGGTGCGCGGTGTCGGCGAGGCGCTTCGTTCCAGTTTCTCAATGTTGGAACTGTTTTACACCGGCATATTGCTCACGGATGCCGGGGGGAGTGCCCTCGTCGAGGAGGCGAGAAAACGGGCTCGCCTGGTACATGCAATTACCCCGCGTGAGATGGATCAGATATCCGATACGATGACCGCCCAGGGAGTACTCGCGGTGATGCAGCAGAAGGGATGGGCGCTCAATGAAGTACTGCAGGAGGGGGATCGTGCGTCTGTTGTTGTTGCGCTCGATGCGGTGGCGGATCCGGGCAATCTTGGAGCGATTATCCGCACATGTGACTGGTTTGGTGTTGATGCCCTGATTCTCGGTCATCACAGCGTCGAACTCTACAACCCCAAAGTCGTGAGAAGCACTGTGGGAAGTATCTTTCATCTTCCCATCCTTGCAGATATCGAACTCTTTTCACTGGTGAGTCAAGCCAAAAGGTTCGGGTACACAGTGTGCGCGACGGCCGCCGACGGTGCCACGTATATCGATAACGTCCACTACGCCCACAAAACTCTTCTTCTGCTTGGCAACGAAGCATGGGGGATCTCGGGCCTCATGATGCAGGCAGCGGATGTACGGCTGGCAATCCGTCGTTACGGCGCCGCGGAGTCGTTGAACGTCGGGGTTGCGTGCGGGGTACTGCTCGCCAGCATCAGAAACATAAAAACCTCATCCCCGGACGGGGGGTAAGGGTAGGGATTCGTTCAATGTCACCATATCCTCCGGGGTTCCGTGTCGGACATTGGACCGATGCACGTGCCTGTACCGGCTGCACCGTCATCCTTTGTCCTCCTGCGACCGTGGGCGGGTGTGACGTCCGGGGGAATTCCCCCGGTAGCAGGGAACTCGCCCTTCTCGGAAGCGAAAAGTCCATGCAGGAGGTCCATGCCGTTCTCTTGACCGGTGGTACGGCTTTTGGCCTTGCTGCGGCCGATGGAGTGATGCGGTACCTTGAAGAACACGATGTCGGATACATGACACCCTGGGGTCGTGTACCTATTGTTCCGGCTGCCGTCGTGTTCGATCTCAATGTTGGGTCTTCGTCTGTTCGGCCAACCGCTGAGGCCGGATACAGTGCGTGTGTGTCCGCTACGGTGGACGAGGGTTGTGCCGGAAGGATCGGAGCTGGGACGGGGACGACAGTCGGCAAATGGCACGGGCCCAAGACCGCGATGCGTGGCGGGATTGGCTGCAAGACTGTACAGGTAAGAGAGATGTTGGTAGCGGCAATTGCCGTTGTGAATGCCATCGGCGACGTGCGGGAGGATGACGGGCGCATCATTGCCGGCGCACGGAAGGCCGACGGTACATGGCTGGCGGATGGAACACAGTATGTTAGCGTCCTGCCTCTTGCTCCACCGCCGCCTGCTAACACGACACTTGTAGCAATTCTCACAAACGCTGCACTCACGAAAGTGGATGCGAATCGCGTTGCGCAACGTGTACATGACGGGTTTGCGCGCGCCATCAAACCCATCCACACGTCCCATGATGGCGACGTGAGCTTCGTGCTCGCGAGCGGCCCCGATCAGTGCCTGTTTGAGGTTGTTGCGGAAGCGGCCACTGACGCTG
The DNA here is from genome assembly GCA_003162215.1 of Ignavibacteriota bacterium. GTDB lineage: Bacteria > Bacteroidota > Ignavibacteria > UBA10030 > UBA6906 > Fen-1255. The sequence continues at coordinate 25,969 of PMMO01000107.1, forward strand.
CAGCCGATGCGATTCGGAACGCGGTACGTCCGACGCCATGATCTCCCACACGCGGCATGGCCGGGAGCAGGTGTCCCTTGTGCGAGCACTATCCAAGCTGGGTGTTGCTTCGCGCACGGAGGCGGAGCAACTCATCCGGAAAGGGCACGTGGCGGTCAATGACCAGGTCGTCCGCTCCCCACACGCATGGCTTGATCTCCGGAGCGATCGTATCTCCATCGATGGCAAAGCCGCACGCTCTGCAGTACACGTGTACCTGGTCATGCACAAACCGACCGGGGTTGTGACCACGCGGAGCGATGAACGCGGCAGAAGAACCGTGTTCGATCTGCTCCCGGCGGGGACGCCGAAGGTGTTTCCTGTCGGTCGCCTGGACAAAAACACAAGCGGGCTGTTGCTGTTCACCAACGATGTCCGGTTTGGTGATCGTCTGACCGACCCGTCGCATCACGTGCCCAAACGGTATCTGGTGACCGTTGCACAGCCGCCCCCTCCTGAACAGATCGCACTCTGGAGGAGGGGTATGAAGCTCGAGGACGGCACGAAATTGCTCCCGGCGCATCTGGAGTCATGCCACGGTGAACCACTTCAGTTCATGCTCTCGATCGCCGAGGGCAAAAACCGGCAGATCCGGAGAATGATGGAAGAATCGGGGTGCGCTCTTATTGCACTTTCCCGTCGTTCGATCGGATCATTAGAACTGGGGAACCTTCCGGTAGGGCAGGTGCGGCTGCTGACGGCGGACGAGCGCCGCGATTTGCTCGGGTTAGCGGGGGGCTCTGTCGAAAACAAAGGAGGAATCTTATGATTCCTGTTGTGAGTAACATCGTCGAAGTGTGTGTCTTCCGTTTCCGCAACGACACGATAGAGTATCTGGTTTTGAAGAGGTCGCCCGAGGAACGCATTCACCCGGGGATGTGGCAACTGATCACGGGAACAACCACCGAGGGGGAGAGGGGAGTAAGAACCGCACTCCGGGAGATGCAGGAAGAGACAGGGCTCGTCCCATTGCATTTCTGGTCGGTTCCCGTGTTTACGTCTTTCTATGACCGCAACGGTGGAGCTCTGAATCACTGCCCGGTATTCGCGGCACAGGCGGATCCTGTAACGAAAGTGAAGATTTCTGAAGAACATTGCGACTTTGCCTGGCTCCCGTTCGCGCAGGCGCGACGTCGACTGGTATGGCCAAGTCACCGTACGGTGCTCGAGATGGTCGACACCATCATTGTCCGCGGGGAAGAGGCCGCAACCCGGTTATACATTCCAATTTCTTGATAAGAGGGCACAGATTCCGTATATTTTGCTGTTTTGCGACTTCCTACCGGAAACCCCGGGGAGCCAGCAGTATGCACATATCCTGAGGAGACTTCCGTGAGCGTTCTTGTCGTCGGTTCACTCGCCCTTGATTCGATCGAAACGCCGTTCGGCGCGGTGAAGGATGCAGTCGGCGGCTCTGCGACGTACATTTCAGCGGCGGCAAGCTACTTCGTCAACCCCATCCGTTTGGTCGGTGTGGTCGGAGGTGATTTCCCCCGGGAGGGGATGGCGTTTCTGGAAGAACGGAAGGTTGATCTGGAAGGATTGGAAATCATCAAGGATGGGAAGACGTTTCGCTGGGCTGGACGGTACCACTACGATCTCAACGAACGTGACACGCTGTACACAGACCTGAATGTGTTCGAGAGATTTGATCCCAAAATACCCGAGAAGTTTCGGAAAACACGAAACGTTTGCCTCGGCAATATCGACCCGGTGCTGCAGCGGAAAGTGCTGCTCCAGATGGACAATCCCAGGCTTGTCGTCTGCGACACAATGAACTACTGGATCAACGGGAAGCGTGCAGATCTGGAAGAGACGCTGAAAATGATCAATGTCCTGATCCTCAACGATTCCGAAGCCCGATTGTTGTCGAAAGAGCCCAATCTTATCAAAGCGGCAAAAGTGATCCGTGGGATGGGACCGAGTGTCGTTATCATCAAGAAGGGGGAACATGGAGCGCTGCTCTTGACTGAACAGATGGTGTTTTCCGCCCCGGCATATCCGATGGAAAACATATTCGATCCGACTGGAGCAGGCGATTCCTTTGCTGGAGGTTTCATCGGATGGCTGGCCCGGACTGAAGATATGTCGGAAGAGAACCTGAAGCGGGCGGTCATCTATGGAAGTACGCTTGCATCGTTCTGCGTGGAGAAGTTCGGTGTCGAGGGACTCTCCGATCTCGCCTACCTCAGTATCCAGGACCGTTTCCGCGAGTTCAGGGAACTCTCTCGTTTTGATGAGGACTGAAGCCGCATGAAGGCTGTGGATTGGATCGATGGAACGGTGCGATTCATCGATCAGACGCTGCTCCCCGCGGAGGAGCGGTTCGTCATTACGAATGATATTCAGGTCATTGCCGAGGCAATCAGGTCACTGCGTATCCGGGGGGCGCCTGCCATCGGCGTGGCTGCCGCCTTTGGTCTCGTGTTGGGGCTCCGCTCTCCTGACAGCCCGGACGGATCCTCTCTTGCTCTCCGGTTCGACCGGGCCGCCAGGCTCCTGGGATCGACACGACCTACCGCCGTGAATCTCTTTAATGTGCTGAATCGTATGCGCGGGGTACTGCAGGCTGTTTCGGGTGTCGGTGACCGGGAGGCGATTCAACAACTGGAGCGCGAAGCCCGGGTGATCCAGGCCGAAGATATCGAAGCCTGTCACCGGATCGGGGAACTCGGAGCGGCGCTCCTCAACGCGGGGACTTCGGTGCTTACGCACTGCAATGCGGGTGCTCTGGCAACCGCAGGTGATGGTACGGCGTTGAGTGTGGTGACAACTGCACACCGGCAGGGAAAGATCCGGCAGGTCTATGTGGATGAAACACGTCCGCTTTTTCAGGGCGCACGACTGACGAGTTGGGAATTGCTTCGCGCGGGCATCGAGGTGGTGCTCATCACCGATAGCACGGCAGCGAGTGTGCTGCGGGAGGGGCGTGTGCAGGCGGTTATCGTGGGTGCTGACCGTATTGCAGCAAACGGCGACACGGCAAACAAGGTGGGAACCTACCCGCTTGCGGTGTTGGCTCAGCGCCACAACGTACCGATGTATGTCGCCGCCCCGGTCTCAACTCTTGATCCACACACCTTGACGGGCAACGATATTCCCATCGAGGAACGGGACCCCTCAGAGGTGACGCAGGTTGCGGGTATCAGGATTGCGCCCGAGGGCGTAAGGACCTATACACCGGCGTTCGATGTCACGCCTCATGAACTCATTTCAGCAATCATCACCGACAGAGGTGTGCTTCGACCCCCGTATGACGCCGGGATTGCCGGCGTTCTGAGGAAACCATGATTCTGACCACGGAGGCGCTTGTCCTCCGGACAATGAAATATAGCGAGTCGAGCCTGATCGCAACGCTGTTTACCCGTGATCATGGAAAAATCTCCCTCCTTGCAAAGGGTGCCCGGCGCAAAACACGCCCCTTCGGTTCCTCGGTTGAGGTAATGAATCATGTCTGTGCGGTGATTTATCATAAATCCCAGCGCGAACTTCAGCTTCTCACTCAATGCGATCTTGTCAAACGATACCCTGTCCTCGTGGAAGACCTCTCGCGTATGGGGATTGGCATGACTGCCGTCGAGTTGCTCCACCTCTCGACAGAACACGATGAACCCCACCCCGAAGTCTTTGATTTAACCGTTAATCTCTTCCAAACGCTGCAAAGTGCAACTCAACGGTACAAAAATGCGTTATATACATATGAAGTCCGGTTGCTGGGGCTGTTGGGGTTTAAACCTTCACTCCGGCAGTGTGTCTCATGTAGGGAAGACCTCTCATCATTCCGAACTGCCATGCCGCAAGGGAGGTTGCGGGTGACGGGCAACGGGGTGCTGTGTGAGCGCTGCGGCGAACGAAGCGATATGGGTGTCGTCATTTCATCCGCTGCGTGTGCAGCGCTCGAGAGCTTTCAGAATAGTGAAGGGATTGAAGCTTCGTTGCGGGTGGTGGTGACACAGGAGATGTCGCGGGACATTGAAGAAACCCTGCGCCACCTTGTGCAAGTGCACCTTACAGGGATGCGCCCGTTGATGTCGGAACGAGTGTTTTCTCGTATTCAGTAACAGCAGACTCTTACCTGGAGGAATACAAGCAATGCTGCGGAAATATCTTCTTGCATCGGTTGTTCTTGTGGCTGTTGGTGTGATTCTTGGAGCGGTGTTGGTATCGTCATTCAACAACGGCGTCACCTTCGGGCTTGCTGCGGGAGGCGGAGATGTGAAACTTGGTGGCACGACGCAAATTGCGTCGCAGAGCACCAGTGCAAAGGCGCTGAGTCAGGATTTTGCGATGGTGGCAAAGGCCGTTACTCCTTCCGTTGTTGCGATCAACGTGACAACAACCGGCAAAGAGAAACAGAAGAAAATGCCTCAGGATTTTTTCCATTTCTTTGGCCCCGACTTCAAAGCACCTGAACCTGAACCCTCGGAAGGCTCGGGGTCCGGTATCATCCTGACCGCGGATGGGTACATTGCCACGAACAACCACGTGGTTGAAGATGCCGACGACGGGGGCATCGAAGTCGTGTTGCACGACAAGGTGCGGTTTAAAGCGAAATTGATTGGCACTGATCCATCAACAGATCTCGCCGTGATCAAGATTGATGCAAAGGATTTGACCGCGGCAGCGCTGGGGAATTCCGAGACCGTACAGGTTGGCGAGTGGGTGCTTGCGATCGGGAATCCGCTGGGGTTGACCTCCACGGTGACAGCCGGCATCATTTCTGCGATCGGCCGGAACATCAACATTATTCAAGACAGCTACGGCATCGAGAATTTCATCCAGACTGACGCCGCAATCAACCCGGGTAACAGCGGGGGCGCGCTTGTCAATATGAACGGCGAGGTCATCGGGATCAATGCTGCGATTGCGACCACGAATGCCCGTTACCAGGGGTATGGCTTTGCGGTTCCCGTGAACCTTCTCAAGACCGTTGCAGCGGATATCATCAAATACGGCGAGGTGAAGCGCGGCTATATCGGAGTGCAGATCAGCGCGATTGATCAGACGACCGCCAGTGCCCTGGGCATGAGCGAGGCCAAAGGGGTGCTTGTGCAAGCGCTCGTAGAGGATGGGGCGGCCTCTGCCGCAGGGATCAAGGAAGGCGATGTCATCCTCTCGGTCGACGGGAAAGAAGTCAACAAACAGAACGAACTCCAGTCCTATATTGCCACGCACCATCAGGGAGACCAGGTGACGTTGAAGATCTTCCGCGAAGGGAAGACCCTTGAGAAGAAGGTAACGTTGCGCCCGAAGTCCGGTGACCAGCTGGCTGCTAAGGACAAGGATGAGAAAAAAGAGGACTCAGCGCTCAAAGAAGAGTCGCCGAAATCGTTGTCGTTTGCCGACCTCGGGTTCACTGTTCGTGCGCTCTCAGCGCAGGAGAAGAAGGCCATGAATGTCGAGACCGGCGTCGTCGTTTCCGAGGTGAAACCCTTCGGTGAGGCAAACAAGCGAGGGATTGGCAGGGGCGATGTGGTTCTCGAAGCCGACAGGAAAGGAGTCAATGCCCCCGGTGATTTGAAGAAGGCCATCGAAGGGCGAAAGGCGGGTGATTCGGTGCTGTTGCGTGTTCGCCGGTCGGGTGATGGTTCGGCCGCATTCATTGCGGTACAGATCCCACGCTAAGGAGCTCTCCGTCGATTGCCGATGAAAATACGCTCTTTTCGGAGAGAAGGAAAGCCCCGGTCCGAAACCGGGGCTTTTTCTTGTTGTACGGGGATCCCTCGGCAGGGAGCTTAGGGTGGTGGAACTTGACAAAGAGGGGTGGTAGACGTATATTTTTTGATACACAAACGTATTGACTCGGACAGGAGGGAAGACTTTCAGCGCGCTACTGGATGCAAGAGGGGTAAGAGGGCGCCTTAACGCCAAGGTTCTTATTCTTAACCAGAATTATGAGCCTATGAGCGTGGTCAACGTCAAGAAGGCCATAGCTCTCCTCTTTCTTGGTAAGGCGGAGATGATCGAAGCACATACGGGGCAAATGATCAGATCGGTGAGTCTTGCAATACCATATCCGAGCATTCTCCGGTTGTCGGTCTACGTGAAGGTTCCGTACAAACGCATCATCCTTTCTCGCAAGAATATACTCCGGCGGGATGCGCATCGCTGTCAATTCTGCGGCCGATCTGACCTGCCGCTGACAGTGGACCACATCGTGCCGATCTCCAGGGGTGGCGAAGACAGTTGGGAGAACCTGGTGTGTGCCTGCGTTGTGTGCAACAATAGGAAGGGCGACCGGACTCCTGAAGAGGCGCTGATGCCGCTCCGTCGAAAGCCCATGCGTCCGAATCATGTCACGTTTATCCGGCATGTCGTCGGGTCGTTGGACGAGCGCTGGAAGCCCTACCTCTTTTTAAACTGACGCTTTTGACACTTCCCGGCGGTGTGGCTGCCGGGATGCATTGACCATCCACCATCATCCGAATGACATTGCGTAAAACCATCCTGAGTGGCATGCGGCCCACAGGCAAGCTCCACCTCGGCAACTTCGTGGGCGCCCTCGAAAACTGGGTCGCATTGCAGCAAGAGTACAACAACTATCATCTCATAGCGGACTACCATGTTCTGACCACGGACCTTGATGCGTCGCACATCACACGTGACTCGATCGACATGGTGATTGACTGGCTTGCGGCAGGTATTGATCCGAAGAAGAGCCCAATGTTCCGCCAGTCCCAGGTAAAGCAGCACACGGAACTGCATCTCATTCTCTCGATGCTCATTACCACCGCGCGACTCGAGCGTAATCCAGCAGTCAAGGAGCAGGTCCGCGATCTCAATATCGAGCATATGAGCTACGGTCACCTGGGGTATCCCGTGCTCCAGGCGGCGGACATCCTCCTGTACAGGGCGGACCTGGTTCCGGTAGGAGAAGACCAGGTGCCGCACGTGGAAATTTCCCGGGAGATCGCCCGCCGGTTCAACAATCAATACGAAACCGTGTTTCCCGAGCCCGAGCCGAAACTTACACGCTTTGCACGCCTTCCGGGGCTTGATGGTATTGACAGGAAGATGAGCAAGTCGGCAGGGAATACCATTTTTCTGTCAGACACACCGGAGGACATTCAGAAGAAACTCCGGACGGCGGTCACCGATCCGCAGAAGATCAGAAGAAACGATCCGGGTCGCCCAGAGGTTTGCCTCGTGTACGTTTACCATCAGAGGTTCAACGGTGCGGAAGCAGAGGAGATTGGGGCCGGGTGTCGTGCCGGCTCCCTCGGCTGTGTCGAATGCAAGAAGCGCATCGCTGATCGTATTGCAGCAACGCTGACGCCGTTTCGGGAGACGCGGGCCTATTATGACGCGCACTCTTGGGAGATTATTGATGTGCTGACAGACGGTGAACAGCGGGCACGTACACGCGCCGAAGAAACCATGACGCACGTCCGCACTGCCATGCATATGGGATAACAGCGTGTATCGCGTAAAGCTTACAGACTTCGAAGGACCGCTCGACCTCCTGTTGTTCTTTCTCAAACGGGACGAACTGGATATCTACAACATTCCGATCTCCAAGATCACGAAAGAATTCTTCGATTACCTACATTTGATGTCGACCCTCGACCTTGAAGTCGCGGGCGAATTCATCGTCATGGCGGCAACGTTGATGCAGATCAAGGTCCGCATGCTGTTACCGCGCGATGAACGCGCCACGGAAGAAGAGGATCCCCGCGCCGAATTGGTGCGCCGGCTCGTTGAATACAAGCGTTTCAAAGAAATGTCCGGCGAACTCGGCGGGATGGAAGAAGAACAGCGCCGCGTCTACTACCGCAAATTCTTCCAGGCGGATACCCGCGTCATGACAGAGGGGGAGGATGACGAGTTCCTCCAGGATATCTCGCTGTTCAATCTGATCGCTGCCTACAAGTCCGCGCTGGATCAGATGCCGAAGAAAACGGTGCATGAAGTCCAACTGATGAACGTTTCAGTGGACGAACAGATGAGCTTCGTGCTGGATTTCCTCCGCGTGCACGGGGCATCGACGTTGCTCCAGCTGGTTGCGCATATGGTGGAAAAAGTCAGGATTATCGTAACAGTGATGGCCATTCTTGAGTTGACGAAAAACAAAGTCGTGGCGATCGCGCCGGTTGAAGGGAAGGACGATATTGCGATTCGCCCGCTGACTCCGCTTGTTCCTCTCACGCTGGCATCTGCATGAGTGCCGATATTGCCTTGCCGATGCCACGAGCGATCCTCGAAGTCATCGAGGCTCTGCTCTTTGCCACTGACGAACCGCTCAGCTTGCGGCAGCTCATCGACCTGCTCGGCTATCTGGATGACCCCGAGCGTCCCGAACGTATCGATCATGATGTAATCCTGCGGGCGATCGAATTCCTGAACCGCGAATTCGATGCCAGTCACCGGGCGTTTCGCATTGTCAAAGTCGCCGGCGGGTACCAGTTTGCCACGCTGCCGAAACATGGCGTCTGGCTGGGGCGCATGGTGAAGGAGCGATCCAAGCGCAAATTGTCCATCTCGGCACTCGAAAGTCTTGCAATTATCGCCTACAAGCAGCCGGTGACAAAACCGGAACTGGAAGCCATACGTGGAGTGAATGCAGACTACGTGCTGCATTCGTTGCTCGAACGCAACCTCGTTGCGATCGTCGGCCGCGCGGCCACCCCGGGCAGGCCGCTGCTCTATGGAACAACGAAGGAGTTTCTCAAACATTTTGGTTTGAATGATCTGGCAGAACTTCCGAAACCGCGGGAAATTGATGAACTCCTCGCAGAAGCACAATTCGAAGTGGAGAAACGCATGCTACAGGAACTTGAGGAGAAACGGGAAAAGGAAGAAGGGCCGGTAGACGGGCTCCGGCTTCTGGAGAGTGAAGAATGAGCGTCCCCGGAAAATTCAGGAAGCAAGAGCCCTCACGCATTTCGGAGAAAATGCGGAAGGAATGGCCCTCACATGCACCCGGGAAAATGGGGAAGCAACGGCGTTCTCCAGCAGTCGAACGGCCCCGTGAGGAACGTACTCCCGCTGCTGCCGGACAGGTGCGCATCAACCGCTATCTGAGCATGTGTGGCGTGTCGTCACGCCGCAAAGCGGAAGGCCTCGTCACAGAAGGTCGTGTGACCGTGAACGGAGTCACCATATCGTCGCTGGCCACGACTCTGGTACCGGGACGCGATCGCGTGTTCGTCGATGGCAAAGAAGTGGCACATGTCGACGCGCCGATCTACATTGTGCTGAACAAGCCGAAGGACGCCATCACCACGATGCATGATGAACGCGGGCGGGCGACGGTGATGGATTATGTGCATGCACGGAAACGCGTCTTTCCGATCGGCCGTCTGGATCGCAATACGACCGGAGTTCTCCTGTTTACGAACGATGGAGAGTTCGCCAACCATTTGATGCATCCCCGGCATGGGGTGCCAAAGGCCTACCGTGTCACCTGCGATGAGGCGGTGACCAGGGAACACTTGAATGCCTTGCGGGACGGGATTGATCTCAGTGAAGGTCCCACGGCGCCGGCCGAGATTCTCAGCATTCCCGGAGGGCGGGGTCGCGAGGTCGGCATCACCATTCGTGAAGGATGGAACCGCCAGGTGCGGCGCATGNNACTACCGAAGGGCTACCCCGCGGGGCGACGCGTCCTCTTACACCCCAGGAGATCCGCAAACTCAAAGTCCTTGCCGGAATCGAGGAATAGACCCATGGTACATCGCTCCCTGCTGATTGCCGGTGCGGCCCTCGTGGTTCTTCCTATTGTGCTCGCCGGCTGTTCCGCATCGGTTTACCGCGACGTGTATCCCACGCTCTCCGATGGTCACTATGACTCTGAGTTTCCGTACCGGGGCTGCTCGAAACAGCTTGAAGAAATCAGCGAGAGCGTCAACATGTTGAGCTGCATCGCCTACTACCGCACATATTTCTTTCTCCCCGAAGAGCACGTCACCCGGGGGGTGATTGATGCAAAATTTCTCCGGAGCAGAGAGCGCTCCTCGGTATATGTGAATAACACCGCTTCGGGGACGATCACCACGCTGCAGTATACTGAGCACCGGATACTCGTGTTGACCTGTGCCCATGTCGTGGATTTCGAAGACACGGTGGTCAACTACCACATCGGCGAGGACCGTCGGCCCACCGCCTATATCAGGAGCATAGCCTTCAAAGACAAGCAGTCGAACTACGCCGCGGTATTCCCCGAAGGAGGGGATCTTGAGGTCCTTGCACTCGACAGGCAGGCGGACATTGCAGTTCTCGGAAAAAGGCTCGATCAGGATCCGCCAATGCCGTTACCGGTGTTCACGTATCCCTTTGGCAGGGCCAAGGAACTCGAATGGGGATCGTTTGTCTATTTGTTTGGCTATCCGTCCGGCTACAAGATGGCCACAAAGGGGATCGTCAGCAATCCAAACAAGGACAGACGCGGAATGTTCATGGTTGACGCAATGTTCAGCCGTGGATTCAGCGGAGGGATTGTGCTGGCTATACGGGATGGCGTGCCGAACTTCGAGCTCGTCGGGATGATCAAACTGGTGTCGGCCCATTCGTCTTTTGTACTGACTCCTGAGAAAGATGGGGGAGATCTCGTGTTCGATCCTACAGTGCCATACACCGGGGCAATCTATGTCGAACGAAAAACCGAGGTGGAATCCGGGATCACGCAGGCAGTGTCGATCGAATCGATATGTGATTTCATGCGGACCGAGGAGCCCGTTCTGCGTTCAAAGGGGTACCGTATTCGGCCAGCATTGAAGGGAGAATAATTGGCTACTGCGGATAGTGCTGCTGGTGTGCTGCTCGCGGACTATGCCCTCGCCCGTCGCATCGAGGCTGCAGATACGGCGGTGGGTATGGAGTCGGCAGAAATCCACGCGCGCATCGCGCCAGGTTCAGGAGCCGTGGCAGAACCATTGGCGGGAGGCGTTGCGGTGTTTCTGGGCGTAGACTCCCCGCTTACGCAAGCCCTGGGTGTCGGCATGGAGGGACCCGTGCGTGCTCCTGATCTTGACGCCCTGGAACATTTCTTTACGAGCCGTGGTTCTGCGGCCCACGTGGAACTCTGCCCGCTTGCCGATGCATCCGTGGTCAGAGAAATGGCCGGACGCGGCTATCGGGTGATGGATTTCTCCAACATGATGGTGCGGAGGATCCGGGTCGTAGAGTCGACCGTGCCTCCCGGGTCCAGCATCAGCGTGCAGTTCAGCGGTGCTGAGGATGCCGAATTGTGGGCGAGAACCATCGCTGTGGGGTTTGGCGATCAACAGGTGCAAACGCCGGAAAACCTTGCGGTGTTGCGCAGCATCCTATCCCAACCCGCAACGAAATGTGTCCTGGCGTGGGTGGATGGCCGTCCTGCTGGAGGGGGGGCATTGTCCATCCACGATGGTGTCGCGGCAATCTATGGGGCGAGCACCGTCCCTTCATTCCGCCGCCTGGGTGTTCAGTCAGCAGTCATACGTGCCCTGATGAATTACGCAGTGGAAGCGGAGTGCGATCTTGCGTATACCCTCACGCGACCGGGAAGCGTTTCACAGCGTAATCTCGAACGCCAGGGATTTCGCGTGGCCTACACACGGAGCACCCTTCTACGGGAGAAGTCATGACCGATTCCTTGCGCACGACCCGCCGCGGCGTATTGCAGACTCTCGGCGGCGCATCGCTGGCAGCTCTTCTCACNNACAGGTTCGCAAGCCACGGCGGCTCGCCACCGGGGCGACTGTCGGACTGATAAACCCTGCCGGCCCGACCTTCGTGAAATCCGACCTGACGATGGTGACGGAAGTGCTCACGGCACTGGGTCTGCACTGGAAATTCGGCGAGCACGTGTTTGATCGTCACGGCTATCTTGCGGGAACCGATGCCCATCGCGCCGCGGATGTCAATGCGATGTTCACGGATCCCACTGTGGACGCCATCATGGCAGTCCGTGGTGGATGGGGGTGCAATCGCATTCTTCCCCTCATCGATTATGAGGCAGTCCGCGCTCATCCCAAGATCGTGGTGGGATATAGCGATATCACGTCGCTTCTTATTGCGTTGCTGGCAAAATCGGGCCTCGTGACGTTCCATGGTCCGGTAGGAACCTCCACATGGAACGAGTTCTCCACCTCCTATTTTCGCCAGGTGCTTTTTGATGCGCAGATGGTCACCTTCGAAAATCCTTCGAGCAAAGGGGACAACCTTATTCAAACGAAAGATCGTGTCGAGACCATCACCCCTGGTGTGGCCCGGGGAATCCTCATCGGTGGGAATCTCTCCGTCCTCACTGCCATGATCGGGTCATCGTACCTCCCTTCCTGGAAAGGGGTCGTGCTCTTCCTCGAAGATGACGGCGAACTGGTGTACAGAGTGGATCGCATGCTGACGCAACTCCGCATTGCGGGCATCGCAGAGCAGCTTGCCGGTGTCATTATCGGCAAGTGCACCAATTGCGGTCCGGGAGAAGGTTTTGGGTCTTTGACGCTCGAAGAGGTGTTACAGGAACAGATTGCCTCGCTTCGGGTGCCGGCGTTCGCGGGTGCGATGATCGGGCATATCGAAAACAAATTCACCCTCCCCCTGGGGATTGAGGTGGAAATGGATGCGGATGCGGGAAAGATTGTGATGAAAGAGCCCGCCGTCCTATAAAGGCTCAATGGAGAATGGGGAACTGACAACTGGCGACTGAGGACCCTGTGAATCTCCTAGACATAAGCATAACCGCCGGGTGCAGCGATGAAGTCTTTGAAGACCTTGCGGTAATTGCCGGGGTCCGCATCGAGCGCATTGTGTCCACGGGGCAGTCGACGCCCTGGGGCTCGTGGTACGATCAGGATCACGATGAATGGGTCGCCGTGCTGCAGGGGGAGGGAGTTGTGGCGTTTGAGGATGGATCATTGGTTCGGCTTGGCGCCGGAGATACTCTCCTGCTGCCCGCACATCGGAAACACCGTGTCGCTGCCACATCTGCGAATCCTCCATGTATCTGGATTGCCGTGCATGGGCCGGCGGCACATGGTTGAATTGCTCAATGCTGTGCTGACTATCACCTTCTGAGGTTGTTATGACACCATCCGTATCCCGTCTGTTTTCCGAGCAGGATCTGGCGCGCATCAAGCACGCTGTGGAGGATGCCGAGAAGAAGACATCGGGAGAAATTGTTCCGTATGTTGTCGAGCAGAGCGATGACTATGAACGCGCGGTCTGGCGTGGTGCATCGGCTGCAGGTAGCCTTGCTCTCTTGACGTTTCTTGCCGTGCACGCGTTCACCGTACTCTGGTTGCCGTTCACGCTGCCGGTCGTCCTCGCCGTTATCATGGCGGCGTTTGGCGCAGGGATGGCTCTGACACACTTTGTCCCTTCCGTGAAACGTCTCCTTGCCGGTCGAACACTCCTGCGGAAACGTGTGAGCCAACGCGCGGCAGAAGCGTTTATTGCGGAAGAGGTGTTCGATACACGTGAAAGAACAGGCATTCTTCTTTTTGTGAGTCTGCTCGAGCGACAGGTGCTTGTTGTGGGTGACTCCGGAATCAACGCACACGTGAAGCCGGAGGAATGGGACGATGTCGTACAGTCGGTCGTCCGCGGAATTCGCAAAGGGTATGCGGCCGCAGGTATTGTCGAAGCGATCGACAAATGCGGTGTGCTTCTTGAACGTCGTGGCGTTGCGAGAAGAGCGGACGACGAAGATGAACTCCGTGATGATTTGCGTATGAGCGACCGATGAGACATTCCGCACATCTGTGCCGTGTATTGCTTCCGGCAGTTCTGCTCCTTGTTGCGGGAGTAGTGTCCGTTCAAGCCACTGAAGTGCCGTATCTGGGCGGTCGTGTGAATGACAATGCCGGGCTCCTTACGTCAGAAACATCTGCGGCGCTCGAGGCCATGCTGAAAGCGCATGAAGATTCGACTTCCAATCAGGTGGTTGTGCTCACTGTGAATACGCTTGAGGGAGAGGAAATTGAACCGTTCGCGATCAAGGTTGCTGAGACATGGAAACTCGGTCAGAAGGGCAAGGACAACGGCGTTCTCCTGCTCGTGTCGAAAAATGAGCGGAAAGTGCGTATCGAGGTCGGTCGGGGTTTGGAGGGGAATCTGACCGATCTGACCTGCGGCAGAATAATAAGACATGAGATTGTCCCACGCTTCAAAGAAGGGGACTTCGACGGAGGCGTACGAGCAGGTGTGGAGTCAATTCTTGCGGCGATCGCCGGTGAGTACACTGCAGATACGGCGGGAGGTGGCAGCGATGGCATTGTTGGCATGGGGATGAATCTTTTTGCTTTTGGATTCTTTTTGTTGATTATCACTCCCTTCACGCTTGTTGCTTTTTTCTCGCGCGGATTCCCTTCATGGTTTCTCTATGCGTTTTTGATTCCCTTCTGGACTGCATTTCCCATGGCCACCATCGGTGCGATTGCAGGCGGAGTCTTGTGCGCCGCCTACTTGATCGGGTTTCCGACTGCAAAATTCATCATGGCAAATACTCCGGGGGGCAAAGCGTGGGCGGAAAAATGGGGCAAGTTCATGATGTCGCGGTCCGGTCATGGCGGCGGCTGGGGTTCAGGTGGCGGCGGGTGGTCCTCGTCAAGCAGCGGCAGCAGCAGTTTTTCGGGAGGAGGTGGCAGTTTCTCAGGTGGGGGCTCCTCCGGCAGCTGGTGACGTGACCAGTACTGCGTAACGTACTCCATTCATATCATCCGGTAGACTCATGATTCTCGATACGCTTGGCAACGCCGAACGCTACCATGCACTCCATCCCTTGTTTGCGCGGGCACTAGGGTTCCTGTCTTCGCAGGATCTTCTGACGCTTACTCCGGGCNNTCCGGGCAGAATTGACATCAAGGGCACGGATCTCTACGCCATCATCAGCGCACAACCAGGCAAATGGCCAGGCGAAGCGCACCTCGAGACACACCGGAGGTACATCGACATCCACTATCTCCTTGCCGGAAAAGAGACAATGGGATGGCGTGCAGCGAGTGATTGCAGGGAAGTTGAACATCAGTACTCGGCAGAAAAAGACATTGCTTTTTTCACCGATGAGCCATCACTCTGGTTGACGATGCATCCGGGTACGTTCGTGGTGTTCTTCCCATGGGACGCCCATGCACCCCTCGTTGCGAATGGAAATCTCCACAAGGTTGTACTTAAAGTAGCGCTCTAGCAGGAACTTCGATGAATACCGCATCGCCTCCGCGCATTTGGGGTATCCTCTCCTTCATCTTTACGACGCTCCTCCTTCTGGGCGTTCCCGCCCGTCTCGTCCTCGGACCCGCATTTCTCCGCGGTACAGCGTATTTCGACGAAATCCTCGTACCCCTCCTGGTCGCTGACCTGGTGGTCCGGTGGATAAGCGCCGGGTCGTTGAAGGACCACGGCTGGCGGTGGTTTCTTGTGGATTTGCTTGCCGCAATTCCATTCGGAGTGATAATTCCGGGCTCGCCTCTTGATCTCCTCCGTCTGGTGAAGCTCGGGCGCATCGTGCAGACCATGCAACAATGGTGGCATCACTATATCTCGAGATGGAATTCCCTCCGGTTGTTGTACTCGGCGTATTTCATTGCTCTTCTGGTGCACGGCCTGGCGTGCGGGTGGGTGGCGCTCCGGTCTCTTCACCAGCCGGGAGCGGAATCAAACACGTACCTCCGCGGCCTGTATTACTGCGTGACGACGTTGACGACTGTCGGATATGGCGATATTACTCCGCAGAATGAGTTCGAGATGATCTTTGCAGTGATGGTGATGGTTCTGGGTGTCGGGATGTTCGGCTATGTGATAGGCAATGTGGCGCACATCATCTCCAACCTGCATCCTTCACGCGCCAGATACGTAGAAACTATGGAGAGGATCAACGCTTTCATGGACTATCGCGGGCTTCCCGATGCGTTGCAGCACCGCATCCGGGAGTACCATGGATACCGATGGGAGAAGCGGCTGGGTTTCGATGAATCGACGATTGTTGACGATCTTCCCCCGTCACTGCGAGCGGAAGTGTCGCTGTTCTTGAAAAAGGATGTCATTGAAAAGGTGCCGTTGTTCAAGGGTGCGGGAACCGATCTGATCCGGGACATTGCGCTGGCGATGCATCCGCTGGTCTATCTTCCCGGCGACTACATTTTCCGGGCGGGCGATCAAGGCAAGGAAATGTTTTTCATTGGCCGCGGAACTGTCGAGATTCTGGGCAAGGATGAGGAGTCGGTCCAGGCGACCCTTGGCGACGGGCAATTTTTCGGAGAGGTTGCATTGGTGAAGGGACAGCCTCGCAACGCAAGTGTCCGGGCAGTCGGGTATTGCGATCTCTATGCTCTGGACAAGGACACGTTTGACCGGATTATTGCGCATCACCCCGGCTTCAAGGAGCATATCGACCAGATGGTGAAGGAGCGTTTCACCCGTTCGTAAGAGAGGCGCCATGGAAACAAGCTTCTGGCGTAGAAATTTCATACTCGTGGTTGGCGGGCTCCTGGGAGTAGTAATGCTCTCCCAGGTGCTGCAGGATGTGAGCCCACGGGCGTCATTTGACTTTGTACTGACGCGAACGGAGATACGAGAGAAGGCGAATGCCTATCTGCGCAGTCTGGGTTACGATCCGAAAAGCTATCAACAGGATGCCGTGTTTCGCTTTGATGGCGTCACGCACCTACAACTGCAGGGGAAGGGTGGAGTGCGGGGTGCGAACGACGCCTTTCGCGCCGATACGCTCATCACCCACGAATGGCAAATCTCCTGGTACGATCGCTCCCTCTCGGCCAGCCAGTTTCCCGAATCGTTCCAGGTCTGGATGAGCCCTGCGGGGCGCCCCCTTGGGTTCGAACGCAAGATCCCGGACTCGACAATGCTGCCGTCACTCCCGCACGTCGATGCACGGCGTATGGCCGAGCAATTTCTCCTTAAGCAGCACGTCGATCCGGCATCATATGCTCTCGAGAATGCAGCCGAACTGAAACTGGCCGGTCGTGTGGATCACAAATTCGAATGGATCCGCCACGACAGCGGGGCCGATGTGCACGTGTCGGTGCGGGTGCAGGGCGATGCGGTCGGTGAGTATCGGAGGACAGCCGAGCCGGGCGCGGACATGCGTCGGGGATTCTCTGATACATTCACCACAATGACGTTTCTCAGCGCCTTCTCCTTTGCCGTGGTGTTTTTGCTATTTTTCTTCGTGGTGATTTTGTTCCTCAAGAAGTACCATGAGGGCGAGGTGGGAACCCAGACGGCGTTCCTGGTTTTCATAGGCATTTTTGGCGTGTCATTCCTGATCGTGTTGAATGAATATTCCGGTTCCGCTGCATTTACGATCATCGGCGATTTGAACAAGTTCAATACGCGGATTGTTCTTTTCGGCATCAATGTATTCATCCTCCAGCTCTTCATCGGGGTTCTGGCATTTGCTGCATGGAGCGTTGGTGAATCCGCTTCGCGTACGGTCTATCCGGGGAAGATGGCAGGAGCCGATAGCGCCCTTCTCAGAAAGTACCTGACGTATGATTTTGGCAGCGGGATCGTTCAAGGATACGCTTGGGGGTTGCTTCTGTTGGGTGCCTATGCTGCGGCCATGTACCTTCTGCTGGAGACCACCGGTGTGCGGCTGTTTGCCAACAACATCAGCAGCCTTCCCAATGCCACATTCCCGGCGATTCATCCTGTGCTGCTAGGTTTTTCGACGGCAGCATTCTGCGAGATCGTGTTCCGTCTCTTTTTCCTCTGTGTCCTTCGCGAAAAAACCGGTAAGGCATGGCCGGGGTTTCTCATATCGCTCCTGCTCTGGTGCGGAGCTGTCTTTACGGTCTGGGAACTGCCGTTCGGAACTACAGGGCCGGTTGGCAGCATTATCATCGCGGCGCTCTTCGGCATTGTCTTTAACTTCTTGTTCATCCGGTTCGATCTTGTCACATCCATCGTTGCGAATTTTGTCATCACGGCGGTCAACGCCGCGATCCCTATACTGACAGGGAGTTCGGCATACTCGGCAGAGCTGCGCTGGACGTTTCTGGTACTTATGGCGCTGCCGCTTCTCATGGGTGTTGTTGGCGTTGTGCGCAGACAACGGTTTGAATTCACCATCGAGACCATGCCACGGCACATACGACGGATCAGCGAACGTGAACGGATGGCGAAAGAGCTGGAGATCGCCCGGAACGTACAGATGAGTCTTCTCCCGAAGACCGATCCTTCGATTCCCGGGTGCGATATTGCCGGCGTGTGTATTCCCGCCCGCGAGGTGGGCGGAGACTACTACGATTATGTGCTTTTTGAAGACGGCCGGCTCGGTATAACGATCGGTGACGTTTCGGGCAAGGGCGTGCCCGCGGCCATCTACATGACACTCACCAAAGGGATCCTCCAGTCACATGCGGAAGACAATATCTCTCCCCGGAACGTACTGGTCAAGGTAAACAGCCTGATGTACAGGTCGATCGAGCGTAACTCCTTTGTCAGCATGTTCTACGCAATCCTTGACATGAAACGTGCAACGATCCGCTTTGCACGTGCAGGTCAATGTCCCATGATCCTGATGTACCGGGTGGGGGGTGAGAGCAGCATGATTTCGCCGAAGGGGATGGCCCTTGGTTTGGAAATGGGCAAGGTGTTCGAATCGGTTCTTGAAGAAGATGAACTTCCGCTCGAAAGCGGGCAGGTCATGGTGTTCTACACTGACGGCTTCACGGAAGCTATGAACGCGACGAACGAGGAGTTTGGCGAGGAACGGCTGCTTGCTGCGGTAACCCGCCACAATGGTGAGCCTGCCCATCGGATTATCGAGGCCGTGTGTGCCGAGGTTGCGGCGTTTACCGGCGACACACCGCAGCATGACGACATGACAATGGTCGTCGTCAAGATCGTGTAGCCATGGGGAAAGGATAATCCCACGAGAGACTTCATCACCGCTCGCTTTGTAGCGAGAAAAGGCAGGGAGTGAGGGCATCCCACGTGTCTTCACAATTCAAACCTGCAATTCCGCGTCGATACCTCTTACTCCTTGCCGGTCTGTTCTGGGCGATAGCAGGATTGATTCTTTGCGTACGCGGATTTGCGTGGGTTGAGGCACTAGGTGTGCATACGATGCTGGTGGTCGAGGCGGCAAGCGTGGTCGTTGCTGCAGGGGCATACATCCTCTGGTTTTCAAAACTCGTCATGAGGAATATTGCCCGAATCAGACGGCTGCCCGACTGGGCGTGTGCATTCGCTTTTACGGCATGGCACGGGTACTTCATGATTGGTGCCATGATGACTCTTGGGATAGCGCTCCGCAATTCCGACACTCCCAGAATCTACCTCGGCATACCGTACGGTATCATGGGGGGAGTGTTGCTTGTTGGAAGCGCAAAATTCTTCCGGGAGTTCATGAGAACGAAGGGCGAATCGTCGTCGCCCGGAACGCCGTCTTCGTAGTTGAAGTCATCCCGGACTTACCCGACCCAGGGCGTATTCTTCTCTATTGTTTGTGTTGACTTGGACCTAGCGGCGCTTCTCGTCCCGCAGCCTCGCTTCCCGCGCTTCCTCTTCGCTGAGTAGTCCGAACTTCCTGATATAGAACATGAGTTGCGTTCGATCGATTGGTTTCGTGAGGTAGGCGTCGCAGTGCGGAAGTGCTTTGACGAGGTTGAGTTTGTCGCCGAGAGCGGTGGTCATGATGACTTTGGCAACTTTGGCGGACGCGGGTGCGTGTTGGGATTCGAGTGCGCGTATCTCTTTGAGGACTTGGTGGCCGTCGATGTTCGGCATCATGATGTCGAGTGTGACAAGGTCGAACGGACGGCCTTCTGAAAAGGCGGTGCGGAAAGCGTCGAGTCCTGCCTGGCCATCCATTGCTGTCTGTATTTCGCCCAGGTGTTGGAGGAACTTTGCGAGAATCAGGCTGCTCGCAGGGTCATCTTCAACGATAAGAATGCGCATGCCGGGACTTTCTTTGGTGGAACGGTATGTCTAAGGTAGCGAGAATTCCGCACATCCTCATCATGATATGTAAGAAAATGGGTGTGGCGGCGAAATTCGAAGTGGTGCTACTATTGGTTGCCTTCAACGCGGAAGATCCGTATTTTTGGTTTGTTAAGGAGCAATTTGGAGAGCTGGCAGAACGNNCCCTCGCTCTCCGCAAAACTGCGGTAAGTATAGATAGATTAATAACTTACGCGTCACGATGCCGGAGGCGTATCCATTTCGTGCCCGCTTCTCAGGGAACTCCAGGGATAAGGAAAGACACCATAAACCTCGATGGTCTCATCGACGAGTATGTCAAGTCGAAGAAGAACCAGGTTTGAGCATCCTCCCTTACAAGGTACAAGAATTACTTCGACCGGATCTCGACATTCTTCTCGGAATTCGTTCCGGCCGCAGGAGTTGATATACGCCTCATAGAGACTTCCTACCTGCGGGAATTCATTGACAACGCGATTGAAGCAGGTGCGAGTGCAGGTCATGCATGGTCAAGGCGAACTCTCAATGAGAGCATCAAGATCATCAATTCGCTCTTCGATTTTGCTATCGAGAACAATTATGCCGAGACGAATCCGGCAGACAAGGTCGCACACCTGAGACTCGTGGGGTAGTCGAAGGCCAGTGCGTTCTCTGACGAGGAATGAGGAAGTGTAGATCTGACATCTGGCAAGGAGCAGATTATCGTCGAGTGCATTGAAAACCTCGCTTGACGAGCTCGGATTGAATGGAGATGTCCACAATCTTGACGCCCAGACTATTTTTAACCGGACAGTGCTGGGTAAAGAATGACAGTGAGCTCTCTGGCTTGTTCTCTCTTCGACCATCAAATCGGTGCCGATAGCAACAGAAGACCGGGAGAGCGAAGCGCGTTTCCGGTGCTTGTTTTGAGAATCCCCGGCCGCGCAAGCGGCGCGGCGCTCAATATTTAGCCACTCTCCGTAGATGTCAACTGAGGCACGCGAGGAACATATCCCGCAAACTCAGACATAAACCGACCGAAAGCCAGGGACATGCGAAGCCCACCCCCTTCAAGCCTCATCTCTGCCACTTTTATAGAGTGCCGGGTTCAGCGGGAAAGAAAAAAGACTTGACTTTTTGAAAAGTCTCTCTATCTTGATTAAAGCGGTTCAATTTAGATTCAAATAACCTCAATTATTCTCAAGAGTCAAGAGGCTGCCGCAACTTTCCGAAATCTTCCGAGCAGACGGGGTGTACAACGTATGAGTATCTCATCCTGTCTGCAGCATCGGCAGCGCACTGACTCATCAGGTGGCCACCCCCGTTTGACATACGGCAATGTTCCGTTATACGGAATCGCCTGCGGGAAGTTTTCAACTCCCCTTCGTGCGTATGGTACACGGGTACATTTTCCTGGCGACCGGAAGCCACAGCCGAAAGACTCCTGGCGCAGGAATGTGACGTTGGGCAATCCGTTCGAATAGTATCGAAGAGTCATTCACCTTATCTGCAAGCGGAACCATGCACCTACTAACGCAGCCCACTGATCCCCTCAAGGTATTTCAGAGAATCGACACCAGGTGCAGTTTGTCCGGTTCATGCGGGAGCAAACAACGGTCGCGATGAAACACCCGGCCAACCAGTTTCCGGCGACACATAGCCAAACCCACACCAAATAAGAGTTCTTTATGGAAATTCTTGGCGTCATCGA
>PMMO01000199.1 GCA_003162215.1 Ignavibacteriota bacterium
TGACAGACATGTGACAGAGCAGTGTGGCTGATATTAGCCAGACAGAAGCGCATCCCCATCCGTAATAAACACAGATGATACCCGAATTTGGCCTCAATCTCCGAAATACCATGAATATGGTATTGTCTTTTCCCCCTCCTCCGGCTATCTTGATTCCAGATAACGAGAAACTCGGGAACTATCCCTTAGACGTGAACGAACATCGAGGAGGAGGATCCTATGACGAAGAAATTGCTCTTTGCTGCCGTACTCTGCGTGCTCGCTGCCGCCATCGGCCTTGCNNGGCCCAACCGGATCCTACGGTTTCGTTGTCTATCGCTCGGTGGATGACACATCACACTTCCAGAAGATTACTCTCGTCAATTCGCCGGTGTATTTCGATCACTCCGTGAAAGTTGGCTATACGTTCTTCTACTACGTCACCACCGTCGCACTGATCAACTCATCCATGAGACCCATAGAAAGTGCCCCCAGCAATATTGCCAAAATCTCGTTTGCAACACCCGAGAGACCGATTGGCATCATCGCCGGAACGGTGACCGACGATACCACAGGCAAGCCTATACCGGGGATCCGCATCCTGTTCTACCGGATGCGTCCTTCCATGCTGACAATCGACATTCCCATCACCATCACAGACTCCCTCGGTCATTATGCTGCGAAGCTCGACACAGGCACATACAAAATCAAAGCCCAACCCGCGCCCTGGATGCCGCCCGGACCGCCTGCATACAATTCCGAGTGGTACAACGACAAGAAGGACATGGCTACCGCCGATCCGGTCATCGTCATTCAGAATGCATCTGTCGTCGCAGACTTCGGGTTGAGCCGGCCGGTAACCCCACCCATCGTCAAGGGCGTCATTGCCGGCAAGGTGATCGACGATAATACACAGATGCCGATCAGTGGGATTCTGATCAGATTCTACACGAAGGGTCCGTCGATATCAAACTGGCAGCCGACGGCAATCACCGACTCGCTCGGTCTCTATAGTGCTACGCTCGATACCGGAACCTACCTCGTGCGTGCGGAAGGCTCCATTCGTGCATCCGTCCTGACCATGTACATGCCCGAGTGGTACAACAACGTCACGGAAGTCGCCCTGGCCACACCGGTGAAGGTCTCTCCCGGCTCCTCGTTCAGTGCAGACTTTGGGCTGAGCAAGCCGATACCTCCAACATATGCCACCATTGAAGGAACGGTGAAGGACACGCTGGGCAACGTACTCCGTCAGGCCACTGTGGTCATCATGCGGTCGTTCCAGGAGATGAGCGCGCTTGCCGCAACCGGAAGCGTGAATTCGGGAATGGAGACCGAAAACGCGGATGTTGACGGCATCGGGTTCTGCCGTGGCGTGGTCTGGTCGGGAAAAACCGATTCGTTGGGCGCTTTTAAGGCGCGGGTTCTGGCCGGCCAAGCCTATATTGCCATGGCAGCGAAGTGGGGTTATCTGCCGGAGTACTACGACAACAAAACCGATCCGCTGCTTGCGGACATCATCAAGGTTGTTTCCGACGTTAAAGAAGTCAACTTCTCGCTGGCGCCGAATGCCGTATTGCACAACAGCATTTCGGGCGTCGTGCGTGATTCTACCGGCAATGGCGTTCCTTCAGTCGTCGTCCTGATCCCCGTCACTCCGAACCTGGTGCAGGGAAAGATGCGGTTTGGACACACCGACTCAACAGGGGCATATACCATAGGTGAAGTCCTGCTCGGCACCTACGTTGTAATGGCTGTTCCGTTCAATGGGTATGCCCCTGCCTTCTACAAAGCCGGCGCGTACGGCGTCATGCGCTGGCAGCTTGCAGACAAAGTGCTTATCAACGGTGACGTGTCCGGCATCAACATCGGCGTGCTACCGATCCAGTCGAACGGTTTTGTGCGCCTGCGTGGCCGGATTCTCGCGGGCAGATTGCCTCTCCGCGGAGTTCGTGTCATGGCAACAACACCGGGCGGTCAGGTGATCGGGTGCGGCCTCACCGAAGAGACAGGACAGTATCTCATTGAAGCGTTGCCGGTCGGATCCTTGATCATCACGGCAGATTGCCAGGACTATGCAACTTCACAACAGCCGGTGACAGTAGCCGGCGGTCAGTATGAGGTTACCGGAGTGGATTTCACACTGGAAGTACAGGGAACCACGGATGTCACAACCAATGAGTCTCTGCCGGGCTTATATGCGCTCGGGCAGAACTATCCAAATCCGTTCAATCCCAGCACGACGATAACCTTTGATCTACCCGTGAATGGCAACGCCACGCTCACGGTCTTCAACACTCTCGGACAGGAAGTGCGAACCCTGGTCACCGGACCTCTCGCCGCCGGTCGCAGCAGAGTGGTCTGGAATGCTACTGACCAGAGTGGTCGGACGGTCGCCAGCGGGGTGTACTTCTATCGGTTAACAGTGAACGGAGCCGGCAAGGAGTTTTTCTCCAGCGTGAAGAAGATGCTGCTCGTGCGGTAAGAAGGGACCTCACGATGAAACTTCTGATCGGCATTGTGCTTGCACTGGCGTCCTTCGTGACAATGATGGACGCCCAGGCACCTACGAACCTCCAGGCGCAGTCTCCTGCATCCCTCCAGCCGCGCGTAGTATTGAACTGGAGTGCACCTACGGGCACTTCGTTCTTTAAGGTGTACCGATCTTCGCCGGATACGACCAACTTTCAATGGATAGCCATCAGTCAGGTTCGCCAGTTCGAAGACCAGGCCGTCACGCCGGGGATGCAGTACCACTACGTTGTGACAGCTGTCGTGTCGAAGGACAGCATCCTGCTGGAGTCAGCCCGCAGCAATATCGCTTCTGTGCGGGCATACGCACTTCCTGCAGGACCCAAAGGAATCATTGCAGGCACGATAACGGATCAGATCACCGGATCACCCATTGCAAAAGCCATCGTCCGCTTTTTCAAGATGCCTTCGCCCGCCAACCGCGGACTTGACATTTCGACAACAAGCGCCGGTACATTTTCTGCCGTGGTCGATACCGGCGTGTACCTCGTGCGCGCCGAAGAATCGCTGACGACGACTCCACAAGCCGGACATCTGGCCCAGTGGTACCTCCACGCAGGCGGACCGGGAGATGCTACACCGGTTGCCGTCATGGTCAACGAGACCACGCACGTGAACTTCTCCCTGCCACCCAACTCTCCACAACCCTATGCCTATGTGAGCGGCTTTGTAACGGATGCACTGGGGACGCCCATCTCTGGTGCGGTCGTTGCCTTCGTCCGCCCCATCCAGGAGCTTGTCACATCTGCTGCGACGACCGCGCAAACGCCGGGAATCGGTGCTGAGGCCGTTGTCATACCAGGCATTGGTTACTCCCGCGGTGTCGCGTGGTTCGGGTACACGAACACATCAGGCAAATTCTTCGCGCAGGTCCTGAGTGGCCGGCAGTACGTTGCCCTGTCGGCAAAGATCGGTTATTATCCCGAATTTTATGACAACGCTTCTGATCCGGCGCAAGCAACCGTCCTTGCAGTCCGGGGCGACACCACCGGCATCAACTTTTCCCTGAGAAAGAAAGCTCCCACCGATACCGGCACCATGCAGGGCGTCGTGACGGATCCCGATGGCAATACCGTTCCTGCCCGCATCATTCTGTTCCCCCGCCCGAAGGAAGGAACGGACAGACCGGCAACATTCACGTACACGGACTCCAGCGGCATCTTTCTGTTCAACGACATTGAGGCGGGGAGTTACAGCGTCCTGGCCATTCCCTTTGGCAACTATGCACCATCATTTTCGACGACGTCCGGCGCCACCGCCCTGACATGGCTCAATGCCGATAGCGTCGTGGTCAACGGCACCACACCCCACGTGAATATTTCTGTGCCTCCACTGCAGAGTGCCGGACTCATCCGGATAAGCGGGCGCGTTCTTACCGCCAACAGCGCCCCACTTCCGGGCGTTCGTATTCTGGCTCGCACTGCAGATGGAAAAATCACGGGATACGGCCTGAGCGACTTCACGGGTCGCTACGCCGTCGAAGCTCTCGGAGGGGGGCCAGTAACGTTGCTCGCAGATCGCTTCCAATTCAACTTTGTGCAGGCCCCCTTGACCGTACCGCTGAACACCTTCTCCGTGGACAACGTGGATCTTATTCTGTCAGCTTCATACCCGACCGCTGTTGATGATCAAAGCACAACACCTCTGCAAATGACACTGTTCCAGAATTATCCAAACCCCTTTAATCCGGCGACAACGATAGGCTTCACGGTTGCGGGTGCCAGCACTGGGTCCGGGTCAACGTCAATTGACAATAGTCCATTGACAATTGACAATCGGTTGGGGTCTGGGGTCTGGGGTTTAGGGTCTAGTTNNCACATGTCTGTCACATGACAGAGCTGTTGCTGTGCGTTGCGTTTTGACGAGCGATCAAGAAATCGCCGGCGGCAGTGTCGCCGGCGACAAAACCGGTGGAGAACGCCGCCTGAAGATTGTATCCACCGACGGGCCCGGCGATGTCCAACACTTCACCGCACAGGTACAGACCCTTCACTCGTCGTGAACGCATCGTGTGCGGATGCACCTCGTCGAGAGCAACCCCACCGGCTGTTACCTCGCCCCGTTCAAGCGCTACACTTGCGACTTTCCCCAACGGCCATTTCTTGAGAAGACCCACGATTGC
>PMMO01000052.1 GCA_003162215.1 Ignavibacteriota bacterium
TCAAAGGGAACTGTCTCTGCTGTTATAAATGCGAAGAAGACTGTCAAGCCAGCGACAAGAGATTTCATATTAGAAGTAATGAAAGAACTCAACTTCCGTCCCAATGGTGTGGCAAGAAATTTTAAAAGTGAAACCTCTGATAAAAGTATTGGAATAATCATCAAGGACATAACGTATCCTTTTTACACTGCGATAGCAAAAGGTGTAAGTGAATACGCAAACAGCAAAGGATATTCCGTCATTGTTTCCAGTTCGGATGATAGCAATGAATGGGAAAAGAATTTGTCTCGTCTTTTTTCCACGAAGGATATCAATGGTATNNTGTTGTGGCAATTGATAACAAAAGGGCAATAAAAAGAGCGGTAAAATATCTAATAGACAGCGGCCATAAAAAGATTGTGCACTTTGCAGGTCCTCCACAGTCAGCACATACGCAAGAACGTATGGAAGGATTCCGTTATGCTTTCAGTGAAAGCACATTAGTCTTCAATAATGACATGATTGTCTCGGTGGGATCTCATTTTAAAGAATGTTTTGATAAAGCCGTCGACTATTTTAAGAATAGAAACCGCGATAATTATCCGACTGCAATTGTCTGCTTCAATGATCAACAGGCACTTGCGGTTATGCTGGCATTGAAGGAACTCAATATTCGAGTACCCGACGATATATCTATTGTTGGCAACGATGATATTTATTATGCGGAAATGTATCCAATTCCCCTGACAACAATAAGGGCACCTCAACAAGAGATTGGAATAATGGCTGCAGAGATTTTAATTCGCAACATTGAATCTCCGACAATCTTGCCGATTGAACGAGTTATTTTAGAGACAGAATTTATTGTCAGACAGTCATCGAGGGTCTTGAGCACCTGACAAGAACAGGATCA
Organism: Ignavibacteriota bacterium; assembly: GCA_003162215.1. Taxonomy (GTDB): domain Bacteria; phylum Bacteroidota; class Ignavibacteria; order UBA10030; family UBA6906; genus Fen-1255. The sequence goes on from PMMO01000052.1 coordinate 893, forward strand.
GTTTAGCTTGGCACTCACCGGAGGAGAAGGAGGGTTCGCGTCCGAATATACTCTCCCGCGTTTAGACGATAAAAGTACACCCCACTCGCAAGGTCCGAACCGTCGAACTTGACCTCGTGAACTCCCGCCTCCCTGCGTAATGGTTTTTCATCAATTTACCCCCACAATGGCCTATTGCCGAGGGCCACAAAGATTCCCCCCACCGGGGCCATAAGGTCTCCCCCATCTGCACAAGAGCGGGATACCACGCAAGCGCAAACCGGGCCCCTGTTTACATTTGCCCCATGGCTCTATCTATCTATGTCTGCATTCTTCCACGATGATTCACGTATACTACATTTCTAATGCTATACTGCAAATCTGGCGGTGGTCAAGAGGATCGCATAATTCCTAGCGGAGCGGCACGAACCGACGGGAACAAATCTCTGTCAGTATGGGGGAGGAACATGGCCCCCGTGTACTGGTGCATATACTCCAGATTCGTGTTCAGTTCGACGTACGTCATGCGCTTGGCAAGTTCAAACATTTGTGTGCGATAGTCGCTGGAGACCAGAGCAAAATACGCTCCCATCAGGGAAGAATTGCCGATATAGCGATACTTCTCCCGTGGGACATCGGGTATCAATCCAATGGTGATCGCTTGTTCCAGGTCCAAGAAACGGCCGAACCCACCGGCGACATAGATGGTGCAGATTCTTTCCATCGGGATGTCGACATGATGGAGCAACAGACGAATTGCGGAATAAATAGCCGCCTTCGCGCGAATCACGTTGTCGATATCCAACTCACTGACGGTGATAGCGTTGTTCGTCCCGCTTTCACTCTCCGGGACTAGGACGTACTGCGCGCGTCTCCCCTCGATCCGAATGGCGGGAGAATTCCTTGAGCGTGTGAATCGCCCGGCCTGATCAATCCATCCCGTCAGATACAAGTTGGCCAGGAGCGATATCATTCCCGATCCACAAATCCCAACTGGTTTGCACTCGCCGATCGTCCGGACCGTTGCAGTGCCGGTCAACGGATCAATGTCCACGCGCTCAATTGCTCCCATTGCCGCCCTCATGCCGTGTTCAATGCCACCGCCTTCAAATGCCGGCCCGGCGGAGCACGCGCACGTGATCAGAAAGTCGTGGTTACCGATCACCAATTCACCGTTGGTTCCGATGTCCATGAAGAGATCTACGGCATCGCCATTGTCGGCATGCCTCGTGCACAATAGACCCGCAGTGATATCACCGCCGACATAACTCCCGACACTCGGACAAATCTGAATTGGCGCACGCGGATGGATGTGCATCCCCACTTCATCGGCTGTACAAAGAGGCGCCGTATGCACGGTGGGAGTGTAGGGCTCCATCCGGATGTATTCCGGATTCAGACCGAGCAGCAGATGAACCATCGTTGTGTTCCCAGCGATCACGGCAGCGCGAATCTCATGGAGACTCACTTCGTGATTCAGGGCGACCTTACGAATCAGATTGTTGATCGTGCTCAGGGCGCGGATTCGCAGCTCTTCCCTGCGCAGCGGATCCCGGGCATAGTGGATCCGGCTGATGACGTCCAGCCCACAAGAGATCTGAGCATTGTAATCTGCGCGGGTGGCCAGAATTGTGGCCGTGGTAAGTGAAACCAGCTGCACGGCAACCGTGGTGGTCCCGACGTCCACTGCAACGCCGTAGTGACGTGCCGTCCGGTCTCCCGGTTCGACGCTCATAACGCGATCACCGTGGGGAGATCGAACCAGGCTGACCGTCACGTTCCCATCGTCTTCCCTCAGCACCTCTGCAAGCGACCGGAGGACGGAAATGGGAACGTCGACTCCATTCTTTCCACCCTCATTGTGCATACACCGCAAGAGTCGATCCAGATCGGAAAGTCCGTCTTCGAGTCGGGGCCTCGGAACGGTGTAATGAATCGATTGAACCAGGGGATCGAGTGCACCCTGCATCTGCAGAAGGTCATCGTGGATCTGCCAACCGGCATCTTCATTATCAACAAACTTCCCGCCTATTCGTCCGACTGGCTCGGGGATTTCGACAGTGACTGTTCCCTCGCACACCTGCGTCTTGCAGGCAAGAACGTACCCTTCCTTCATCGCCACGTCCGGGAGAATTCCCAAACTGTCTGTCTCGTGGTCCCCTGATTCGATCCGCACGATACACTTTCCGCACGACCCTTCTCCCCCACAGGGCGCATCCATCTCGACTCCGGCCTCACGGATGGCAGCCAACAAGGATGTTCCCGGCTCTACCTCAACGGTGTGATGAGAGGGTTTGAATACGATCTTCGTCATGAGGTAGTGAGCCTTGCCCTAACAAAGCTTTCCAGATCGGCCGCTTCTTGCGGTCCGACCGTTACTTTCCAATTGGGGAGATTCTCCTCCAGTTCTCCGCTGATTTGAGAGACGTAGCCTGGAATGATGATCTCGCGTGTGCTCACGCGATTTTCCAGACCGATCTCTTTGACGAATTTTCCGATGGTGGCCCCGGAGAACTTTCCCGCGGCCCACGCTGTCAACACACTCATGCCTTCGCATTCCGGCACAACGAGCCAGGCACTGATGCCACAATTCTCGATTTCGCCGGAGACGATGAAGTACGTCAATGAAAAATTCGTCGTCACAAACACCGGAGAATCCGGTTTGGGTTCTCCGATTTCGTACGCCCTGGGCTCCACCTGGATGGGCTTCTGGGGATCCGTGTAGATGTTCAAGCGCAAGGTCATAAGGGAGGCGATTTGAGCAGGATCGAACGAGGGTAAGACACAGACGCCGCCGTATTTCGATATCTCATTGATCGCGAGAACTGTGTCCTCCAGAAGCCCCTGTGGTTTGACAAACGTCAGACTGGGATACCCCAGCGGCCTGAAATTGTCTTTCAGGGCCGCCCTGCGAGCAATCGAGTTGGTTTGGAATTGCTCCGAAAGCGAGTAGGTCTGGAAACAGAGTATCAGGTCGTTGAATCCTTCTTCCCTGAGTTTGGTCGTCACCGAGACCAGTGCGTCCAGATCCGGTGCCGTGACGGCGAGAACATGTCCGAAGTTCTCGGCGGCTTGGCGGAGTGTTCCCGCCGTCTCAGAGAGAGCACAGGCCAGAACGCTCCGTGTTCCTTTGACCGCTTCAGCGGCAGCTACTAATGCTTCAGGATCAGCACTGCGAATGACCAAAGGCCGTTGCGCAGTATCCCATGCTTTCTTGCACAATTCGACAAAGCCATGAGCGTCCCGCCCCAATTGTGTGACACCGACCATGTCGACCCGAAGCGTTTCACCAACGCGTTCCATTACATAATCGCGCACATGTCCCAACGTAGAATCGATGAGTTCCTGAGGATCGGTCTCGTTCACGTTCACAGCCAATGCCGTTTGATGGACAAACGTCTTCTCATGGCGGTAGAGAACCGTTTCGCCTCCCAGTTGAAGAGTACGATCCGACCCCAGTTCAATGCACTTGACGGGCGGCTCACTGGCGGCGCCCAGGACACGTTTCGCTTCTTCGGAGGCATAGGGGCATTGCGACAACTCCGCCTTTTTCGCAGCAAGTTTCATCGCGAACGCCAGGCACGTATTGGAACCGCATTCCTTGCAGTTGGTTTTCGGCAACAATTTTTGAATCTGTAGTCCGGTGAGCCCCATGATCTATTCCTTCCCATCCATCAATCGTGCGATGGTCCTTTTCAAGGCGGTCGCTGCATCGGGATGATACATAATGAAAAGGTCCGCGCCCGCATAGAGGAGATTCACTGCTGTGGTCAGTTCCCAGAGCGCTGCTCGTTTCTCAAGATCGCCCCAAGCCGGAAAGACATCCTCTGTCGCCTTCACTTCTTTGATCTTGACACATTCCTGTCCCGGGGTCACGATCATAGGGCCCGCCAGCATTCTATCACCGTTGAGGGCCGTCATGCGCATACGTTCCATGACCGAATACGTGTATTCAATTCCATACCCCATCGCCCCCGTCATGGGATCCATCACGATTCGTTCCGGTTTCACGTCCATGTTCGTGAGCAGGATATTCAGCTGCTTGCCGATATTGACGTCGATCGGGCTCTGTGCGACGAGCGTGTGTCCGTATGCGAGGGCCGACCCTGCGATGGTTCGATAGTTGTCTTGTTCCACCCAATTCAAGAGGAGGTTTTCCCCCGCGAATGCTTGAGCGACAGCCTTCATCACTTCATTGCTTTTCTCGAAGTGACTGTGCCCGGTAATAATGAGCGGCACATCCACCGCTTCGAGCACGCGCCGGACGACCTTGACCGCATCCTCAGCCGAACGATTGCCTTTCTCCGGATGAGTGCCCTCCAACCGCACGCTGATCAGGTCAGCATCGTATTGCTCCACGCAGACACTTGCCATTCTGGCAGGGTCGTCGAGAAGATCCCCATAGATTCTTCGTAGTACGGGCGGGTATTTCCCGTTGACGAGATCGAACACCTCCATCGCCACGAGGGGCCGGTGGGCCATTTCCCCTTCCCATAGGTGGAATGGCATGCACGTTTCGCCGCCGATAGTATACGATCGGCCGCGGGTCCCACCCTCCTTCTTCGTCGCGCCCAGCGTTACGGTCCAGACGGGAACTTCACACTTTTCTTTGCGAACGGAGAAGCTTGTGATCTGGCTGAGACGTTCCGCTGCAGCAGGACCTTTCACCCGATCTTCGACGTTCTTCTCTTTCTTGTTCTCCTCTTTTCCACCGCTCTGCGGCAAGCGCACCTCATCGCCGGAGAACTTCTCCTTCAACGTCTGAACGACATTGTCAACGATCTCGCGAGAGAAGGTGGCCTTCAAATCTTCCGCTATCTCCTGGACGATTTCTTTCTTGATTTGCGCAAGAAGATCGGCGGGCCAGTGCTTGTCGCTTGTTTCCGCTTTGGGTT
>PMMO01000166.1 GCA_003162215.1 Ignavibacteriota bacterium
AAGCACCGGCTCAACCTCCACGCGATGTACGGCGATTTCGGTGGCAGGAAGGTGGATCGCGATCGCATTGAACCGGCGCATTTTCGCAGCTGGATGGATTGGGGGCGCGAGCATGACATTCCGCTCGACTTCAATGCCACCTGTTTTGCGCACCCACGTGCCGACAGCGGCTTCACACTGGGCAGTCTTGATGCAGGCACACGGGACTTCTGGATCGAACATGTCCGCCGCTGCCGGGAGATCAGTGCGGTCATGGGGAAGACGCAGGGAACACCCTCCATCCACAACCTTTGGATTCCGGACGGCGCAAAAGACATCACCGTGCGACGATTTGCCCACAGGGTCGCCCTGCGCGATGCTCTGGACACCATTTTCGGCCGGCGCTATGAACCCGAAGAGATGAAAGATGCCATCGAGAGCAAGCTGTTTGGTATCGGCAGCGAATCCTTTGTTGTTGGATCTCACGAATTCTACATGGGCTATGCGCTGACCCGCAAATTGATGCTATGCCTTGATCTCGGACACTTCCATCCCACCGAAAGCGTCGCGGACAAGATCTCTGCTGTGATGCAATACACTGATGAGCTTCTTTTGCATGTAAGTCGCGGTGTGCGGTGGGACAGCGACCACGTTGTGATTGTGAATGACGATGTGAGTGCTCTTATGGAGGAAATCGTCCGTGCAGATGTGCTCCAGCGCATTCACATCGCTCTCGACTTTTTCGACGGCAGTCTGAACCGGATAGGTGCCTGGGTGCTCGGTTCGCATTCCACGCTCAAGGCCCTCCTTCGCGCGCTGCTCGAACCACGGAAGCGGTTGGAACAGCTTGAAGCGGAAGAAGATTTTGCAGGTCGCCTTGCTGTACTCGAAGAAATGAAATCCATGCCCTTCGGAGCAGTGTGGGAGACGTACTGTACGCGCGCCGGGGTCGCGACCGGAGAAGCGTGGATGAAGATCGTACGGGACTACGAATGGCAGGTCCTCCGCGCCCGTGGATAAGAAGAGCCGCAACACGACGTCTGGTGAACCCCGCTGGTTGTCATGGGCCCGCGAGCTGCAGGCGCTTGCGCAGACGGGGTTGACATATGCGACGGGACAATACGACGTCGAGCGCTACAGGAGAATGATGGAGATTGCTGCGGAGATGCTCGGTACCCACACTGAAGAGCCGTCTTCGGGCATCGCGGAGGCGTTCCTCAGAGAGCCGGGCTACGCGACGCCGAAAGTCGATGTCCGGGGGGCTGTTGTCAAAGATGGACGAGTCCTGCTCGTTCAGGAACGATCCGACGGTAAATGGTGTATGCCCGGAGGATGGGCGGATGTCGATGAAGCACCGTCGGCCATGGTGGTGCGCGAGGTCAAGGAAGAAAGCGGACTCAACGTTGTTCCACGCAAGGTCATCGGCGTGTTCGATGCCAACCGGAGCGGGAGGCCCCGAAATTTCTTCCACGCGTACAAAGTGGTGTTCTTCTGTACATTGCTCGGCGGTGAGCCCACACCAAGTGATGAAACCACCGCTGTGGATTTTTTTGACTTCGACAAATTGCCGGAGCTTTCGGAACAACGCACTCATGCCCGACATCTGGCGGAAGTACGTGCTCATCTTGCTGACCCCATGCGGGCTGCGGCCTTCGATTGAAAGGATCTCCCGATGCTCCTCGGTCTCGTACTCGTCATGCTGCTCCAGGGCCACCAGCTGTTTTCGGAGTTTCTCAGAACTCTTGAAAGTACCGCGGCAAAAGAGCGGGCTCCTCTGGCGCTCTCCTATCTCAAGGGACGCCAAACCCCTTTGGTGGAACATGACTCGCTCCTGCATTTCGTGTGGTATGGGCATGCGGATTCTGTGTTCATCAATGGGGCGCTCCAGAGTAGCTGGAGGGCCCCCGAACGGATGTCCATCGTTGTGTGCGGCGACTCCGCGCATTCTCCGGCGTTCTTCTATCGCTCGTACACGGTTCCGCCCGATTCGAGGATAGAGTACAAATTCATCGTCGACGGTGTATATCACCTCGACTCCACCAACCGGAGGGTCACACCGCCGAGTGATTTCGTCAACTCCGAAGCGGCCATGCCGAAATTCCGGATGTCTCCGCTTTCAGTTTTCCGACCCGCTATCCCGCACGGGACAACCGACACCCTTCTGTTTACCAGCAAAGACCCTCTGATCAAGCAGCGGCGGGTCCGGATTTATCTGCCACCCGGCTATGACCGGGTGAAAGACCTGCCCGCGATCTATGTCCATGATGGAGAGTCGGCATTCCGCTATGCGTTCTTTGCCAATATTATTGACAACCTGATCGCCGATGGTAGGCTCCCTCCGATCATTGGCGTGTTTGTGCCGTCGGTCGAAAGGAATCCGGAATANNCTGGGCATGACGACGCCCGAGTTCATCACTGCCTTCTGCGACGAGCTGGTTCCAATGATCGATCGCTTATACCGCACATCACGAACACCGGAGCATCGTGGCGTGATGGGTATCTCGAGCGGCGGACATCTCGCATTGATAATGGCCATCGTGCGTCCGGACCGGTTTCGCTGCGTCGCCGGGCAGTCGTCAACGATCGATCCAATGCTCCGCACCGCGCTTGCCGTCCGCCAGCAATCGACACCCCTTCCTCCGACCATGAAGGTGTGGATCGATTGCGGATCATTCGACATCATCTATGACGAATACAACTTTCCTGTGCAGAACAGGGAATTCAGCGAGGAGTTGACGCGGTACGGCATTGCCCACAGATACCGTGAAGTGCACGACGGCCACGATTGGGCAAGCTGGCGTGAACGGACGCCGGAGATTCTCCGCTTCTTTTTCTCCCGGTAGCATGATATTGGATAACGACACATCACCATGGAGGTGGTTCATGCGACAGGTTATCGTCCTCTGTACACTACAGATATTGCTCGCGGTCGTGGTTCGCGCAGATGTGCAGTTTGATCGATATTTCACAGATGCGACCATCCGGGTCGACTACTACCACACAGGAACCAAAGGCGAGGAACGGTTCAGCATGGACCGCAGCTATCGTGAAGGCCCATGGCCGGGCTCCCGCACACGGCTCCTTGACACGCTCAACCTTGGCGAATTCCTGGTACGTGTGTACGACCAGGCGACGAATGTGCTGCTGTACTCCCGGGGATTCTCATCCATGTTCCAGGAATGGCAAACCACCGATGAGGCAGCCACCGGAGCGTACCGCACGTTCGAGGAAACCGTACGATTCCCGTTTCCGCGGAGGACCGTGCAGGTGACCATTGCACGGCGTGACAAACGCATGGTATTCCACGATCTCTTCTCACTCACGATCAACCCCGATGATCCAACGATGGTGAACAAGGAAAAAACCACTACTGCATTTCCGGTCGTCCCGTTGATGTCGAACGGGCCTTCCACTGAGAAGGTCGATATCCTCATCCTTGGAGACGGGTATGCAAAGGATGACATGGAGAAGTTTCGCAAAGACGCGGAACATTTTAATTCCGTAATGTTCTCGACCAAACCGTTTTCAAAGCACAAAAAGGACTTCAACGTCTGGACCATCGAAGTGCAATCTGATGAATCGGGTATTGATGTTCCGGACAAGAACGTCTGGAAGAGAAACGCCCTCGGGAGCCAATACAACACATTTGGTTCAGCGCGATACGTGCTCATCGCCGACAACCGGCGGCTGCGCGACATCGCAGCATCGGCACCGTACGACTATCTCTGCATCCTCGTGAACGACACACGGTACGGGGGAGGAGGAATTTTCAACCTGTATGCCACGACGTACACGAAAGAGCAGAATGAAGGTCAGCGATGGCAGATGGATTATGTGTACGTGCATGAGTTCGGGCATTCATTTGCCGGATTGGGTGACGAATACTACGGCTCATCGACGGCGTACAATGACTTCTATCCCGTAGGAATCGAGCCCTGGGAACCGAACATCACTGCACTTCTCGACAAGAAGAATGTCAAATGGAAAGATCTCGTAACCACCGGAACAGAGTTGCCGACATCATGGGGCAAGGCTACATACGACAGTCTGGAAGCCGAGCGGGGCAAGCTGGACCGCCTAGCGCCGGACTACTATACCAAGCGCGAACCCCTGCAGAAGGCAGCTCTAGAAATCCTCAAGACCCCGGATGTTGTGGGGAAAGTCGGCGCATTCGAGGGTGCCGGGTATGCGGCGAAAGGGCTCTATCGGCCTTCGGTAGATTGCCGCATGTTTTCGTTGAGCACGGTGGACTTTGATCCGGTGTGCAGTGCTGCGATTGAGAGAGTTGTGGAGATGTATACGAAGTAGGGTCGTTTACGCCTTCGCAGGCGCCTTTGGTTTACGTGCGAGCATCCACCATAGGACGAGTGCAACAACGCCAATAATCCCGACATAGAGAACGAACTTCATGTCGATCCGGGTCCGGGCAAGCTCGCTCACAAGCTTGTCGAGGGCTGCGTACTCTTCTTTTCCCAGCATTCCCTCCCGCGTGAGCCCGTCGCGCCATTCTTTGTCGATTCTTGCCTTCCAGACTTCTTCCACGAAGAGAGTCGGATCATCACCGCTGTTGTGAAGAGACTGGACGTATGGCCTGATGCTGGCGGAGAACCCGGGAGCATCCGAGAATGGTGTAAGTTGTATTTTCCGAGAAGAAAACTCTCGCTCGATTTCGGACCAGAACGTCTTGCGCAAACGCGTATTCCATTCGCCCAGGAGTGAATCAACCTGAAGCGTTTGGGCTACCGTGGGGAGGCGGGATGCCGGTGTCCGGGATCCGCCGCGACCGTGAGTGAGTGCGGAGTCAGCACCCGTTGTTTGCGCTGCCATTGACACTGTGCGGATCTTTTCGCTCAGGCCCCTCCAGCGTCCCTCAAACTGCCGGTAATGGTCAAGTAACGGAGCAAAATCCTTGCCCTGCAGTTCGGTAGCCTCGAGGAAGTGCATATTGTCTGCGGCGATGTTGTATACGCGGGTGATGAGATTGTTGCTTGTCAGGGTCGTGGAGAGCGCATCGCGTTGGACGTCGCTTATCGTTGCAAGGTCTTTGCCATACGGCATGAAGATCGAATCAACGAGCGCAAACATCAACTTGTCCTCTGCCTGGAGCATATTCTGGAGGCGGCGGAGGGTCTCACGCAATGCCGTGGCATTCGCCTTGTTCTGCTCAAGCTCCGCAAAAAGGCGGTCACGTTGGGCGGAAAGAGTGTCCAGGTGATAGGTAAGTGTCTGGATGGCTCCTTCCATCTCGGCTATCTGTGTCCCCTGGGATTGGATCGTGCGGACCCTGATGAGTGTGAGGGCGTGAAGTTCCCTTATCCCTTTCATCCTGCTTTCGAAGGTTTCAGGGTAGAGCGCCTTGTCCAAGAAAGCGGCATGCTGCTGGAAATCCAGTTCGAAACCATCGATCTCGTTCTTGAGCGAATCAAGCTGTGCTGTGTTGATGGCTGCATCGATCCGTGCCGCCAATGTCGCGGCGCGCGATTCGAAGTTACGTTTTGTCGCGAAGTCGGAATCCTGTGCCAGCGCTGCGAGCGCGGAGGAGAAGACAATCGCGAATGCGAGAGAGGGAAAAATCAGGCGGTGCATTATTTCTTTCCTTCGACAATTTCCGACGATGTAAGGAGGCGCGCATTCGCCCCGCCATCGATGAGTTCCACATAGGGCGGGCGGAGATTGAATGCCGGCGCTGCGAGACCGGTCGTGCTCACCTCAAGGGCTGCGGATTGCACGAGAGAGCTTGCGCGCGGGGCGAAGATGTAGACATGCTTGAACCTGGGGCCGGTGACAAAGTAGAAGCCTTCGTGGTTACGGATAACCCGGAGTGTGATACCCCGCAGTGCAGCGGAATCAGCGAATTCGGCCATTGCCAGCTGCGCAACAGGGAAAGCAACTGCGTATCGCATATCTTCAACGATGTTGGTAGCGCTTACCGTCAATGGGCTCTCTACGGGCCACCCGAAATCCACGTTTTCCAGCGTGAGGGACGAGCAGGCAGGGAGAGTAAGTGTTATGACGGCAGCCACGGGAATCAGCAAGCGTGCGTGCACCAAAGGTCAGGTCTCCTTCGACATGGAACGGCGTTCTAAAATCGACAAATGATACAAAGATTCACACGCTCTTGCAAGCCCATGTTGCTTTATTGCACCCTTTGGTGTATCTTGCCATACACACCCTGCCTCACAAGAATCCGCAAGCACACACCGGCGCCATATGGGAAAAACAGCAAAGTCTGAACAGAAAAAGTCCGTCCTTATTGTCGAAGACAGTATTGACTTCTCCAATTTGCTCAAATTCATCGTCGAAGATGATGGCTATGACGGTGTACAGTTTCCTGTTAACGGTGAAGATGTTGTCACTGTAGTGAAGGATCTGAAACCGGCTGTTGTATTGATGGATCTTGCCCTGCGTCGAAGGGGGGGCATGGATTTCATCAATGATTTGCGCGCTGACCCCGAGACGAAAGGCGTGCCGGTCATCGTGATTAGTGGCCGGGATCTCGGGCAGCGTGAAGTGACTGATCTGCAGTCCCGCGGCGTACGTTATCTCCGCAAGGGTCGGGTGGAAATGCACGAAATCCGCAGGGAAATCCGGAATGCAATAGTGGGAGGGACGCAGAAATGAGAGTCTTCTGCCCGGCACTTCTCAGCGGGAAGTACATCCCGACTAAGTGTGCTCATCGCGGCGTCAAAGGGGGGCAGAATATTTCGCCGGCGGTGGAGTGGGCGGATGCCCCGGTGGAAACAGCGTCATTTGCGCTTTCCATTATTGACCGGCATCCCATTGCAAAGAATTGGGTGCACTGGTATGTGATCAATATCCCGGCAACCGCACGCGAGGTTGCCGAACGTGTCTCCGGAATGCACCGCGCTCTGCCCGGAGACAGCATGGAACTGCGGAATTCCTACGGTGACAACGGTTACGGAGGGCCGAACCCACCACGCGGCTCAGGTGCTCATGAGTACGAGATCACCGTCCACGCGCTTGACATTCCCTCTCTTCCTCTCGGACCCTTTGCAACGCTCAAGGAATGCGACAATGCAATGCACGGGCATGTGCTGGCGTCTGCGAGCGTCATTGGCACTTTTCAGCAGTAATCCGCCTATCCCTTCCCCGGTTTAAACACCACCCCCTGATTTTTGTGGCCGTTGATCCTCACCGTAATCGGGTCAGAGAAACGGAGGTGCCGTGTAAATGTCAGTTTCTCTTCAGCCTCTTGCGCCCGCAACCAATCCCAATCGATGAATGACGACGGTAGCGACGAATTTACGGTGAAGTAGCCGACACGGAATGAGGTGATGTTCTGAAAGAAGTGTGAACCCTGCGATGGTGTCACAAACATATCCTTGAATCCGGATTCGACGATGACGCATGCGCCCGAGATCTGGTCCCACGTGACCGGGATCCCCAGCCACGGATCCATGCTGCCCCAGCGTCCGACACCGAGGATCAGATACGGACGCTGCTCATTGGTGAGGCGGGTATTGATCTGACTTATTTCTGCAGCGACTTCCTGGCTCTTCGAACGATTGAAGGTCTGCATGTCGACGACGACAACATCGTGGATGTCTTTGAACACGCCGTTGCCGAGTACCTGCTCACTCCGGCAAATCAGGAGGTTTGTATCTTCAATATCGACGCCCAGTTCTTCCATTTCGAGGCTGAGCACCAGGGGTCGGATCTGCAGCAGCGCGGATTCCTTTTGCGATCCCGGCGGGACCTTAAGGTTTACCGCCCACTCGATTTCCACCTGCGTTCCCATTCCCCAGGTACCCAGCTCGAGAATGAGCTCAAGAATCTCCGGCAGGGGAAAGACCTTGTGTTTCAGGATCGGTGCAAATGTGACGATGCGTCTGCCGGATCTCGATATGCCGTCATAGACCGTTTCGTTTTCCGGTGAATAGGTGGAACCCACCGCGGTGAGGGTCTGATCCTCCTCGGCTTTGCTCAAGTCATAGGTCTTAATGAAAATTCCCGGCTCACTGGGCAGCGGATTGATCAGCCCTTCCGGCAGGTCAAGTGCCTGGAATTCCTGCTGGGCATTTCTGATGGTCTCGCGGGTGGAAAAGAACTGCATGAGGTGGCGGGGATATTTCGGACAGAAGCGCACGGAGTTTCCCCCATCCACCACGGTCTTGCCGAGACCGAGCGCAACCTGGACGATGCCATCAGTGGCGTTCTGCGGCGGCACCGGATAGAAGTTATACGACTTGGCCACGCCGGCAAAGTCGGGATAAAATCTGTTGTTACGTGCGGCGCCGACCATCCGCTGGACCACAACCGCCATCTTTTCCTCTTCCAGCCGGTATGCAGTCGCCTTCATGTAGTCTTTGGATTTTTGCGCATACGTTGACGCATAGACCAGTTTGATGCTTTGCATCAACTCAATCAAGCGGATGTGATGGTCGGGGTTGTTATTCGGGATCATGTACGTGGCGTACACTCCGGCAAACGGCTGGTACTGCGAGTCTTCGAGAACGCTTGAAGAGCGCACTGCGAGGGGTTCACGCATTATGTCGAGGAAGTCCGACAGCTTCTTGAGGGTATCCTGCGGGAAGTGGGGGGCTTCGAGGAAACGCGTATGGAGCTCGTGATCGTCCCGTGTGTTAAGTGCGAAAGCCTCGAGGTTGTTGTCTGCAAGAAATCTGTCGAAGACATCCGTGGCTATGATAACCGCCGAGGGGACGGTAATTTCCACATCGGGGAAGTGATTGCGGACCGCATACCTGTTGATCAACGTATTGATGAATCCGAGTCCACGCGCTTTTCCGCCAAGTGATCCGCCGCCGATGCGTGCGAACCCGTTCTGTGTATTGAACGTCTCCCGGCTGAATTCCGTGATGACACCACGTTGTCTCGTTTCCTGGTACGCCCGGAGGGCGCGGATCAGCTCCTGGCGCAGGTCGCTCACTGTGGCGAAGTCGCTCACTTTGTGCGGGCGGAGATGATGGGCGAGCCCGAACTCGGTACGTGCCTTGAGCCAGTTTGAGAAATGGTTACGCGACGCGTGAAAGACAATGGTTTCGTCCGGAACCACGTGCAACTGTTCTTCCAACGATTTCAGATCCGTAGCCCGTCCCACCTCGGTCCCGTAGGTGGTCCGGAACACGAAGTCACCGAATCCAAAATTGTCGAGCATGAACTTCCGCAGATTATGGAGCAGGCGCGGCGAGCCTTTGCGGAGAAAACTCGCGCCGATTGCCCTCGCCTTGGTTTCATAGTCGGGGTTGCTTGACTGCAGCAGGATGGAAATATCTGCGTGGCGTTGGTGCACCAGTTCGGCAAAGTGAAACCCTGCATCGGGATCCTTCACGCCGTTCCGCTTGAAGTTGATGTCGGAAATAATCCCGAGAATATGATCCTCATAGTGCTCAAAGTATTCCCATGCCTGTTCGAAAGTCGTGCAGAGAAGGATCTTCGGACGCGCCCGCATGCGGAGAAAGCGATGGGTGATATTCACCCCCTCAGAGATCAGGCGCTGCGACTGGTTCAGGATTTCCGTGTAGATGAGCGGCAGGTACATAGAATAGAATTGCACGCTGTCTTCGACAAGGATGATGGACTGCACTCCCACAGCGCGAGTGTCGTTCTCTACGTTGAGTCTGTCTTCCAGCTGTTTGATGATACCAATCAGGAGGCGATAGTCTCCCTGCCAGAGGAAGATGTTTTCAAAGATGGAAGTGTCGTAATTTGTCGCCAGTTCTTTCCGCTCTCTGTTGTCGTAGGCGAGAAGAACAATAGGCGTGGTGACCCCGGCATCGCGGATCATGCGCGCGAACTTGATCACGTGCATGTCTTCGATATGCAGCGTGGTGATCACCAGGTCAAACTCCTCACCCGATAACATCAGTTCCAGCGCCTCTTTCCCGCTCGTGACGTGGGTAAGCTCGGGTGGGTGACTGAGGTTCAGGACCTGGAATTCCTGCCGGATCAATTCATACAGCCGGCCATCCTCCTCAAACAGGTATTGATCGTAGAGACTGGAGACGAGCAGGATATCCCTGACCTTGTGGCGCATGAGCTTCTGAAAGCTCTGAATATGCGTGTCGACAAGGTCTTCGATTTTGAGCCGTTCATGGTTGTGCATAGGATCCGCCGGACAGACTGGGATTGAAAACACATCAAAATACGAGAAAACCGCCCATCCCGCAAGTTCCTGGCGTTTGCATTTCTCACAGTTGGTGGCTATTTTTCATTGACAATTCCACCATAGGTGTCTCCATGAATGGCTCGCGGGTATCAATCGGGTTGGTGTGTGTGCTGGCGCTCCTCTTTGCGGGTGCGTCCGCACAGGACCGGGATGGGTTCGATGTGGAGGCGTACCGCCAGTTTCTGTCGGCACATCAGAACATGACAGAGCAGCAATTGCTCGCACTCCATCCCGGCGGCATCTTCAACGCGCACGCTGCCACGCCTGTTGCAGCGACGCCGTACTTTGCGCGGATTGATTCTCTCTACCATTTTACCCCGTATGAACTTGAGCTCCTCGGCAACCACGGATTTGTTGTGAGCGAGCGCCTGAAGAGGCAGTCGATCGGGCTTGTGTACGATGAGGCGTGGCACGCCGACCTGCCCGTGTTCGTCACTACCGATGCGATCCTGCATGCCTTCCACAAGTCGTATGACAACATCCTGGAGCGCGTGGAACGGCAGATCCTGATCTGTTCTCTTGATTCACTCTTGAGCCGGCTCCACGAGGGTGTTCCCGCTCTTGCGGCCCGTTATGATGCACAGCCGGGGATGACGATCCCCTTGCGTGACATGGATTTCTATCTGGCTGTGGCGCGACAGCTGCTCGGTCACGGTGGCGCTCCCGTGTTTGCGGAAAACGTCTCCCGCGTCTCAAGTATGCTGCAGTCTATTGCGGGCGAGAGTCCGGCGGAGGTTGCTCTGTTCGGCTCTGGAACGCGGGTGATTGATTTTTCGCAATTCAAGCCGAGAGGACACTACGCAGAGGATCCGGTCTTACAGAACTATTTCAAGGCAATGATCTGGCTCGGACGCACCGAGATCTATTGCAGCGCTCCCGTTGGAGATACTGCCGCGCCGCCGGATTCCTCGGTACAGATGCAGGCGCTCATGGCGGTTCTGCTTGTCGAG
>PMMO01000076.1 GCA_003162215.1 Ignavibacteriota bacterium
TATTGGATACCGTGGAAACCTACCGGGACATGCTCTCCGGGATGATTGATATTTACCTGTCCAGTCTCAGCAACAGGATGAACCAGGTGATGAAGGTTCTGACGATTATCTCCACCATTTTTCTTCCCTTGGGTGTCATCACCGGGTTTTTCGGCATGAACTTCACTCACCTGCCGATTGCAAACTGGGAATATGGTGTCGCCATCACAACAGCCTTTATGGCCCTCGTGGCCGGAGGAATGCTCTGGGTGTTCAAGCGGAACAAGTGGATCTAGAGCGCGATGATTGTTGATCCCGAGAATGTCCGCAGGATCCTCGTGATCAAATTGCGTGCGGTGGGGGATGTGGTTCTCTCCACGCTTGTGCTTCCCAATTTGCGCGCCGCATTTGGTGCGAGCTCCATCGACTTCCTCACGGAAAGTCCGTCCGTTGATGTGCTCCGTCTCCATCCCGCAGTTCATCGCACTCTTGTCTATGACAGGCACACCATGTCCGGATTGGATGTTATTCGCATGGTGCGGCGGGGGAAATATGACATGGTGATCGATCTGTTCGGGAACCCGCGGACTGCGTTGATTACGCGGCTCAGCGGAGCGCGCCACCGGGTGGGCTACAAGTTCCGCGGACGCAGCTATGCGTACAACGTGCTCGTGACGCCCCGGGGCGGAGAAGTGCACAACAGCCAGTTCAACCTGGATGCCATCGAAAGGATCGGTGTGCCGATCGTTGACCGGACTCTGCACTTTCACTACGGGGGTGAGGATGCTGCATTCATACAGAAGGTCTTGACCGACGCCCGGATCGAGCAGGCAGTGCTTGTGGGAGTGAACGCGGGCGGAGGGTGGTATACGAAGCGCTGGCACCTGAAGAATTTTGCTCTTCTGGCAGACCGGATTCACGAACGCTTTGGATGGACGGTCGTACTCCCCTGGGGTCCGGGACAACGGGATGAGGTGGAAACCATCGCACGGCAGATGCGCCCGGCGCCGTTCATCCCTCCCGCAACCACCCTGACCCAACTGGCTGCATTGCTTGCCCGATGCGCCTATGTTGTGAGCAACGATTCCGGTCCCATGCATATCACCGCAGCCGTGGGCACTCCGGTACTCGGCATTTTCGGACCCACGCGCCCGGAGCTTCAGGGACCATACGACGGGAAAAATCTGACGGTGCGCAACGAATCGCTTGGCTGCCTGGGTTGCAATCTCACCTCGTGTCCCATCGGCAATCCGTGCATGAACGAGCTGAGTGTCGATGCAGTGTTTGATGCTTTCGAGAAACTCCTTGAATTGAATCCCGGACGATCGACTCTCCATGACGAATTCTCCGATTCCCATACCCGCGTGTAAGCACTTTACGGGGTACAAACCCTGTGTGCCCGGCGAGAACTGCTTGCAGGAGTGTGTACAGTGTGAGCCCATCGGCACGAAGATCCTCGTTGTCAACCTCGACGCAATGGGGAATGTCCTTGTGACGACAGCACTCCTGCCGGCTCTCAAGCGGAAATACCCGGAGAGTTCACTATACTGGATCACACTAAAGAATGCCGCACCACTGCTCCAGAACAACCCGCTCATTGACCGGGTATACCTTTGGGAGCCTGAGAGCTGGCTCATTCTGCGTCAGATGTCGTTCGATCTCGTGCTCAATGTCGACAAGTCCCAGCGTTCCGGTGCTTTCACGATGGCAGTTACGGCAACGGAGCGCAGAGGTTTCGGGCTGAATGAAGACGGCAAGATTATCCCGCTGAATCCGGCGGCGATAGAAAACTACCGTCTCGGGTTGGACGACCATCTGAAATTCCGTGTAAATCAAAAAACCGTTCCGCAGCTTCAATGCGAGCAGTTCGAATTGGAGTTCCGCCGTGACGAATACGAGCTCGTGCTTACTCCGGAAGAACGGGTGTTTTGCACCGACTATAAGACCCAACACGGTCTTGATCGTGCAGAGCTTGTAGTGGGCTTTAATACGGGCTGCTCGGAGCTGTATCCGAACAAGAAGATGACCGTGGACCAGCACGTCCGGTTGATCGGACGACTTGCCGGTATCAAGGGGGTGCGACTGGTGCTACTCGGGGGACCTGAAGATACCATACGCAATGCGGAAATCGCCCGGCGTGTGGGAGAAAAAGTGCTGAACACCCCGACGACAGAAGGAGTTCGTCAGGGGATTTGCTACATCAATCTTTGTGACCTCGTAATCTCGGGCGACTCTTTTGGCATGCATGCAGCTATCGGACTGAAGAAGGAGATTGTGGTTTGGTTTGGCGTGAGTTGCTGGACCGAGATTGACCTTTTCGATCGCGGGATCAAGCTCATTCCCGAGAAGCTTGCGTGTTCACCTTGCTGGAAACGCTCTTGTCCCTACAACCTTGAGTGTATCCAGCAGATAGATCTTGAAGCTATCGTCCGGCACGTGGAGACCTTTAAAGCGCAACATACCGATGCTCCATCCTCAAGATGAGGAGATACTGCCTCATACTGTTGCTCGCAGCACAATCAGGGAAGCGGTCACTGGATTGGATTTCAATATTGGGGATGCAGGCGGAGTCGGACCCCTAATTCCCCTCTCGATCAGACCCCCAATTCTCGATCAGACCGGTAGGACTCCTCAGAACTCCACACGCAAAGCCACCGTGTGTCCATTGCCGAGATCGTTGGACAAACGGCTGAACCCATAATCCACGCCAAACACCCCGTACTGGAGCCCACCGCCGAGACTGAGTCCGCGGCCTTCAGAGCCGAACTGATAGCCGGCCCGGACAAAAAAGAGATCCCTAAATCCGCACTCGCCGCCGATCCTGGCAAGAGGCTGTGATTCGGCGAAGACATTCTCGATGTCGCCGGCCAGGATTGCAGATGATTGAAGATCGGGAATGTCAAGCCTGTATGCCGCCCCGGCACGTATCAACGCCGGAAGCTTGAGCGGCTCACTGCGGAACTCCGCCATTTTGCCGATGTTCGCGACCGCTGCGCCCAGTGTCAGCCCATCGATCAACCCTTCGTACTGCATACCTGCATCCACCCCGAGGCCCTGGGCGTCATCGACAAGTATTTGCTCATAGAGAAAGCGTGCCGTGAGGCCGATGCGGAGGCCGGGATCGAGTTCGTAACAGTACGAAAGGCCGACACCGAGATCGCGCGAGGTGAATGTGCCTTGCGCCTCGCCCGGTTGGGTGCGAATCTCAATATCCGCGACCGTGGTCGTGAGGACAGACACACCCAGAGAATGCTGTTTGCCCAGTCTCATCCGGGCTCCGAGGAACTCCGTGCGTGAGTCTTGTATCCATTCTTTGTGCATGAAAAGAAATTCGAAATCTTTGCCGATCGTTGTGTCCGCGCCGAGTCCGGCCGGATTATAAAATGTTGCCGCTGCACCACTTGCCGCACCTGACATCGCGTCACCCATGGCGACACCTCGGGCTGAAGCACCGAGCTTGAGAAACGCAAGGCCGGTTGCACCGGCACCTGCGCGTGCCTGAGAGGCGCCGGCAAGCACTGCGGACACAAAGAAAACGGAAACGATGGCGGTCCGCAATGTCAGAGAGGACGTTCGATAATGCTGCATGATCTCCTCAAAACGCTACAGAGACAGTGATGATGTGCATGTCTGTCGGAGAAAAGGGCTCGATGATGAATGCGTAGTGCACTGCCGGAGTCCAGCCCCCAAGCGGTTTCCTGAACGTGAACCCGATGGAAGGCTTGACGCCGTTCCCTTTCTCCTTTAGATCGACGCGGTCGATGCCTGCGCGGGCCGAAAACTCCGGGAGGATCGTCATTTCCAGACCGGCCCGGGCAAGGATGGTCTCCTTGTTACTGAATTCAATCTCAGCATCGATCACACCGAGACTATCATCGAGTTGATAGGACAGTCCGGCCGTATAGAGTTGTGGAAAGGCCTCTTCGCTTGTCTGTCCATTCTGCCCGAACAGAGGTCCGGTGTCCCATTTATATCGCGAGCCGACATTGCGCACAGTGACCGCCGCACCGAGTTCGGGTGTGATCATGTAGAAAGTGCCGAAATCAAACCCGATTGTTGTTGATGAAACGTCGGTGTAGAGATGGTAGTAGTGCAGCTTCACATTCACACCGGCGCTGAACACCGGGGTGAATCTGATCGCAAAGCCGAGAGACGCCTGGTTCTCGGATGTGCGCAGAGCGCCGGTCTGTTCACCGTCTCCATCACGTCCGTCGATCTTGCTGACGCCGGCGTTGATCACGCTGATCGCAAGACCCGCCTTGGGCGGCAGGGGCATTGCATACGACAAAAAATTGAGCGAGCGGTCCAGACTGAGAATCCCCATCGAGGCCGATCCCGACCGCGTCGCAGCAAAGGGAAGAAGGGCGGGGTTGTAATAGCTGGCCAGATCGCCCGTGGGCACCGCTGACATGGCATTGCCCATCGCCATGCCGCGAGCGCCAAATCCCATTCGCCCAAACGCGCCGGGTTGACCGGCAAGCTGCGCGAAAGCGGCAGGGTCAATACACTGTGCAACAACCACCGCGACAATGAGGATGGGAAGAACTCCCGGACGAGTGCGGTTCATTGCAGCACCATGATCTTGCCCCACATCGGTTCCTGTCCTGCAAGAGTCACACGGTAGAAGTATACGCCGTTGGGGAGCCGTTGCCCCGTGTCGTCAGCACCGTCCCAGATTTCATCCTGCTCCCGTCCGCCGATTCGCTGCGCATCTTTTACCACCGTACGAATCCTGTTCATACCGAAATCGAACACTTCAAGAGTCACCGAGGCTCCTCCTGCGGGTACAGCGTAGTGGATCCGGATAGACTCTGACTTCGGTGAAAACGGGTTGGGATACGCATAGGTTGCAGCCGCCGATGGAAGAGACGCGAACGAGCGGAGGATTTCCCAGCGTTCGCCAAATGGATGAGCGGGGGAGTCTTCGGTTTTCAGCAGGCCTTCAGAACTCCCGCAATAGACAGTATTCCCCTGGACGCCGACTGCATAGAAAATGTTTTCGGTAATTCGCTCGTGAGTCTGATCATCGATGATGGTGCCTGTGCGGGTCCAGGAAGTCCCGCCGTCGGACGTCCTGAAGACGCCGGCTTCCGTTGGTACATAGGCGATCGTGTCCTTGAATGCGAACCCGTACGCTTTGATCCCGACAAGGTGATTCTTCCATATCCGGCCGCCATCGTCGGAGGATGACACGCCGTACTGTTGGTTCACACCTTCTGCCGGCCAGTTGGTTGTCCAGATGCGGGTTCCCCACGGGAACTGTTGTCCATCGACGGCGATGACCCAATCGCTGAGAATGCCTTCGACCTGCGTATCTTTCGTGAGCTTCACCCAGCTCGAACCGCCATCCGTCGAACGATTAACACCTCCTGCGGTTCCCACCCAGATCGTATCGTCTGCCTGAGCGTAAACGGAAAACGCGAGGTAGTTGTTGTCCTGCCGCGGATCAATTTTGTAGTTGACAAGAGTATCGGTCGGGGCGATCGACGATATGCGCTTCGATGGCAGGACGATGCGTTGCCAGGTGGTACCGCGATCGGTGGATTTCCGGACGCCACTTGACCAGCTGGAAATCCACTCCGTGCCCCTGCTGAGCGCGATATCAAAAGTCACGTTTTGTTCGGGTACGACAATCGGGAGGAACTTGACTTGATTGAGGCCGTAGGTCACGAGACTGTCCCCCAGCCCATCCAGCGTTTGCGGCAGTCCCGACCATGTCGTCCCATTGTCTACTGAGTACGTATAACCGCTGCCGGTCTGAACGGATTGTCCTTCGACATCTTTGGAGTAGCCAGTGGAAACCCAGATGGAATCGCCACGCAGCGCCAAAGCAAAGATACCCTTGTTGGCGAACTGGGGGACGTTCCCGAACCGCTCCCATGTTTGGCCTCCGTCCGAGCTGCGCGCCAGTCCTTTGCTCGTGCCGATCCAGATTGTCGAGCCGCGTATGGAGATATGGGAAACGTTGTTGCTCGGGATGGCATTCGAAATCTCACCATGAATAGCGCCAAGTGCGAAGGTCTTCAGGAACGGAGATTGACATTGAACGGTCGAAATCGTGCCGATAAGTCCCGCACCCATGGCGGCCACAGCAAATGTCAGTATGTGTGCACGTCGTGTCATGGCCGTCAGTTGATAGTGATATTCCTGGTGGAATCCGCACGGGCACCGAACCGGTCAGCGACCGAGAACTGGAATACCTTCACTCCCGGTGAGTTGGTGGAACTGATTTGCAGGATGGAGGCATAGGAGCCGTCATGAGCGACCGAATCGCCGTGGGCCGTTAAGTCTCCATCGTCGTAGAGGAGGAATGGCACCGGGTTCGTGGAACTCATGTTCCGGAAGTAGACTGAATCGATGTCTGCAAGGCCGTCGTCATCGGCGACTTTTACAGAGAATGTCACCGTACTGTTGCCGCTGGCCGGGCGCGTAATCGTTGACGGGACGTTAAGAGAGATGAAACGCGGGATTGCATTCGCCACCGGCCGACGGATCACACTGCTCGCATGTCCGGCTTTATCTGTCGCCAGGAATTCGAAGACGACATCATGGATGTCGCCGACTGGCGAAACCCATGTCGGGAGAGAAAAGACCCCATCACCGGCGATGGCGTCAACATGCGATCTCAATCCATCATCGTACATCGTCAGAAGGGCAGTGTTCCTTGTGCCGATCGCACGGACTGTTACCTGGGCAATGTCTGCAAGACCGTTTGAATCGTAGGCTGCGACCGTGACTGCGTACCGGGTTGAATCGGTTCCTGCCTGAGCAAGTATGCGGGCGCCTGGCTGGCTGAGAACGGGAGCGCTTTTACCTCTGTAGATAGGGATCTCTTGGAGGAGAGTCGCGCTCACGTGGCCTGCCTGATCATGTGCCGAAAGTTCCAGACGGTATCTCCCGGTCGCATTCCGGTCAACAGAGAAGGCGAGCGTCCCGCTGCAAATCACAGGCTGAGAATTGTCAGATGGCAAGGTTTTAGTGCACTGCCCTGATGTAATCGGCACATCCCCTGAGGGACCGAAAAGCGCAAACGTGACCGCTGCAACATCAGCAGCACCCTGTGGGTCGCTCACGAGTGCGGACACAGAGGCATACAGTTGGTACGATGTCCCCGGAATGATCATTGCATCAAGATCAAAGCCCGCGGGTGTGATTGTGGCCGACTGTAAGAACGGCGCGGCGCCCCGGTTGTCAACCGCATCGAGCGGATTGTTCTCGCAAGAGACAAAAGCAAGCGAGAAGAGGAAAACCAGCAGAAAGGATTTGCGCATAAGACGTCTGGTTCCGGAATCTGTAATATAGTGCTGATCTTCAGTACCAACGTCCAGTATGCGTGCGATCCCGTGAGAGTTGAACAACGGTGAAGTGGTTACATCAAAAATACGGATTACGCGCTGGAAAGTCAACATGTATTCCGGTCACACCTGGCTGCCCCTTGCTTTCTCGCACATTCATTTGTTCCTTTAAATGAAAAGTATCATTCACAACCGTCACCTGTTCATGATGCGTGCGCGCGTTTTCGTCCCGGTCGCCTTGCTTGTTATTGGGCTGTTGCCAGGTCAAGTGGGGGCTGGTGTGCGACCGGCCCATGGTGGCGAGAACGGAGTCAGCGGCCAATCAACGGCGGCTGTCGTTCCGAACACGGTAATAGTGAAAGTCAGATCCGGCGCACTGGATGTGACGGGAGCTCTGGAAAAAGCCGGCAACTCCCTCCCGGCCATGTTGACCCGCATGGGGGCGACGGGGATGCATCAGATGTTCNNAACGATGGAGTCGATCCTGCTGCATTCGCAAAGAGGATCGCCGGTCTCCCGGGAGTTGAGTATGCCGAACCAAAATACTACCAGCAGTTATGCGACTCGCCAAATGATCCGCTGCTGAGCATTCAGACGGCAGCGCTGACCCGGATGAATGTGTTTGATGGCTGGAGTGTGGCGAAGGGAAGCGGCTCGGTGATCATAGCGGATGTGGACGGCGGGACCGACTGGCGGCATGAGGACCTGCTGGCAAATGTGCACATCAATTCAGCCGAGGACATCAATCACAACGGCCTTTTTGACGCAGGGGATCTGAATGGGGTTGATGACGACGGGAACGGCTTTGTGGATGATGTTGTGGGCTGGAATTTCACCAATAATACGAATGATCCATCGGGGGTCAGCTCTGCGCCCGGAAGTTATGCGCATGGTACGGCGACGGCCAGTCACTTCGGTGCTGTCACCAACAATGGCAAAGGAATGGCCGGGTCGAGTTGGAATTGCGCGATCATGCCGATTTGCGCCGCTTCTGCAACAGACGACAATACCATTGCCTATGGCTATGAGGGAATCGTGTACGCAGTCCACAATGGTGCCAGGGTCATCAATTGCAGCTGGGGGCGTCCGGGCGGTTTCTCGCAATTTGAACAGGATGTGATCACGGCAGCGACAAGCGCCGGCGCTCTGGTCGTTGCTGCCGCGGGAAACGACGGGAAAAACACCGACATGGCTGCGTTTTATCCTGCAAACTACGCCGGAGTGCTCGCGGTTGGCGCGACCAACTCCACCGATGACGCAAAAGCCCCTTTTTCGAACTACGGCAAAACGGTACAGGTCTTCGCTCCGGGAGTGCACATCCTGAGTGCTTTTCCCGGCGGTGGATACGGGGACGGCGGTAGCGGCACTTCGTATTCGAGTCCGTATACAGCCGGACTCGCCGGAATTTTGCGTGGTGTATTCCCGGCATGGACGCCTTCGCAGGTAGCCGCCCAGATACGCACAACTGCGGATCCCATCGACGACGTGAACTCATCATATGCAGGCAGCATGGGTCGGGGACGAGTGAATTTCGCCCGGGCGTTGACAGAGTCGCATCCCGCACTGGATCTCGTCAATGGAAAGCTGCAAACCACCGGGGGCCGAAAGCTCTTTATTACGGGGGACACACTCGTCCTGTCATTTCGTTTGAGGAATGCGTTGTTTCTTCCTGCAACTGATTGTGAGGTTGTGGTCACGGCTTCTGATCCGGCACTGCAAGTGATCAACGGTGTCGCCTCCGTGGGATCGGTGGGTGTGGGCGAAGAAGTGAACGTCCCCGCCATGACCTTTCGGGTTGGCTCGCTGGAGAGGACGCAGGAGGTAGCCCTGCGGGTGGTTTGGACGTACAATACGGCTGAACAGGATGGTGCTGCGTTCCGCGCAATACTCTTCCCCGTGGTGCCGCTCTGGTTGCTGCAGCTTGACGGATCTGCCGCAAGTTTGTACAGCATTCATGCGGCAAGCAAGGAGGTGATCTGGGCGTCCGGCGGCGATGGAGGTGGGTTGGTTGTGCGCTCCACGAACGGCGGTAGTTCCTGGAGTGACGTCACGGCTGGCCTGCCACAAACGGGTCTGTATTGCATCAACGCGCTTGATGGTCAACGTGCCTGGGTGGGGACCAAAGACGGCCGGATCTTTGCGACGACAAACGGAGGTTCAGTCTGGTTCCAGCAGACTTACCCTGATAATCAGAGTCCGTTCATCGATGCCATACGCATGTTTCCCGATGGGACGGGTTATGCGCTCGGTGATCCGCCGGGAGATGGCAAGTTTGTGGTGCTCAAGACACAGGACTTCGGTGGCAACTGGGTTCATCTTGCCAACGAACCCGGTCTGAGCGCGACCGAAGCCGGTTGGAACAATTCGTTCTGGTGGTCTGATGCACAACACGGATGGTTCGGTACAAACTCGAACCGCGTCTGGCGGACGACCGACGGCGGTACGACATGGACATCCGCTTCAACCGGTTCGACAAACAGTTATGGCGTTGCGTTCAACGATGCTGAAACGGGTTACGCAGTCCATGACAATGGCTATGTTGCCCGGTCGACGGATGGTGGACAGACCTGGGGCGCTGTGAGTCTCTCGACGACCGAACAGATGGCTGCGGTCACCTGTGTGTCCGGCGCTCATGCAGCGTGGGCAGTGACCGCATCGGCACCGTTTCACACACGCGACAACGGAGCGACATGGGTTGCCGAGACGCTCTACCCATTTTTAGGGGGCATTACGCATGTCAGCTTTGCTGACACGGCCGATGGCTGGGCGGTCACATCGAATGGGGAGGTCCTGCACTACTTCACAAGTGTTGCAGAAGACACGGTAGTGGAGATCCCAGGGGAGTTCGTGTTGGAGCAAAATTATCCGAATCCGTTCAATCCGAGCACAACGATAGGCTTCACGGTTGCGGGTTCCCAGACCGGGTCAGCGTCAACGTCAATTGCCAATAGTCCATTGACAATTGACAATCGGTTCGGGTCTGGGGTCTCGGGTCTGGGGTCTAGTTGGGTGAAGCTCAGTGTGTACGATCTGCTCGGCCGCGAGGTGGCGGTGCTGGTGAATGAGAACAAGCTACCGGGAGTGTACAGGGTTGCATTTGATGGCCGTCGACTGGCAAGCGGCATGTATTTCTACCGGCTCCAGATCGATGGCAACAATGGCGTAGATCCGCAGTTCATTTCCACAAAGAAAATGTTGTTGGTGAAATAAGGGACAATGAAACAGCTTACGAAGACGTTGCTCGTGGCGCTGCTCTGTGCAGTGGCCCGCGCGAATGCGCAGTTCGAAGGGCTTGTCGAAAGCCGTAACTACACGCTTGATGACAATGGCATCGGGCAACATTTTGACATGACGATATGGGTCCGGCGCGACATGGTCAAGGTGCGAATTCCCACGGTGGGAGGCATTCCAGGTTCAACCGTGATCTATCGACACGATCGCAAGATTTCCTGGGTGTTCAATGATGTGGAGAAGACCTATTTTGAGGTCTCACTTGCAGAACAGTCGAAACAACAGCGCGATCAGGCCCCTGACAAGCCGAGAGTGGTACGGACGAAGCGAACCCGGAAGGTCCTCGGATATGTGTGCGAGCAGATTATTCTGAGACGAGGGGAATCCGAGACCGAGATTTGGGGGGCGAAGGGTCTCGGCGATCTCGCGGGACGGTTGGATTCACTTCTGGGAAATGGGGAGGGAAGATCACCGGAGACGGACACGGAGTTGTTGGGTCAACTCCAATTGTTCCCCCTCATCTCCGCAACGCGGTACAACGGGAAGGTGATCGACTCTCAGGAGGTGACAAAGATCGAGCGTCGTCCGCTCGCTTCAGACCTGTTTGTGATTCCGCCGGACTACAAGAAACAGTCGAGTATGGAGCCGGTTGAACATAACTGAGAACGAAGAATGGGGGTTCCTCCACACTCACATGTGCGCGTTCAAGCCTGCCGTACTGTCGTCTTCTTCTTATACCACTGCGAGATGCGATCTAGCTCGAGAGTCTGGTGCCACCACGCTGGGAGGGGTAATGAATATGTTAACTGGAAGAGCTGTGTTATATGCTCCTCCTCGCTGTCCTTCTCGGTCTGTGCATTGGCTGGGTTGATCCGCGTCCCACGTGGGATGACGCAGGCATCACCGTGGGGATGATTCTCGTCATATCAGTGGGGATGATTCTCGTCATATCAGTGGGGATGATTCTCGTCATATCAGCGCTCTCTCTCATTCCCGCATTTCTCGGTGCGTATGCCGGGGCGTTGTTCACGAGGATTCTGTAGCCCGCCGGCACCATCCATGCCCGCTGCTTTATGGGTGCATGAATGTGTGCAGCAGTTCATGTGTGCAGGTTCATGTGTGCAAGTTCATGTGTGCAGCAGTTCATGTGCGCAATGTATGTGTGGAGAATTCATGTGTACGACAATTTATGTGTCCAGAGGAAGAATGGACTTGACAACGCAACCTTTCGTGTGTATATTCGTATGAACTATATATGTACACATGTATATATGTAGGAATGTATGGCACCTTTGAACATGATCTTCAAAGCCCTCGGGGATCCTACCCGGATGGCGATCATCCAGCTCCTCCGCGAACGGAGCCGCACCCCATCGGAGCTGCTCGAACGCATTCCTGTGTCGCAGCCGACCCTTTCACATCACCTTGACATCTTGAAACGGTCGAATCTGGTCGAAACCCGCCGCAACGGGCAGTTCATCGTCTACTCGCTGAATATGACCGTCGTCCAAATGGCCATGGAGTATTTCATGAAGTTCCACAAACGGAAGTGATCACCATGTCCTGGAAATTGACGCGTGATCTGTTTGCGCTCGCCGTTGTTGCCACCATCGTCGTTCTGGCACTGGTATTCGGCCCTTCACTTCCCGATCCGGTCCCTTCGCATTTTGACCTGCTGGGAAATGTTGATCACTACATGCCACGTACCAACTTCCTTCTGATGATTGTGGGTGTGGCCGTCGGCCTCTACCTGGTACTGACCTTTGTGCCGTTTATCGATCCTTTCTGGAAGAGCATTCAGCCTCGCTACTATGTGCTGATGCTCATCCGGGATTTCATATTGGGATTTGTCCTTGTGGTGTTTCTTCTGACCGTTTTCGCTTCCCGCGACGGGCGCCTGCCGCTGAACATGCTCGGGGTCAGCATGGGGATTCTGTTCGCCCTCATCGGCAACTATCTCCCCAGGGTTCCACGAAACTGGTTCTTCGGCATTCGTACCCCCTGGACTCTCGTCTCAGACACTGTCTGGCAGAGAAGTCATGTTCTCGGGGGGGCGATGTTTGTCGCCAGCGGTGTGCTCACCGCTCTCCTGTCGCTCGTCGGGGTCGGGCTGCAGTATGTCCTGCTCCCTACGTTGCTCATAGCAACAATTGTCTCGGGCTTTGTCTACCCCTTTCTTTTGAACAGGCGCCTTCAGAAGGAGGGCGCCGACACAACAGATGATCGCTTGTGATTTGTCCACGACACTTCTACGATGAGGAGAGAATGAAAACGACGATCTCTTTGCTGTGTGGTCTGGTGTTGCTCATCTCGGGCACACCCGCAATGCGTGCGCAGACGGGAATGGCGGGGAACTGGGAGGGTGTTATCGCGCTTCCGGGCATGAACCTTGGCATTGCCGTGCACTTCAGCGGAGCGAATGACTCGCTGCAGGCGACCATTGACATTCCAATGCAGATGGCGAAGGGGCTGTCGTTAAGAAACGTACGCGCCACGTTTCCCTCAGTGCATTTTGAATTGCCCGCCGGTCCGGGATTGGCCGTGTTCGATGGAACAGTCGGGGGAGATTCAATCGCCGGAGACTTCCGGCAGGGGGGTGTATCGGCCAGGTTTTCCCTGCACCGGACCGGTGTACCGAACGCTGAGGCAGTTGTTCCTGCACCGCCGTATCACGAAGAAGAGGTCGTGATCGCACAAGGAGAGGTCAAGCTTGCGGGCACTCTCTCGGTGCCTCAAGCCGGCGGAATNNCCCGGCGGGCCGTTTCCGGCCGCAATCCTGCTTACCGGAAGCGGCGCGCAGAACCGTGATGAAGAGATCTTCGGCTTCAGACCATTCAAGATCCTGGCCGATCACCTCACGCGCAACGGCTTTGCTGTGCTCCGTTGTGACGACCGTGGCGTCGGTGGATCGACCGGCGACATGAAGACATCGACTACTGCAGATTTTTCCCAGGATGCGCTGGCGATGCACAGGTTCTTGCAGGCGCGTCGGGAAATCAAAGGTTCTCAGATCGGAATGATAGGTCATAGTGAGGGAGCAGAGGTTGCTGCAATGACCGCTGCGGCATCGAAGGATGTTGCGTTTATTGTTCTCCTCGCCGGACCGGCGATCCCCGGTGATTCCACCATCCTGTCGCAAATCGAGGTCTTGGGCCGGTCCGGGGGGGAGAGTGATGAAANNACATCAAACATGGTCTCGAGTTGGAGCGGCGTGTGTTTGCGACGGTGAGGGCACAGAAGGGCTGGGATGAACTGCGTTCAATGCTGATTGTCGAAATGCGCCGGAGTCTGGATCGAACGGAAGCCGAAAAGAAGGCCGGTATCCAGAATCCGGATTCGATGATCGCTGCGAGTGTCGAACTTCAGATGAACGCGCTTCGCACGCCATGGTTCGCGTTCTTCATCTCGCACGACCCGGCGGCCGACCTGGCAAGGATCCGCTGCCCTGTTCTTGCGTTATTCGGCGAACTCGACATGCAGGTGGCTCCTTCATTGAATGTCCAGCCCATGTCTTCGGCCCTGTCGAAGAGCGGGAACAATGATGTGCAGGTCGTGACAATTTCGGGAGCCAACCATCTCTTTCAGAAAGCGGTGACAGGCAGTCCGGCTGAGTATGCGGGATTGGAGAAAAA
>PMMO01000010.1 GCA_003162215.1 Ignavibacteriota bacterium
ATCGTGCCGCTGTCTCCGGTAGCCCAGACGTGGTTCGCGTCAAGGCCGGATAAACCCTCCAGGAAGCCGGTGACACCGCTGGTCTGCTGCACCCAGTTGAAGCCGTTCCACATCAGGATCGTGCCGCTGTCTCCGGTAGCCCAGACGTGGTTCGCGTCCGCACACCACACTCCTGCGAGAGGGTTCCCCTGCGGTAGCGGTCGCAGCCAGTTCCATCGGAACCAGTTGGTCGGGGACGCCGCGGTCCCGGAGGCGGGCGGCAGTGAAATGATCAATACTGCCACGAGCACGCCAGCCGCCAACAATTTAAAACAGGGATGTTTGATAAGCTTTCTGGACATGACGCCAACCCCCCGCGTGTTGAACTGCCGCTACATCGAACATGTTTCCTATTCGAGGAGGACATGCCTATCCCTGCCTGTTTCTCCGACCGGCATGGCAGTGTTCGGGATAGGAAGCGTGGAGCAAGAGGCGATTCCGATGCGCTCGATAATGTCATTTATCGTGTCGAAACTGAGGTGGTGCTAGAATCATGATGTTGATAGCGTCCGGATATCGGGCAATTCCAGCTGGAAAGGGGCATCGACGTGAAGAGGATTACCGGATCGGGCATAGTGGTGCTAGTGGTGCTGACCCTTCTGGCGATGTTGCTGGTCGCGGGATGTGGCGGCAATAAGACAACGTCGACGGGCACAACTCCTTCTTCGTCTTCAGTCTCGACGACCCCATCAAGCGCGCAGGCTTCCTCGACTTCATCCAGCCTGGGGTCCAGTCCTTCTACGAGCTCGAACACGTTACCGAAGTATGAGCCGTCCACGGTTGTCAGCGATGCCCCTGGGTCCTTGCAACTCACGTCGACCGACTCGATCCAGAAGGTGACGGCGTTCTACGACGATGCATTGGCCAAGGGAGGCTGGAGTATAATCTCCAACAGCAAGACCGCTTACAGTACAAACATCACCGCAAAGAAAGGCAGCACGGGGACGACCCTGTCAATCAGCACTACCGGGTCTGGAACCTACATCTCTCTTGTTACCTACCCCATGTGAGTCCGCATCGGGCTGATAGGTGAGCCTTCACGGGACGAGTACGTCTATCCTGGAACTGCTCTGGTCTTGAGTCAGCCTGACCACGTCAGCGCTGTTAAACAGCGATTGACTGTTGCATCTCCCGATTTTCAGATCACTGATGGATCTAGTGGCTATGCTATAATCAACGAATCCTGGGATTTGTTTGGAGGCACTCGTGGGGATTCTCGACACATGTCCTATTTGCGGCGTCCCGGTGCAGATCGGCAAGTACATCGAGTGGAATTCAAACGGAACTATTACACAGAAACGTGATCCAACTCATAGGATGCTGTTCTATGAGTGTAAGCACCTGGATCGCCTCTTCACAGGCATCGAAGACATCATCGGGATTTCTATCGACAAGTACATCGTTGAGAGCAAGTCACGATCGATAATCCAGTACATCAAGAAGCAGAAATCGTGGCCACGAGGGGCGCTGGCCCGACCTGTGGTCCGCAACTTCATGAGAAATCTTAGTGACGGGGCCAGGTTGAACGGATACGGAGTCATTGAAGTGAAGGAGCTCCAATGGCGGAAGGGATATCTCCGATGTGCCGTGACAAACCCCTACTCACTGCCAATGGTCTGCGGGGACATCAGGGGGGCGTTTGAAGCTATCCTCAACAAAACCAGTGAGATCAAGAGCGAAGAGGTAAGCCCTGAACGCTATGACCTCACTTGCTTTTGGGCGCCTCATGCACAGGAACTTGCCAGCCGTTTACTGCCGGTAAGTACAAAGGCGAAGCCCGGGGATTATGAATTTGAACGGTGTACTAATTGCGATATTCCGCTCGAGATATCCAAGGTCCGTTGGGACTTCGACGATGGGACGATAACGAACGATGAACTTGGTGTGCGGGTGGCGCTCTTCGGTGCGCGTGCGGTACAGGCGGTGTTCGACGAGTTGAAGTCCGAGCTTGGCCGGCAGATCGATGACGCAATCATAGAAGCCCAGAGGCAGTATTCTCTGTCGCTGGCCAAGGAACAACTCAAGTCCGCACAGCAGCCAAAGCCCGAACGGCAGGTAAACCTCAAGCTCGCGATGGCGGTCACAGGGCTGGGGAACCTTGTGGAGCTAGAGGTCAGGTCGGGTGGCTATCAGGTGCGCGTCGAGAACCCCAGCCTACCGTTGGTGACAGTGGGGAACGCGATTGCGTTCTACGAGTTCATTACAGGGAAGCAAAGCTCCTCCTACTGGGAGATCACGGACGACGGTGATTTAAATGTCGAATTATCGCCCGCTTGATCGTTACGTGTTGTCGGCCGCTTAGTATTGCCACCTATCTCTGTCTACGATGGAGGAATCCCGGAGCCACGTTATTTCTCCCCGGTCACTTTCTCTATAACTTCAATGAGGTGGTCGGGTTCAAAAGGTTTCAGCATGTATTCTTCAATACCCAATTCCTTCGCCTTCTGCCGATATTCTTCTTGACCGTAAGCCGAAAGAATGATGATTGGAATGTTACTTATGTGTATCGACTGTTTTATCTTCTCTATCACCACGAAGCCGTTCAGGCCCGGCATCGCCACGTCCAGGACGATCACGTCCGGCACCTTCTTGTGGGCCGTAATAACTGCATGTTCCCCGTCCTGGGCTGCTATCACTTTATAACCTTTCAATCTCAGGCAAAGGGAAACCGTTTTGATTATGGATTCGTCGTCGTCAACCAGTAACACGGTCAGCTCTTTCCTGGGAGGTTCTTTAGTTGCGAAGGATCTGGCAGCGGTCGTCTCGTCAACAGGTGCCCGTTTCCCGCAGTAAGGACGGAAAGAAAAACTATCGTCGTATTCGCCTTGACATTCAGAGCATCTTATCCAGCTAAGCCCCGTTTTTGGGAGGTCTTACATTAAAGTCCGGCACTGGAATCCCGGCCCCCGAGGCACCTAAGTAACCTGTGCCGGCGCTTGTGGCTCCTTCAAATCCACTCCGAACCTGGCGTTGTCCTCCCTGATGAACAACGCAACGACGAAGGCGATGACGAACAGCACCACCAGGAATATTATTGACCAGTAGAAGCTGTTGTTCGCTCCGCCGGTGAGGCCCTTGATGCCTTCCATAGCAAGGGTAAGTGTCCACCCTCCCAGGTTGCCCAGCAGCATGAGGATGGCACTGGCTGTGCCGGTGAGCCCGTGGCCTGTGGTCTCCTCGTTCAGTGTGAGCACCACCGGGTAGGCGGCAACGAGGAAGAAGCCCATGAACATGGACACCAGGAATGTCTGGGTAGTGCCCGATAGCTGCGCCATGAGGAACATGGCCGGCACGGCCATGCCGGCGGACAGAACTATAAACGGCTTGCGCCTTCGGTATTTGTCTGACAGCGCCGGAATCACCACGCAGCCCACCACGCCCGCCATCACAAACACCGCCCCTACCAAACCCGAGGTGGTTGAGCTGATGTGCTTCGGCTTCAGTATCTGGTCGATGAGCTGCAGAATGGCTGTGACTGCGCCGAAACCGATGAACATGACGATGCACAGCAGCTTGAAGTCGTAGAGCTTGAAGATCTTGCCGAAGCTCGCCCAGTTGATAGCGGCGCCTTCCTCCTGCAACTCCTGC